>DAHXOA010000044.1 GCA_027365145.1 Acidimicrobiaceae bacterium | reverse complement strand
ATCCGGTGTAGGAGGCATGCAGCGGGAAGTAGGTCCGGTACCCGCCCGCCACGAGATTCGTCGCGGCCGTAGGGCTATAGCTGTTCTCGCACCCGTTGGACTGGGCGGTAACCGACAGCATCGACGACGTGGTCTCACCCGGGCACGACGCATTCACGAGGACGAGGTTCTCCGCCGCGGCCACGTCGGTCGGGTAGCCCACGAAGTTGTCGGCGTTCTCGTACTGGGCGGTCGTGGTGACCTGGGACGGCCGGTACCCGAAGGCGACCGAGTCCCCGAGGGCGAGGTAGTACCCCGGGCTGGAGGTCGTGGCGGTTGTCGCCGTGGCGCTCGGAGTGGCGGCCGCCGCCGTCCCGATACCGGCCCCGAGGACGCCGGCGACCAGGGTGGCCGCTACGACGGCACCGGCCAGACCGCCGCCCGCTCTCCGGACACGGCGTCGCCGGAGGTGTCGTCCCCGAGACGGATCTGCCGGGCCTCCCCGGCCTGTGTCTGCAGCTGCCTGTTGCCTGTCGCGCATGGACTTCCCCTTTGTGATCGTCTTCACCGATGGAGGCTATCGCCTGGCGGGTGGACGTGCTGGGACCCCGGCTAGGGCATCCCGGTGTCGCCCCGGCGGCGGCAGTACGCCGGTTGCGCCCGAGGCGACAGCTCGCTACTATATCGAAACGGTATCGATTCGTATTGTATCGAAAGGGGATGGGGATGGATGAGAACCGGGTGCACCGGGAGCGGTGGGCGGTGCTGGCCGTCCTCTGCATCAGCCTGCTGGTGGTGAGTCTGGACAACACGATCCTGAACGTGGCCCTGCCGACCCTGGTGCGGGACCTGCACGCCTCTTCCAGCCAGCTCCAGTGGATCGTGGACGCCTACACCGTGGTCTTCGCCGGCCTGGAGATCACGGCCGGCAGCCTGGGAGACCGGTTCGGGCGCCGCAAGGCCCTCTTCGTCGGCCTGGCCCTCTTCGGCGTGGGCTCGGGCCTGTCGGCCTTCTCCCACTCCGCCGACGAGCTGATCTACTTCCGCTGCGCCATGGGCGTGGGCGGCGCGTTCGTCATGCCCTCCACGTTGTCGATCCTCACCAACGTGTTCACCGGTCCCCACGAGCGGGCGAAGGCCATCGGGATCTGGTCGGGCACGTCGGGCCTCGGGATCGCCATCGGCCCGATCATCGGCGGTTGGCTCCTCGCCCACTTCTGGTGGGGATCGGTCTTCCTCGTGAACGTCCCGATCGTCGCCGTCGGCCTGGTGTCGATCGCATTCTTGATCCCCGAGTCGTCGGATCCCGCCGCCCGGCGCTCCGATCCCTTCGGCGCCGGGTTGTCGATCGTCGGTCTCGGCGCCCTGCTCTACGGGATCATCGAGGCTCCGGTCGACGGGTGGTCTAGCGGATCGGTCCTCCTCGGCCTCTTCGGCGGGGTTGCCGTGTTGGTGGTCTTCGTGCTGTGGGAGCTGCGCTGCGACCACCCGATGTTCCGTATGCAGTTCTTCCGGAACGCCCGGTTCTCGGCGGCCAGCATCTCGGTCACCCTGGTGTTCTTCTCCCTCTTCGGGGCGATGTTCCTCCTGACCCAGTACCTCCAGTCGGTCCTCGGCTTCACGGCCCTCCAGGCCGGGATCCGCATCGCCCCGGTGGCCGTGATGCTCGGCGTCGGCGCCCCCGTCTCCTCGATGATCGTCCGCCGCATCGGCACCAAGTGGGTGGTGGGCACCGGGCTCGCCCTGGTGGCGATCGGGCTCGGGCTGCTCACCCACCTCTCGATCGCCTCGGGGTACACCCCGGTTCTCATCGCCATCCTCGTGCTCGGGACCGGGATGGGCTTCACGATGGCGCCGGCGACGGAGTCGATTATGGGCTCGCTGCCACGCGAAGAGGCCGGTGTGGGCTCGGCGATGAACGGGACCACGATCCAGGTCGGGGGAGCGCTCGGTGTGGCCGTGCTGGGCAGCCTGCTCGACCAGCGGTACCGGACGCTCGTGGATCAGCACGTCGCCCAGGCCCACCTACCCGCAGCCGTCGCCCGGGAGGCCAGCGCCTCTCTGGGGGCAGCGCTGGCGATCGCCGCCCACGTCGGCGGGACGGCAGGAGCGGCATTCGCCCGGGTGGCGCGGGAGTCCTTCGTCTCCGGGGTCAACTTTGCCGACGTGGTGGGGATGGTGGTGGCGATCGCCGGCGTCGTCGTGGCCGCCGTGTACCTGCCGGCTCGGGCACTGCCCGTACCCGCCGACGTACCCGCCGACGTACCGCCAGAAGAGACGGTGCTCGGTCCGGTCGAAGACACCGTCGGCGCCTCCGTCTCTACCGTGGACCCGGGTGAGAGCCCGGACGCGCCGTTCTCGACCGTGCCGGGGTCGGGTGACGCGGGGGAGGGGAAGTGACGCGGCCGGGGCGGCCGCGGAGCGCGGCGTCGCACCGGGCGATCCTCGACGCCACGATCGACCTGCTGAGCGAGGTCGGCTACCCGGCCCTCACCATCGAGGCGGTGGCGGCGCGGGCGCACGTGGGGAAGGGCACCGTCTATCGTTGGTGGCCGTCGAAGGCCGAGCTGGTGGTGGAGGCGGTCCACGACGCCGCGCTCGGGATGGTGACCGAGCCGGACACCGGGAGCCTGCGGGGGGACACCCGGGAGCTGGTGGCGGGCCTGGTCACCCTGGCCCGCTCGCCGCTCGGCCGCGTGCTCGAGGCGCTCTCGGCCGAGGCCGACCGCAACCCGCAGCTCCGCGAGACGTTCGACTCAGTGGTGCTGGCCCGGCGCCAGCAGGTCGCCACCCACCTGTTCGAGCGGGCCCGTCGGCGGGGAGAGGCCCGGGGCGACCTCGACATCGCGCTCGTCTGCGACCTCGCCGTGGCCACGGTCTTCCACCGGGCGAGGATGGACCCGGACGCGCTCGACGCCGGCTTCGTCGACCACCTGACCCAGCTTCTCGTCGCCGGCGTGAGCTGCGACCCGGTCGGGGGCCCGGAGCCCCTCACCCGCTCGGCTGGCTAACGTCGCACCATGACCACGGGTGAGGATCAGAACGCGGCGATCTGGCGGTCGGAGCAGGCGGTCGGGCGCTGGGTGGCGGCCGGTGACGAGCGGGAGGCAAAGCGCGCCGCCCAGTGGCAGCTCATGGCCGACCTCCTCCCGTTCGGTTCGGACCAGCCGTTCACGTTGCTCGATCTCGGAGCCGGGACCGGCGCGGCGGCGCGGGCGGTGCTCGGGAGCTATCCCCGGGCCGAGGCCGTCCTCGCCGACTTCTCCGACCAGATGATGGCCGAGGGAGCCGGCGCGATGGCCCCCTACGACGGGCGGTATCGCTACGTCGCGTTCGACATGGTCACCGATCCCTGGGCGGGCGCCCTGCCAGACACCGTCGACGCCGTGGTGAGCTCGCAGTGCATCCACCACGTCCCCGACGAGCGGAAGGCGACCCTGTTCGCCGAGATCCACTCCCACCTGGCACCCGGCGGCTGGTACCTCAACTTCGACCCGGTGACCGCCGACGACCCGATCGTGGCGGCGGCCTGGCAGCGCGCCGCCGACCGGGCCGATCCCGGTGCGGCGGCGAAGGCTGCCCACCGGACCCACGACGAGCAGACCCGCTACGACAACCACATCCGCCACATGGCACCGCTCGATCGCCAGCTCGGCTACCTGCGTGCCGTCGGCTTCCAGGCGGTCGACGTCTACTGGAAGCACCTGGACTCGGTGATCTACGGCGGGTGCCGCAGCCCCGAGCCGAGCTGAGCCCGGAGGGACGGCGGGGGATGCCTGGCTCCCGCACCCCGGGGTGGAGCACCTCCCACAATCTGGGGTGGCGGCCGGTGGCGGCGGCCATGTTCGGGGTGGGATGGGGCGCCAACCAGTTCGCGTCGCTGCTGATCGCCTACCACCAGCACCGGGGCCTCTCGGTCGGGACCGATCAGGCCTTGTTCGGGGTCTATGCCCTGGGTCTCGTGCCGGCGCTGCTCGTGGGCGGGCCGGCGTCGGACCGCTACGGGCGGGGCGCGCTCATGCGCCCGGCCGCGGTCCTCTCGGTGGTGGCTACCGGCGTGCTCATCGGCGGCGTCACCTCGACGCCGCTCCTGTACGTGGGGCGCTTCCTCGCCGGGATGGCCAGCGGAGTCGTGCTGGCCGTGGGGAGCGTCTGGGTGAAGGAGCTGTCGGTGCCCCCCTACGATCTGGAGGTCGGCGAGCAGGGAGGAGCGCGGCGGGCGGCGATCGCCCTCTCAGCCGGGTTCGGCCTCGGTCCGGTGGTGGCGGGGCTGATCGCCCAGTGGAGCCCGGACCCCCTCGTGGTGGCCTACCTGCCCCACCTGGCGGTGATGGCCCTGGTCGCTCCCGGCCTGTGGTGGGTGGCCGAGACGGCTCCCCCGCCTGGCCGGAACCTTCGGACCACCTGGTCCCGGCTCCGTGTCCCCCTTGCCCGGCACCCGAGGTTCGCCTCGGTGGTCGTGCCCCTGGCTCCGTGGGTGTTCGGCGCTCCGGCCGTGGCCTTCGCCGTCCTTCCCACCGTGGTGGCCCGCCACACCACCGGGTACGGCATCGCGTTCGCCGGTGCCGTGGCCGGCGTCACGCTGGGTATCGGCGTTGCCGTCCAGCCCCTCGCCCGGCATCTCGACCGGGCCGACAGCGCACGGGGTGGCGTGATAGGGATGGCGGCGGTCGTCCTCGGGATGGCTCTGGCCGCTCTGGCCGCGGCCCGGACGAGCCCGGTGCTGGTCCTCGTGGCCGCGGTCGTGCTCGGCGCCGGGTACGGGCTGTGCCTTGTCTCGGGTCTCCTGGAGGTCCAGCGACTGGCCTCCCCCGGTGAGCTCGCCGGCCTGACTGCGGTGTACTACGCCCTCACTTACGTCGGCTTCGCCCTCCCGGTCGTCCTGGCGGAGCTGACCGCCGCCGCCGGCTACCCCGCCCTCCTGGGCGGTCTGGCCGTGCTGGCTACCGGTTGCCTGGTGGTCATGGCGGTCCGGTCCCCCGCCCGCCCGGCCGCTCTACAGTGGCGGGAAGTTGCTGCGGGCGTCGGTCCTGGGGGCGCCGGCTGTCCCAAGGGCGCCACCGGGGAGTGACGCAGGGAGGGGAGGGAGCGGTGGGCACGACGGGAGCGGTGGGCACGACGGGAACGACGGGCGTGCACGGTGACCGGCGATCGCTCTGGGCATGGTGCCTCCAGTCCGAGGAGCCGACCGACGCGGACCGCGCCGCCCTGGCCCGCCGGCTGTCGGGAGAGGCGGGTGTTCCCATCGTGCCCGGGCCCATCCCCGACCTGGCGGATGCCGACCTGCGCCGCCCGAGGATCACGGTGCCCGGCGCGCTGGCCGCCTGGTGCTCGACGGAGACCTGGACCCGCGCCTTCCACACCTACGGTTCGCACGTCACCGATCGGACCCGCGCCTTCCACCTGGACTTCCAAACCCCGCCCGACGTGGTGGCTGAGCCGAGGAACGAGCAGGAGCTGGTCTCGACGCTCGACTGGTGCGTCGACCGCGGCTACGTCGTGGTGCCCTTCGGTGGCGGATCGTCCGTGGTGTGGGGGGTGAACACCCCGGAGGCCGACGGGGTGGTGACCATCGCCACCGGCGCCATGGACCGGGTGCTCGAGGTCGACGAACGGTCGCTCGCGGCCCGGATCCAGGCCGGTGTGCTCGGTCCCCGGCTGGAGGACCAGCTCCGTCCTCTCGGGTACACGCTCCGCCACTTCCCCCAGTCGTTCCGGTTCTCGTCACTCGGCGGGTGGATCGCCACCCGGGCCGGAGGCCACTACGCCACCCAGCGCACCCACATCGACGACTTCGTGGAGTCGGTCCGGATGCTCACGCCCCGGGGGTGGTGGGAGTCGCGCCGGCTCCCGGGGTCGGGGGCCGGGCCCTCCCCCGACCGGATCGTCCTCGGGAGCGAGGGGACCCTCGGCATCATCACCGAGGCGTGGATGCGGATCCAGCGTCGCCCCCGGTTCCGGGCGTCGGCCGGTGTGGCGTACCCCGGCTGGTCGGAGGGATCCGAAGCCGTGCGCCGGATCGTCCAGTCCGGGCTCACGCCGGCGAACCTCAGGCTGCTCGACCCGGCGGAGGCGGGGCGGGCGGCAGGTTTGGACGGAGCCCAGGCGCTGTTGATGCTCGGGTTCGAGTCGGCGGAGATCCCCCAGGGTGACTGGATGGCCCAGGCCGTGTCCATCGCCCGGGAGGCCGGGGGGCAGGTCGACGACGCGGAGATCGTCGTCGACGACGGCTCCGGGCGACCGACGGGTCGGGGTGGCGCCCTCGGGGCATGGCGGGAGTCCTTCGTCGGGGTGGGCTCCGGGATCGGCACCGGGGTGGAGACCGGCCTCGGGATGGTCGCCGACACGTTCGAGAGCGCGGTGACCTGGGACCGCTGGCCAGAGTTCGACGCCCTGGTCCGGGAACGGGTGGGGCATGCACTCCGCCAGGTGTTCGGGCACGACCCGCTGCTGTCGTGCCGGTTCACCCACGTCTACCCCGACGGGCCGGCGCCGTACTACACGTGGGCGGGGGTGGGCCGGCCCGGGTCGGAGCGGACCATGTGGGCAGAGGTGAAGGCGGCCGCCGCCGACGCCGTGCTGGAGGGTGGCGGGACCATCACCCACCACCACGCCGTGGGCCGCATGCACCGTCCGGCCTACGACCTCCAGCGTCCGGACCTGTTCGCCGCGGTCCTGCGGGCGGGGAAGGCGGCGGTGGACCCGGGAGGTCTGCTGAACCCCGGGGTCCTGATCGACCCGTGACGGAGCCGGCCGCAGGGTGGGGCCGGTAGCCGGCTCCCCTGCCGAGCGGCTCCCCTGCCGAGCGGCGGCACGGCCCGGTCGGCCGGCTCAGGTGACGAGGACCAGGAGCCGGTCGGTCGGGGTGAGCACCGGGTCCTCCCCGACACCGAGCACCACGGCACCGGCCACCACGGCGCCCAGGACCAGCCCCTCGGACTGGCGCCGCACCTCGGCGAGGGGTCGACCGTGGAAGCGGGGCTCCAGGTCGATCTCGGCCAGCCGGTAGCGGTCAGTGCCGAGCATGCGTAGGAGGAGGTCGGAGGCGTGCGGTGCCTCCAGGCTCTTGGCCACGGCATGGCCGACGAGCTCGTTGACCGAGATCGTGCGGGTGACGCCCAGGTCGTGGAGCGCCGCGGCGACGTCGGGGGAGGAGACCACGGCGATCACCGGGAGATCGGGTGCGAGCTTGCGGAGGATGACGGCGATGATGAGGGCGTCGCCGTCCTCCAGCGTGGCGATGAGCGCCTCCCGGGCGCGGGCCGGCTGGGTGCTGGCAATGATGCTCTCGGCCGCCGGGTCCCCTTCGACGAGGTGGATGCCCTCGGGAGCTTGGGCCTCACCGCTTGCCGGGTCGTGGACCAGCACCACCGGCACGTCCCGCTCGGCTAGCTCCCCCAGCATGAGGGGGACGAGCGTGTGCCCCCCGAACACGATCGAGTAGGGCTCGTTGGGCAGTGATCGGTCCATGCCGAGAAGTCTCCGGAGGTGGGACGAGGTAGCCGCCACGGTCAGGACGCCGAAGACGCCGGCCAACAACGGGATGGCCGTGACCATCTCCCCGACGGCGATGACCCGCCCGACGGCGTTGTGCGGGGTGACGTCACCGTAGCCGACGGTGCTCGCCGTGGTGAACGCCCAGTACACGCCGGTCCCGAAGGAAACGTGCTGGGTGAGGGCGAATAGCGCCGCACCGAGGAGAATGGCGGTGGCGGCGAGCACGAGGAGGAGTGCCGCCTGGCGCCGGGTCAGCTTCTTGGCGAGGCGCCTCAGGAAGATCGGCACGGCGCAACGGTAGCCCCGGGTCGGAGGACGGGCGTTCCGGGCCGCAGGTCGGCTCCCGTGGAGCGACTGTCGGCTCCCGTGGAGCGGCCGCCGGATGCCCGGCGCGGGAAGATCCGCTAGACCGTGGGCATGGAACTCCGCGTCTTCACCGAGCCCCAGCAGGGCGCCACTTACGACCAGCTCCTCGCCGTGGCGAAGGAGGCGGAGGTCCTCGGCTTCGGCGCCTTCTTCCGGAGCGACCACTACGTGGCGATGGGGGACGGGGACGGTTGGCCCGGGCCGACGGATGCCTGGACGACCCTGGCCGGCCTGGCCCGGGAGACGTCGTCGATCCGGCTGGGCACCCTCGTCACTTCGGCGACGTTCCGCCTCCCAGGCCCACTGGCGATCATCGTGGCCCAGGTCGACGCCATGAGCGGCGGCCGGGTCGAGCTCGGGCTCGGGGCCGGGTGGTTCGAGGTCGAGCATCGCGCCTACGGGATCCCCTTCCCGACCCTCGGGGAGCGGTTCGAGCGGTTGGACGAGCAGCTCACCGTCGTCACCGGGCTGTGGGCGACCCCGCGTGGCGAACCGTTCGACTTCGCCGGGCGGCACTACCGGCTGGCCGGGAGCCCGGCGCTCCCGAAGCCGGTCCAGTCTCCGCGCCCACCGATCATCGTGGGGGGAGCGGGGAGGGTCAGGACGCCGCGGCTCGCCGCCACGTTCGCAGCCGAGTACAACGTGCCGTTCCACCGACCCGACGCCACCGCGTCGTGCTTCGAGTCCGTCCGCCGTGCCTGCGAAGCGACCGGACGGGATCCGGGGAGCATCGTCATGTCGGCGGCCCAGGTGGTGTGCTGCGCTCGCGACGATGCCGGGCTGGCTCGCCGGGCGGCGCGGATCGGACGGCCGGTCGACCAGCTCCGGGAAGAGGGACTGTGCGGGAGCCCGGCGGAGGTGGTCGAGAAGCTCCAGCGGTTCTCTGCGATAGGCGCCGGTCGGATCTACCTCCAGATCCTCGACCTCGACGACCTCGACCACCTCCGCCTGCTGGGTGAGGAGGTCCTGCCCGCCGTGGCGGGGTAGGACGCGTCCCCGTCGGGCCGGGGCTCGGAACCCGGCGTTATAGGGCCATCCCCACGATGGGCTGGTTCAGGTGGATGGACCCGGTCGACCCGTAGAAGGCGGCGTCTCCGAAGGTGAAGATCCCCCCGTCTGCAGCCACCAGCTGGTAGCCGGCCCCGGTCGTCGTGGCAGTGGGCGCCGGAGTGGGAGTGGGCGCCGGGGTGGGTGCCTCAGGCGTCACCGCATCCGACGGGGAAGACGGTGGAGAGGTGCCGGCGGCATTGGTGGCGGTGACGGTGAACGTGTAGCTGGTGCCGTTGGTCAGCCCCGTCACCTCGACCGGGCTGGAGGTCGCGGTGACGTGCTGCCCGGCGTTCGACGTGACGGTGTAGCCGGTGACCGCGCTCCCGCCGTCGGACGCCGGAGCGGTGAAGGCGACCGACGCTTCGGCGTCCCCAGCCGTGGCCGAGACCCCGGTGGGTGACCCGGGAGCCGTCGGGGCGGTGGCCACGTCGACGGCTTCGGTGGTCGTGCCGGTCCAGCCATCCACGTCGGTGACCGTGAGCGTCACGTCGTAGGTCCCCGCCGAGGCGTAGACGTGGCTCGGCTTCTCGCCGCCGCCGCTGCTCCCGTCGCCGAACGACCAGGCGTACGAGGTGATCCCGGTCGTGGAGTAGGGATCGGACGAGGCCGAGCCGTTGAAGGTGGTGGTCGACCCGGCGACCGCGCTTCCCGGCGTGAACGACGCCGTGGGCGGCGCCACCCGCTGGACGCACCCGTCCGCGCTGTCCAGGGCGTAGTTCTCGTTGGAGAACATCTCCTGGAGGTAGTAGTGCCCTCCGTTGATCACCTCGTTGTACTCGGTGGTCGCGGCGGCGGTGCCCGAGCCGGTGGACCCGAGCGCGTTCCCGAAGACGAAGTCGCACTCGTCGGCTATCTCGTAGCCCGACGAGTCGAACCAGGCGCTTCCGAAGGGGTCGGTGATGGCCTCGTTCTGCTCATGGCTGAGGATGCTGACGGTCGCATCAGCCGCCGCGTTGCCGTTGGGTGACTGCCCGCTGAAGCAGGTGTATTGACTCGACTGGGTGGGGTAGGGCAGGTCGGCGTAGACCACGTCGGCGCTGGCCGGTGAGGCGGGCCCGAACGCGTAGTGGTACGCGCAGTAGCCCGAGGCGGTCGGGGCGGAGCACTCCCCGCCCTGGGCCTCGTCCTTGCTGGTGATGCACGTCTCCACCTCCGGGGGGAAGAACACCGGGTAGAGGTAGCCGAGGCCGGTCGGCAGGTTCTCTGCGGCCAGGACTGCCGCCACCTCGGCCTGGACCTGGGTGTCGTCGACACAGGCGGTGTAGCCGAACCCGCTGTCCGGGGCGCAGCCCCCGGTGGGGTATGTGGTAGAGGCGTCCACCGGCGTGCCTGCCACCACGGCGTAGTGGATGTGCTCCTCGATGGTGCTCGCCAGCTCGTAGTACTGGGCGGCCACGGCGTAGGAGTTGGACGGGCTGCCGCTGGCCCTGGCCACGTTGGCGACGAACCCGTCGATCACGCTGGTGTAGCCGGTCGGGTAGGTGTAGCCGGTCGGCGCCCAGTAGATCGGCACCACAGTGTTCTCCCCGACCGTGGAGCCCGTCCCCATGACCGGCCCGCCGTTGTAGAGGAGTGGTGGGGTGCCCCCGCCATAGGCCGAGGTGGTCGTCGTGGCGGCTGCCCTTCCGGTGTCGGACGTCTGGGGGGCCGACGTGCGGGCGGACGGTGCCGGGCAGGTGACGGAGCTCGACCCCGTTCCCGGGGCGGAGCCGGTCCCGGCGGGAGGAGGGGCGGAGTGGGTGTTCGGGGCGCCGGCGCCGGAGCCGATCAGCCGGGGGTGGATGATTCCGGAGGGAGCCCTACGGGCCGTCCCGGCGGGAAGGACGGGCGTGTGGCACGCGGCCGTGGCCACGGTGGTTCCCGTGGAGGTCTGCGTGGCCGTGCTCCGGGCCGGGGCCGCTCCGCGTCCTGGTGTGGCCGCGCCCGCCACCGGCGCCAGGGCAACCGCCGTCGCCAGGGCCGCCCCCAGGATCGCGAGCCTGGCCGCGCAGCGGTGCGGACGGGTCCGGCGGGGGTGAGACGCCGAAGCGCTGGCGTGCCGATGCGGCGCCCCAGCCAGCACCGCGGTTGACCCGTCCGGGGAGGTCTCCTGCCCACTGCGCGTCACGTCCCGCGCCTCCTGTTTCCTGTCGTGGGTCAGCGGTGCCCGTGCCCTGCGTCACTCCTATCGGCCGGGGAGCCGGCCACCTTGAGGGTCCGGCGACGGGGGATCCGGGTCAGCGCCGGGGTCCGGGTCCGGCGACGGGGGATCCGGGTCAGCGCCGGGGTCACGTGCCGAGAGGTGCAGCCGGGAGGCGAGGAGAGGGACGAGGGTTCCCTGGACCATGACGGAGAACACCACGACCACGACGACGATCCCGTAGAGCCGGGCTGCGTCGGGTGCATGGGCCGTGACGAGCAGGAGGCCGAGGAGGAGCGGGACCGCGCCCTTGAGGCCAGAGAGCAGGACGAACGAGCGTTCGTTACGGGGCATCCGGACCGGGAGGAGGCATGCTCCGACGAGGGCCGGGCGGATAACGAGGGCGAGGGCCACGCCGAGGGCGATCCCCGGCACCCAGACGTCGGTCCGGGTGAGCTCGCCCAGGTCGGCGGTGAGGCCGAGAACGGTGAACACCGCGACCTCGCCGACGCCCGCGGCAGCGGCGTGAAGCCGCTGGAGTCGGCGCATGCCCGGGATCCGCTGGTCACCGAGCGTGATGCCGGCCACGAAGACGGCCAGGAACCCCGATCCGTGGGCGAGTGTGGCTCCCCCGTAGACGAGCAGCGCGCCGGCTACTGTCAGGAGGGGACCGAGCCCGCCGGTGGCCCGTCCCCAGCGCGCCGTGAGCAGGCGGAGCACGCCCCCGCCCACGATGCCGGTCACCGCCCCGACGACCATTGCCGAGAGGAAGTCGGCACCTAGCTGGGCGGACGCCGACGGGTCGAGGCGACCGACCCCCAGCAGGGCGGTCATCAGGGCGATCCCGACCGGGTCGTTCACGCCCGCCTCACCGGCGAGGATGGTACCCGCACCTCCTGATGTGATCCGCTCTCCCAGGACGGAGAAGACCACGGCCGGATCGGTCGAGGCGACGGCGGTGGCGACGAGCAGTGACGGGTACGCGCCGACGCCGGCCACGAGGTGTGTGACGAGCGCGGCACCGACGACGGTCAGCGCGGTGCCGGCCACCCCGGTCAGGGTGATCGCTCTCGCCTCGGCACGGAAGCGCGACCATCCGATCCGCATGCCCCCGTCGAACAGGATGGCGACCAGCGCGACGGTGACGATGCGCTCGACGATCGCATCGGTGGGCGCGTGGAGACCGGGGACGATCCGGGCGGCCGCAGCTGCGATCACGAGCAGGAAGGCGGGCGCCGGCACCGACACCCGGCGGGCCACGACGGTCGCTCCGTACGCGACGAGCCCACCCACGGACACGAGGATCAGCGCAGACGCGAACGCCGTCGGATCGCCCACGCTGGTGCTCCCTCCGGACGGCCGCGATCAGGACATTGCCGACCAGCCTTCCCGGCGCACCGGGCACGATCCTACCGCCGCCGGCCGGGTCGGTGCGCCGTTCCAGTCTTCTGCTGCCGGCCGGCTGCGATCGGGTGTCATCGCCGCACCGGGCGAGGAACCCGCCCGGCGGCTCAGTCGAGCCGCCGGAGCCCGTTCCGGTAGCGGTTGCCGTTCTCCACGTAGAGCTCGCTGCCGAGCTCGATGAACGGGGCTGATCCGGCCCCGGCGCCCGGCCGGATCTTCGCCGGCACCCCCAACGCCATCGCGCCCGGGGGGACGACCGTGTCGTCGATGACGACGGCATTGGCGCCGACGACGGCTCCGGCGCCGACGACGACCCGGTGGAGCACGACCGACCCGGAGCCGATGAGGCAACTGTCCTCGACCGTGCATCCCTCCAGATGGGCGATGTGCCCGACGACGCAGCCCGCGCCCACGGTGGTAGCGAGGTCGGCGGTGGCGTGGACGACGGTGCCGTCCTGGATCGAGGTCCGGGGACCGATCGAGATGCGCCCGTAGTCACCCCGCAGGACCGCTCCGGGCCAGACGGTGGTGCCGGCCCCGAGGGTGACGTTCCCGATCACCACGGCGTCTGGGTGTACGTAGGCGGCAGGGTCGATGGTGGGGACCCGGTCGTCGAGCGCGTAGATGGCCATGGAACGGCATGTTACCGGGGCGCTCCCGGGCGGGTCGGCCCCGCCCCGCCCCGCCGAGCTCGTTCTGTGTGGCCCCGCTGGACCCCGCCGAGCTCGCTCGTGTGCGCGCCGGCGAGCGGAGCCGACGCGCACTGGCCCGGGCTACTTCTTCGCGGCCTCGTAGTACGGGTTCGTACCGGCGGCATGGTCGGTCACGTCGACGACGCGGAGGACCTCTGGCACCGACTCCCGCAGCGCCACCTCGATTCCCTGGCTGAGGGTCACGGCCGCCATGCCGCATCCGGCGCATCCGCCGCTGAGCCGCAGGTAGGCCGCGCCGTCCTCGACGGCCACCAGGTCGGCCCGGCCCCCGTGGGCGGCGATCGACGGGTTGATCTGCTCCTCCAACACGAGGAGGACGCGCTGGGCGACGTCGCCGCTCAGGTCGGCTGGCGGCGCCGACATGGCGGGGGAGGCCATCGAGGGAGGTGGCCGGTTCGGGTTGACGATCACCAGACC
Organism: Acidimicrobiaceae bacterium; assembly: GCA_027365145.1. GTDB lineage: Bacteria > Actinomycetota > Acidimicrobiia > Acidimicrobiales > RAAP-2 > JAKADK01. Next base: position 10,417 of record DAHXOA010000044.1, on the reverse strand, counting down.
CTCTTCCGCGCCGTCCGTGCTGACGTCGAGGAGCGAACCGTGCACCCGGTCGATGCTCGTGGCCGGGACGACGACCCGGAGGTCGTCCTGCTGGTGCGTCCAGTCGTCGGGGCTGGCGTCTCCCACGGCCTGGAAGTACATGTCGTAGGTGTAGGCCGTGGGCGTGGACCCCGACACCTCCAGCCACAGCGCCAGATCCTGGGCGTTGTCCTCACCGGCCAGCACCTCGGTCACGACCGAGTAGGCCTTCTCGCTCACCCGGAGCACCGGTACGCTGTCGAGCTCGTCGTCATCCATCGCGGCCTGGCCTCGCTTCTCGTCCGTCTGGAGCATCATAGGGCGATGCCGAGGATCCTCCTACTGCTGCCCACCGCCACCTACCGGGCGCCGGACTTCTTCGCCGCCGCCGCGGATCTCGGCGTCGACGTGGTCGTCGGCTCCGAGCGCCGCCAGGCTATGGCCGCGACCATGGGCGACCGCGCCGTCGTCGTGCCGCTCTCGTCCCCCGGCGCGGCGGTGGAGGCGATCGCCGCCCTGCACGGCCGCGCCCCGATCGACGCCGTCCTCGCCGTCGACGACCAGGGCGTCCAGGTGGCGGCGTTGGCAGCCGAGCGACTCGGGTTCCGGCACAGCCCGCCCGGCGCCGTGGACGCAACCCGGAACAAGGCCGTCATGCGGCAGCTCCTCGACCGGTCCGGGGTGCCCCAGCCGGCGTTCCGGGTGGTGGAGCCGGACGGCGACGTCGCTGCGGCGGCGGCACTACTGGGGTTCCCCTGCGTGGTGAAGCCGGTCTCCCGGTCCGGCAGCCAGGGGGTTATCCGCGTCGACGACGTCGCCGGTGCACGGGAGGCGGCCGGGCGCATCGCCGCCATCGTCGGCTCGCCGGGCGATTCCGACGAGCCGTTGCTGGTGGAGCGGTTCGTGGCCGGTGACGAGGTGGCGGTCGAAGGGATCCTCGTCGACGGGAACCTCCGCGTGCTTGCCGTGTTCGACAAGCCCGACCCGCTGGACGGGCCGTTCTTCGAGGAGACCATCTACGTCACTCCGTCGCGCCTGGGCACCGACTCGCTTGCGGCGGTGGCTGCGGTCGTGGCCGACGCGGCCCGGGCCCTGGGCCTGAGCGAGGGGCCCGTGCACGCCGAGGTCCGCCTTGCCGCCGAGGCCGGCACGCCCGGTGGGGCGACGGTGATCGAGGTGGCGGCCCGCTCGATCGGCGGCCTGTGCACCCGTACCCTCCGGTTCGGGGCCGGGGTCCGCCTGGAGGAGGTGATCATCCGGCACGCCCTGGGGCTGGAGCTCGGAGGGCTGGTACGAGAGGCGGAGTCCTCGGGGGTGATGATGCTCCCCATCCGGGTCGGCGGCGTCCTGGAGCAGGTGTCGGGCCAAGACGACGCGGCGGCCGTGCCCGGGGTGGTCGGGCTGGAGATCACCGTTGCTCCCGGGAAGGCTCTCGTCCCGCTCCCCGAAGGCAATCGCTACCTTGGCTTCGTCTTCGCCCGAGGCCCGGACCCCGAGACGGTCGTCTCCGCCCTTCGGGAAGCGGAGTCCCGGCTGACAGTCCGGGTGCGTGATCGCTGAGGTGACAGCGAGCGGGTCGGGCGCCGGAGGATGCGGACCCGGGGCGGCTGGCGGGTGTGGACCCGCGTGCGGGTGTAGGCGTGGAGCGGCCTGCTTGGAGGCGGACGGAGCGCCGATAGGGTCCGAGGGGTGCGCGTCCTCCTCGTGTCCACCTACGACCTTGGCCACCAGCCCGTCGCGCTGGCCGCGCCGGCGGCGGCCCTGGAGTCTGCCGGCCACGACGTGCGCTGCACCGACGTCTCGGTCGATCCGGTCGATCCTGCCGACGTGGCCTGGGCGGAGCGGGTGGCGTTCTCCGTCCCGATGCACACGGCGCTGCGCCTGGCCCTGCCGCTCGCCACATCGATCCGGGAGCGGCGGCCGGAGGTCCCGCTCTGCTTCTACGGACTGTACGCCACGGTGCACACCGACCTTGCCCTGGTCCCGCCCACCGACGCCGTGATCGCCGGGGAGTACGTTCCCGGGCTCGTGGCGTGGGCAGATGGTCGCGATCCGGGCCAGCCGGTCCAGCTCGGTCGTCGGGATGGGCGGCGCGACACCCCGTTGCCGGCACGACGTCTCCTCCCTCCACTCGACCGGTACACGAGGATGGCGGCGCCGGACGGGGAGCACCTGGTCGGGTCGGTGGCGACCACTACGGGGTGCTCCCACCGCTGCCGCCACTGCCCGGTGCCCGTGGTCTACGACGGTCGCGTCCGGCCGGTGGGCGAAGCCCAGGTGCTAGCCGACGTGGACCAGCTCGTGGCGGCGGGTGCCGGCCATCTCACGTTCTCCGATCCCGACTTCCTCAACATGCCCGGGCATGCCCGGCGGATCGTCCGGGAGGTCCACCGGCGCCATCCCGACCTGACCTTCGACTGCACGGTGAAGGTCGAGCACATCCTCCGACACCCCGATGTGTGGGCCGAGTGGCGGGCTGCGGGCTGTGCGTTCGTCGTCTCTGCGTTCGAGTCGGTCGACGACACCGTCCTGGCTCTCCTCGACAAAGGGCACACCGCTGCCGACGCCTCGGCGGCGGTCTCGTTGCTCCGGACCCACGGGATTGAGATCCGCCCGTCGTGGTTGCCGTTCACGCCGTTGACCACGGCGGCCAGCCTGGCCGACCTGGTCGACTTCGTGGTCGCCCACGATCTCGTTGCCAACGTCGATCCGGTGCAGTACACGGTCCGCCTATTGTTGCCTGAGGGTTCCCTCCTGGTGGACCGGCCCGAGATCCGCCCGTTCGTGGGCTCCTACGATCCGGTCCACCTGGGGTGGTCATGGGCACATCCCGATCCCGGCATCGACGGGCTGCAGTCCGAGCTGTCGGCGCTGGTCGAGCAGCGGGTGGGCCAGGATCCCCTCGTCACGTTCGAAGCGATCGAGGAACGGGTGGTGGCACTCGGTGGCCACAACCGTCCCCGCGCCTGCCTTGGCCAGGTCTCCCGCGGGCCCGACGGGGTCCGGTCGCGGCTGACCGAACCGTGGTTCTGCTGCAGCGAACCTACCGCCGCCCAGCTGGCGCCGCTCGCCGCCCCCTACTGACGCAGGGCGCTCTACCGGCACAGGGCGCTCTACCGGCCCGGCGCCGGGCGACCCCGTAGCGTCCGACGCTCTGGTGGTCTCAGCCTGAGCGCCCTCAGTCCCCGGCGGCCATCTGGCGCAGCATGTAGGAGAGGATGCCGCCGTTGCGGTAGTAGTCCGCCTCCATGGGCGTGTCGATCCGGAGCCGGACCGCGAACTCGACGACCCGGGACCCGTCGTCGGCCCGGACGGCGACCTCCTTGGGTACCGTGCCGTCCGTGAGCGACGCCACCCCGGAGATGTCGTAGGTCTCCGTCCCCGTCAACCCCAGGGACGCCGCGCTCTCGCCATCGGCGAACTGAAGCGGGAGCACGCCCATCCCGACCAGGTTGGACCGGTGGATGCGCTCGTAGCTCTCGGCGATCACGGCCCGGACGCCGAGGAGGGACGTGCCCTTCGCCGCCCAGTCCCGCGACGACCCCGAGCCGTACTCCTTGCCGGCCAGCACGACGAGCGGCGTGCCCTCCGCGGCGTAGCGCATGGCAGCGTCGTAGATGCTCATCTGCTCCCCGTCGGGGAGGTGGAGCGTCACGCCGCCCTCTGTGCCCGGAGCCAGCTGGTTGCGGAGCCGGATGTTGGCGAACGTGCCCCGCATCATGACCTCGTGGTTGCCCCGCCGAGCCCCGTAGGAGTTGAAGTCGGCGCGTGCCACCCCATGGTCCGCCAGGTACGCACCGGCCGGACCGGCCGGCGAGATGTTCCCGGCGGGCGAGATGTGGTCCGTCGTCACGCTGTCCCCGAGCCGGGCGAGGACGCGTGCACCGGTGATGTCCTCCACCGGCGCCGGTTCCGGGGACAGGCCCTCCAGGAACGGCGGGCGGAGCACGTAGGTGGAGTCGGGGTCCCAGGAGAACGTGGCCCCGGTGGCGGTGTGCACCTGACGCCACCGGTCGTCCCCCTCGAAGATCGAGCGGTAGCGGTCACGGAACATGGCCGACGTCACCGACGTCCGGATCGCCTCGGTGACCTCGTCGGCGGACGGCCAGAGGTCGGCCAGGAACACCGGTTGCCCGTCGGACCCCACGCCGAGCGGGTCGGTCGTCAGGTCGATGTCCATCGTGCCTGCCAGCGCGTAGGCCACCACCAGCGGGGGGGACGCCAGGTAGTTCATCCGCACTTCCGGGTGGATGCGACCTTCGAAGTTCCGGTTGCCCGAGAGCACGGAGACGGCCGAGAGCTCCCCGTCCTGGATCGCCTCGGAGACGCCGGGGAGGAGCGGACCGGAGTTCCCGATGCAGGTGGTGCACCCGAAGCCGACCAGCTCGAAACCGGCCTCGGCCAGCGGCCGGGTCAGGCCGGCACGGTCGAAGTAGTCCATGACCACCCGCGAGCCGGGGGCCAGTGTCGTCTTCACCCACGGGCGGGCACGTAGACCCCGGTCGACGGCCTTCTTCGCCAGCAGCCCGGCTGCCAGCATCACCTGGGGGTTCGACGTGTTCGTGCAGCTCGTGATGGCCGCCACCACGACGTGCCCGTCCTCGATCTCCGCCTCCACCCCGCCGGCCAGCGTCGCCGCCCGGGACCGCTTCTCCCGGCCGAGGGCGCGTTCGAACGCCGCGCCGGCCCCCTCCAGGGACACCCGGTCCTGGGGCCGGGAGGGACCGGCCAGGCTGGGCACGACGGTGGAGAGGTCCAGCTCGATCGTCTCGGAGTAGACCGGACCGTCGGCGTCGGGAAGGTGGAACAGGCCCTGGGCTCTGGCGTAGGCCTCCACGAGGGCGATGTGGTCCTCGTCGCGTCCGGTGAACCGGAGGTAGTCGAGCGTGACGTCGTCGATGGGGAAGATGGCGCAGGTGGCGCCGTACTCGGGTGACATGTTGCCGATCGTGGCCCGGTTCTCCAGCGGCACGGCGGCGACGCCCGGTCCGTAGAACTCGACGAACTTCCCGACCACGCCGTGGGCGCGCAGGAGCTCGGTGATGGTGAGGACGAGGTCGGTCGCGGTCGTCCCCGGGGGCTGCTCACCCACGAGGCGGAGGCCGACCACGGGCGGCAGGAGCATCGAGAGCGGTTGGCCGAGCATCGCCGCTTCGGCCTCGATCCCCCCGACGCCCCATCCGAGCACGCCGAGCCCGTTCACCATGGTGGTATGCGAGTCCGTCCCCACGACCGTGTCGAGGTAGGCGCGCCCGTCGTCGGTGGCGAAGACCACTCTGGCCAGGTACTCCAGGTTCACCTGGTGGCAGATCCCGGCCCCAGGGGGTACCGCGCGGAACCCGTCGAAGGCCTGCTGGGCCCACCGGAGGAGCTGGTAGCGCTCGATGTTCCGCTGGTACTCGATGTCGACGTTGCGATCGTAGGCGTCGGTCGTGCCGGAGACCTCGGCGATGACCGAGTGGTCGATCACCAGCTCGACGGGCACCAGCGGGTTCACCCGCGTGGGGTCGCCCCCCAGGGTGGCGAGCGCATCGCGCATCGCCGCCAGGTCGACGACACCGGGAACCCCGGTGAAGTCCTGCATGAGCACCCGCTCGGGGGTGAACGCGATCTCCGCCGCATCCGCGCCGCCGATCCCGTGGCGTTCGGGATGCTGGCCCCAGGCCGCCACGGCCTCGACGTCGGAGGCGTGGACGTGCCTCCCGTCCTCGTGGCGGAGCAGGTTCTCCAGGAGCACCCGGATGGAGTAGGGGAGCCGGGAGACCTCGAATCGTTCCTCTAGGACGTCCAGACGGAATATCTCGTACTGGCGGTCGCCCACGGCGAGGGAGGATCGGGCACCGAAGGTGTCGAGCGGCGGGTGGGCGTTCGGGGGCGAGGTGGAGTCGGCCATGGGTCCCATTCTGCTCGCGCGCGGCCCGCCGGGCTAGCTGCCGTCCTCGCCGACGGCCCCACCGGCGTTCCCGCTGTCGGCTCCGCCGGCGTCGAAGCGGTACCCGACGCCCCTGGCCGTCTGGATCCAGCGGGGCCGGTTGGGGTCGTGCTCGACCTTCAGCCGCACGCGCCGGATGTGCTCCGTGACGGTCGCCCGGTCCTGCCACGCTTCGGTCGATCCCCACACGTGGGCCAGGAGCTCCTCCCGGCTGTAGACGTGCCCGGGAGCGCTGGCGAGGAAGGCCAGCAGGTCGAACTCGCGTCGGGTCAGGTCGACCTGTTCCCCGCGGACCGTCACCTTCCGAGAGGTCCGGTCGATGACCAGGTCGCCGTAGGCCAGCGCCTCGTCGTGGACCTGGACGGCACCGCGCCGGAGGACGGCCCGCACCCGAGCCTCCAGCTCGGGTAGGGAGAACGGTTTGACGACGTAGTCGTCGGCGCCGAGGTCGAGGCCGCGGATGCGGGCCTCCTCGGTGTCCCGGCCCGTGCACACGATGACGGGTACCTCGGTGCTCTTCCGGAGGGTGGCGAGGACCTCCGTCCCGTCGATCCCCGGGAGCCCCAGGTCGAGTAGGACGAGGTCGACCGGAGTGCTGGCGACGATCTGCAGCGCCGCGGGTCCGTCGGCGGCGCCCATCACGTCGTAGCCCATCCGTTCGAAGAAGCGTCCGGTGGCGACGCGGTTGGCCTCGTCGTCCTCCGCCACGACGACCACCGGACGCCCGCTCCGGGGCTGTGGTGCTGCGGCGACAACTGCCGGATTATCGCTCTTCGCCCTCAAACCACCACTCCTAGTCCCTGTTGCCGGCTCTTTGTGACGCCTGATGCCTACCAGTTGTCACCGGGTAGTGCACGGTTGTGCACACTTTGATCGTAGTGCGAGGGGTTGGCTCCGAAGGAACAGGTGATGAGACGCGTCGTCGTCCTCAGTGCTCCCCGGGGGAGTGGGCTCCCGCCGGCGGCTCCCGCCGGCGGCTCCCGCCCGGTCGCCGGCGGGAGCCGGCGGCGGCGCTGGCGCGCCGCCGGTTCGTCGGCGGTCGCACTGGTGACGGTCCTGGGGTTGGCGTTGGCGCTGCATGCCACCGTCGTGACCACGCTGTCGGTCGTGCCACAGGACGGTCCGTTCGTGGTCTCGACGCCGCCCGGCGTTCGCGGCCTCGGGTCCCGGGTCCCGGTGATGCTCCCGGGCACGTCGGTGGGCGCAGTGGCAGACGTCACGGATCTCGGTGCCGGTCGGGTGGAGGCGCTCGCTCTCGATGCGATCGTCACCCCGGCGCAGCGACCGACGGGAAGGTCCGTCCCGCCGCCGACATCCCTCACCGGCGTCCCAGTGGCCACGGGCTTCGCGGTGACGGTCCGAGCGTGCACGAGACCGTGGATCTCGTTGTCCGCGGACGGCGAGCTGGTCTGCCCCGGGCAGACCACGGTCCCGGGCGCCACGCGCCAGCTCCACCTGGGGACGAACCGCATCCTGCTCGGCGGTGTCACCTCCGGATCCACGGCGCACCTCGAGGTGGTGGTGGCGGGGTCCGGGGCCGGCGGAGCGGCCGGAACGGTCCACATCGCCTGGCGTTTCGACGCGTCGACCGTTCCTGACTGACCAGCGGCCTGCAGTGTTCGGAGCGGTCCCGCTCCCGGGACCCTGTTGTCACTTGGTCCCGCTCCAGGGACCCTGTTGTCACTTGGTCCCGCTCCCGGGTCCCTGTTGTCACTTGGTCCCGCTCCCGGGTCCCTGTTACCTGTCGACCCCGCTTCTCCCGCGTGGAGCGGGGTCGGTGTACTGGCGTACCAAGTCGTAGAGCGTCTCGACCGCGATGGGTTTGGTGAGGTAGGCGACGATGCCGCTGGCCAGGGCGGCCTCGACCTCGAGCGAGGTCACGTCGGCGCTGACGACGACCACCGGGATGTCGGCGGTTGGCTCGTGATCGTGCAACTGCCGGAGCACCTCGGCCCCGGGGAGGTCGGGGAGATGGAGGTCGAGAAGCACCAGGTCGGGGTGGTGCTGGCGAGCCAGGTCGATCCCCAGATGCCCACGTGAGGCGGTGATCAGCCGGAGCGAGGGCAGCGGGGCCAGGACCCGTGAGACGAGCCGGGCGTTGGACGCGTTGTCCTCGATGTGGAGCACCGTGGTGACCGATCGACGGGGGTGGTCTCCGAGCGCAGGTCGTCGAGCCCGCAACCTGTCGCCCGACGGAGTCACCGGCTGTCCTGTACTGCTCGGCTCCCGTCCATCCGCGGAGGGTTCGGATGCGGCCGGGAGGTCGATCCAGAACGTCGAGCCCTTCCCCAACGTGCTCTCGACGCCGATGGTCCCCCCCATCATCTCGACGAGCCGCCGGGAGAGCGCAAGCCCCACACCGGTGCCTTCGACGCCGCTGTGCTCCGCGCCGAGCCGTTCGAAGGGCACGAAGAGCCGGTCGATGGCCTCCGGATCGATGCCGATGCCGCTGTCGCGGACGGCGAGACGGACCACCTCGCCGCCGTGGGGGCCCACGTTGAGCGTCACCGAGCCGAGCGGCAGGTTGTACTTCACGCCGTTTCCGACCAGGTTCAAGAGTGCCTGGAGCAGGCGCTGGTGGTCGGCCCTGACGGCGAGGCCGCCGACGGCATCGGGATCCCAGTGGATGTCGATCCCGGCCAGCGCCGCCGTAGGGCGCATGAGCGTCACCGCCGCGGTGACGACGTCTCTGACCACCACGGTGTCGACCGCCATGCGGATCGTCCCCGCTTCGATGCGGGAGAGGTCCAACACGTCGTTCACCAGTTCGAGAAGGTGCTTCCCCGCCCGCTGGATGTAGTCCACGCTCTCGGCCGACTCGACCGGTAGGCCGTCCATGGCGAGGAGCTGGGCGAACCCGAGCACCGCGTTCAACGGGGTCCGGAGCTCGTGGCTCATCCGGGAGAGGAACTCGCTCTTGGCCTGGTTGGCACGGACGGCGTCGTCGCGGGCGTCGACCAACGCTCGCTCGAGGCGGACGCGGGCGCTCACGTCCCAGCTCCCGGTCACGGTCCCGACGGTCTTCCCCGTGCTGTCGTGGAGTGGCCGGACGCGGGTCTCGAAGAACCGGGGGGTGCCGTCGAACGCCGTGGCTCGCATCTGGAGCGAGGTGTCGGCGCTGGTGGTGTCGGCGGGCCGACCGGTCGTGCGGACCTCGCGGATGACGGCCCGGAGCCGCTGGCTGTCCTCGTCGTCGAAGGGGAGTGCCCGGGAGGAGTTGAGGTGCTCGAGCACCGCCCGCCGCTCACCCGGTGCCGGTGGGCGTCCAAAGAGGTGCTCGAACACCTCGTCGACGGGGCCCATCAGCTCCACCGCCCGGTCCTGGTCATCGCCGATGACGAACAGCACCGGCGCAGCGTCGAGGATGGAGCGGAGGCGCCGCAGGTCGCGGTCGCGGGCCTCTTGCACGTCGTGCTGCCCGGTCCGGTCCATGATGAGGCACGTGCAGTCGCTCCCGTCCGACAGCACGTCGTGCACGTCGAGCGTGACGATCACCTGCCGATCCGTCCCGTCGGGATGGCGGTACGTGCACTCGACTCTCGTCGAGCGACCGGCGCCCTCTCCTGCGAGGAGGAACCGGGTCCCGTCGGCAAGAGCGGCGTCGCTGAACCTGGCGCGGAAGATCGCCGGTGACGCCAGGATCTCCGTCCGGTCACACCCGAGGAGGGACCCCACGTTGGGGCTGGCGTAGGTGAGGGCGCCTGTGGCTCGTTCGAACCGCGCGGCGACCACCGGGCCGTTCTCGAGGATCTCCTCCATGAACGAGATGGCCTCGCTGAGGACCTGCTCGCGCCACCTGGCCGTCTCGTTCGTCTGGGCGAAGGCCTCGGCCACGCCGCCGATCTCGTCCCGGCCCAGGGGGATCTCACCGATCAGGTGGTTTCCCCCGACCCGGGTGGCGCCGGCGATCGCCAGGTCGAGTGCCAACTTGCGCCGGGAGATCGAGATGGCGAAGAACGCGGCGGCGAGCCCGATGGTGACGGCGGTGGCGGCAAAGGTGGCGAGGGTGGCAGCGGACACGTCGGACAGGAGCGCGGTGACCGTCGCCTCGTCCGTCGCCACCTGACGGTCGAGGCCCGACGTCGCTGCCGTTGCTGCCACATCGACCTGGCGTCCGTCACCGGCGACGGCGTCGAGCACCCGTCCTGTCGTTGCTAGGGCGCCTCCCGGATCTGGGGCTGCCGAGACAACGGTGGTGAGGCTGGCAGCCAGGGTCGAGAGCTCGGACAACGACGTCCCTGTGGAGGCGTCGAGCGATCGGAGGGCGCCCGCCGCTCCGGGATCGAGGAAGGTGCCGTCCTCGCTCACCTCGCGCCCCTCGAGTGCCTCGAGTGCCGCCGTGGCCCGGGAGGCAGCCTGCGCCTGGCGACGGTACGCGGTGAGGTCCGAGAGGCGCCCCGTCTCGACGTACCCCTCGAGGTCGTCCTGGGCGTCGACGAAGAGGGCGCGCACAGGTTGGACTGCCGC
>DAHXOA010000025.1 GCA_027365145.1 Acidimicrobiaceae bacterium | reverse complement strand
TGCCTCCGGCCGCCGGCCCTCCACTCACCGGCCCTCCCACGCTCACGGTAGCGGGCTCGGGCTTGGAGGCAGCCAGTTTCGCCAGTTCCTCGTTGATGAGGGCTTCGTGGGCATCGCTGTCTGCCTTCGCCTTCGCCGGGCTCCACCTCCCGACGTTGAAGAAGATCGTCGGGATGAACACCACGCAGCCGGCTGCACACACCCAGTACCAGTGCTGCCACTGCGCCGGCGAGCTGGCGATTGCCGCCCCCAACGCCGTGAGGTGGGGTCCGACCTTGGCCAGGAACGTCAGCTGTGGTCCGATCTTCGAGATGGCGAGGAGGTTGGGCAAACCACCAACCGCTTTGGCCGCTGCTGCGACGATGGCCCCGTTGGTCGGGTGCGCAGCGGCGCTCTTCAGGATGGCGGCGTGCTTGGTGGCAAGGGCGACCAGGGCACCATGCTTGGCCAGGATGGCCTTCACCTTGCCGGCGTACGCACCGTAGGCGGCGTTGTTGACGATCGTCGTCACGCTCGTCACGGTCAGGGCGACCACCAGCGTCGATACTGCCACGACGACACGGAGCGCCCATCCCTCAATGGCGAGCCCTGTTGCCATGAGGGCGGGGTTGTGCGCCTCGACGGTCTCCGTGAAGGCCGCGAACCACGGGACGAATCCACAACCAAGGAACACTGCCATCACCGACGTGATGACGATCAGCGTGTCGTAGCTCGTGAGGGGCCGACTGGTCACGTAGAGGAAGATGATCGTCATGACCGTGGCACCAATGGCCCCGACCAGCATGAACGGCTTACGCACGCGGATCCGATCGGACAGCAGCCCGATCACGATCAAGGCGACGGCATTGAATCCCCAGAACCACTGGTTGATGCCATCAGCCTGAGAGGTGGTGAGAAACACGCCGGCCCTGTTGTGGAAGGTAACTGTGAAGAAAAGTGTGAAAAAGCCAATGGCGGCAAAGTAGATCAACAGGAACAGCGAGATCCCCAGGGACGAGATGACCAGATCCCACTTCAGCATCTGCTTCCACGGGTGGGCGATGGCTGACTCGACGTCAATGCCTTAGGCTTTTGCCTCCACCAGGACACGGTCGCGGGTGCTCACCATCAGCTGGTCCCGGATCTCCGGTGACAGCTCTCGTAGGAAGAACAGGGCCACCAGGAACATCCCGATGCCCACGATCCCCGAGATGTCGAACTGGCTCTGCCAGTCGTGGTAGATGGGCAGGGTATTACGTGACACGATCGAGACGATGAAGCTCCCGGCTACCGGACCGAGCGTCCAGAATCCCATGGCCGTACCCCGACCGTGCTGCGACGTGAAGTCCCGCACCACGGCCGGTGTGTTCACCAGGATGATCCCTTCACAGAACCCGATGATGATGATCATGGCTACCCAGGAGAGCTTGTTCGGCATGTTGGGCACTGCGAACAGCTGGAGCAGCGCGACCACCCCGACACCTCCGACGATGAGGTTCGCCCGGCCGTACCTGTCACCCCACGCCCCGATGAGCGACGAGATGGCGCCAAAAGCTGACCCGACGATGGTGCTGTAGAGGTAGTAGCTGAAGGTCATGTGGTAGTGGGCCAACACGAGGGGCGACACGGCCCCCGGTGCATAGGCCTCGTAGTAGAGAACGATCGTCGCCACCACGACGACAGCCAGGTACCACCTGCGCTTGCCCGCAGACGGGTAGTGGTGCAGATTTCGGTCCGTCAGCATCCTCGGCGTCCAGTGGCGCGGCGGTGCCCCGGACACCTCGGCAACACCGGCAGCGGACGTATCGTTCATGGTTCCCCCTTCTTTCGGTGTGACTGCGCTACACAACCCACCGGGTTGCTCAGCCCAGTTGCTGGTCTTTCGGTAAACCCAATGCCCGCTCGGCGATCACGTTCCGCTGGATCTCGCTCGTGCCGGAGTAGATGGTCCCGGCACGGGACAGCAGGAGCACCTCGTGCCACCGACCGAGCGCACCTCCCCCTTCACCCGCCGTGTTGCCAACAGAGACCGACTCGCCGGCCAGCATGGAGGCACCCAGGATGTCGACGGCGAGCTCGCCGAACAGGCGGTGGTACTCGCTCCATTGCAGCTTCGAGATCGACGCCTCCGGCCCCGGCTCCCGCTGGTTGGCCAGATTGGCGAGTAGCCGCAGGCCCGAGTAGCGCATCAGCTCCACCTGCTGGTAGGCCCAGGCGAGGCGCTGGCGGATCAACGGGTCACGGGTGCGGCCGTGCTTGCGGGCCACCTCCACGAGGTCCCAGAGCTCCCGCTCGTAGGAGAGGTGGGCAACCGCCGCCCGCCCACCCCGTTCGTTGCCGAGGGTGGTCATGGCCACCCTCCACCCGTTGCCGAGACCGCCGATCACGTTGAACAACGGGGCCCGAGCCCCGGTGATGAACTCTTCGCAGAACTCCGAGGCGCCACCCATCTGGCGGATGGGCCGCACCTCGATGTGGTTGTCGGCCATCGGGACGAGCACGTAGGAGAGGCCGCGGTGTTTCGCCGCCCCGGGATCCGTCCGGCACAGGACGAACATCATGTTCGCTCGCATGGCGCCCGACGTCCATACCTTCTGGCCGGTAATGGTGACCTCGTCGCCGTCGACCACCCCCCGCGTGTCGACCCCGGCCAGATCGGAGCCGTGGTCGGGCTCGGAGAACCCCTGGCAGTACCGATCGGTCCCGTCGATGATCCGGGGCAGGAAGTAGGCCTTCTGCTCGGGAGTCGCGTGCACGATGATCGACGGACCAACCAGCGACTCGCCCATCCCCCTCGTGACCCGGGGGACCCCGGCCCGGTAGAGGGCTTCCTGGAAGACCGCCATCTCCAAGGCGTTGAGCCCGCGGCCCCCGACTTCTTCGGGCCACTGGGGGCAGATGAGCCGAGCCTGGGCCAGGCGCTCCTCCCAGGTACGGTAGGCGGGGTGGGCTTCGGCGGCGGCCAGCGCCCGGCGGTTCGACCCGGCCATGAGCGGTGCGTACCAGTCAACGAGGTCGGCGAGCTCCGAGGGGCGGTTGGCAGCGATCCAACCGCCGATCTCCTCCCGGAACGCCTCTACCTCCGGACCCAGGTCGACCTGCACCGGCACTCCCCCCCCTGCAACAAGGAGCCGCGCCACGCCACGCTGACCCAATCGGTACCTATTTCACCGATCGAGAGTCATTATTGACCGAGCACGCCCCGGACACAAGCACCAATTTCTCTTCACGTCGTCGGGGGTTACTCCGCCCACCGCACCTCGGATTGCTTACCGACGGTCACTCCGTCGCGGGCCACCGTTGCTCTCCACCACCGCTTCGAAGCTGCACTCGACCAGATCGGCGAGGCGATCGGCGTCCCACGGGCCTGAGCCGGCGAGCTGGCGGACGACACCGGCGCTCCTTAGGGGCCGACTCCGTCATTCGGGTGGGCAGTTCCCGGTGAGATCGTATTGGTGGTCACCCCGGAACGCCCGCCGCTATCGCGCGCTCGCTCCAGGTGGTGGCAGCGTGGCGGGTGGTGGCGAACGTACCCCGCGTGTTGACCCCGATAACCGCGTCCCACTCCACCTCACTCATGTTGCAGGTCATCCGGTCTCCCGGGATGCCGGCGACGTTCACGAGCGCGTCGAGCCGACCGAAGGGCTCGATCGCTCGATACGCGAGCTCCCCGCCCGAGGCCTACGTCGGTGACGTCGGCAGTGCAGGCCACGGCGACGTGCCCGGCCGCCTGGATCTCCCCGGCCACCCGGTGGGTCGGCGTCCGATCCGGCGAGCGGAACGTGGCGGGTCGCAGTCCGCGCCACCGCAAACCCGCCGGCATCTCCGCCACCGCAAATAGGTATCTGTTACGGTGACTAGAGTGCAGGAGCCGGTAGGGACCGGCAAGGACGCGCGTCGCTGGGAGTGTGGGAGTAGCGGAACGCGCGTCCGGGGCGACGGAGAGGGGGGGACGGTGAACGATGGCTGCTGAGGCAGCGGGCCGGGGCTCCGGGGGAGGTGCCCGTCTGGGTCTCGACCCGGCGCGTCTCCGGGCCTTCTTCCATCCGGAGTCGGTCGCGCTGGTCGGGGCCACCGACCGGTCGCGTTGGTCGATCAGCACCTACGAGAACTGGACGTCTTACAGCGACGGACGCCCCATCCACCTGGTGCACCCGCACCACACCACCGTGCACGGGGCGAAGGCGGCCCCCACCCTGGAGGCGATCGGGGAGCCCGTCGACCTCGTCTATATCATGGTGCCCACCGACCGGGTGCTCGACGTCCTGGCGGAGGCGGCAGCGGTCGGGATCCACAACGCCGTGGTCCTCACGGCCGGCTTCGCCGAGATGGGTCCGGCCGGGATGGAGCTGCAGGACCGGATGTTGGCGCTGGCCGCCGCCCACGGGATGATGGTCCTCGGGCCGAACGGGAACGGGTTCGTGAACGCGGCCGGCCGGCGCGTTCCCTACGGGCTCCCGATCTCCCCACCGCTCACCGCCGGCCCGGTCGGCATCGCCCTCCAGAGCGGCGGTCTTGCCAGCGCCGTCGTCACCATGGCACAGGCCCGGGGCATCCGGCCCAGCCTGGTCGTCTCCATGGGCAACGAGGCGATGATCACCCTCACCGACGTGCTCGACTACCTGGTCGAAGACGAGGCCACGCGCTCCCTCGCCGTGTTCCTGGAGACGGTCCGCCAACCCGCACATCTCCGCCAGGTGGCAACCAGGGCACTGGAGGTGGGAAAGCCCATCGTCGCCCTGAAGGTCGGACGCAGCCAGGCGGGCACCCAGGCGGCCCTGGCCCACACCGGCGCGGTGGCCGGGGATGCCGCCACGACGAAGGCGGCGTTGGAGGACGTCGGCATCGTGCTGGTGGAGTCTCTTGAGGACCTGCTCTCCACCGCCGGCCTTGCCGGCAGCCGGCCTGGTCGCCTCGGTCGTCGGCTCGGAGTCGTCGCCGTCTCGGGTGGCGCCTGTGAGATCATCGCCGATCGCGCCACCGACGAGGGCATCGAGCTCCCTCCGTTCCCCGACCCGACGATGGCCACGCTTCCCGACGTGCTGCCCCCGTATGCCAACCCCCAGAACCCACTCGACGTCACCGGCTACGTCGTGGTGGACCCGACACTGGCCATCCGGGCGCTCGAGGTCGTCCTGGAGCATGCCGGCGCTGCTTTCGACCAGGTCCTGTTCCAGACGACGGTGCCGCGGGTGGCGCCTCCCGATCCCGGTCCCGTGCTGAGCCGCCTCCGCCACCTGGCCCAGCTCCGGCGCCGCTCGGACGTGCCGGTCGTGCTCCAGTCGAGCTCCAGCAGCGACCTCACCGGGTTCGCCGCCGAAGTCATGAGCGAGCTCGACCTCCACCTGCTCGACGGCATCGAACACGGCATGGCGGCACTTGGGGCCATGGTGCGCTGGCAGGAACGACGCCAGGCCCGTCTGGCCCAGTTGGCGCTCGATCCGCCCGGTCCGGTCGCGGTGCCCGACGATGCGGTCGGCGTCTGGGGCGAGGCCCGCACGCGCGCGCTGTTGACGGACCACGGTGTGCCGGTGGTGCCGTCAGCGCTCGTGCTCGATCCCGATGCGGCCGTCGCTGCTGCCGGCGCCATGGGCGGACCGGTCGTGGTGAAAGTCGCGTCCGACGCCGTCGTGCACAAGTCGGACGTGGGAGCGGTGGCCCTGGACCTGCGCACGCCCAACGACGTGCGTCGCGAGGCCAGCCGACTCTGTGACCTGGCGAGGTCGATCGGCGGCGGCGAGCCTGGCGTCCTCGTGGCCCCGATGCGACGGGGCGGGGTGGAGCTCCTCGTGAGCGTGCGCCGGGACCCGACCTGGGGAGCGCTGCTCACGGTGGGGATCGGCGGTGTCTGGGTGGAGATCCTCGCCGATGCGGCCCTCCGGATCCTCCCGGTCTCTGCCGAGGAGGTGGAGACGATGCTGGGTGAGCTCCGTGCGGCTCCGCTGCTCGACGGGGCCCGGGGGGCATCGCCGGTCGACCGCGGGGCGTTGGTCGACGCGATCCTGGCCATCGCCGCGCTGGGCCAGGGTCTCGGTGAGGCGCTCGATACGCTCGAGGTGAACCCGCTCTGGGCGGGACCCGACGGCTGTGAGGCGCTCGACGCTCTGGTGGTCTGGCGAGGCGGGGGGGCGACGTGAGGCGACGGGCATCTGCTCCCGTGGCACCTCCCGCGCCGGAGGCCTCCTCCGCCCTTCCGATGGCGCCGCCGGTGGCCGAGGACCCCGACCGCCCTGGGGCCAAGGCCGCAGAGAGCCTGGCCCGGCAGATCGAAGCCGAGATCATCGCCCGCGGGTGGCCGTTGGGGGAGCTGCTGGGCATCGAGGCGGACCTGCTCGTCCGGTACGGCGTGAGCCGTCCGGTGCTGCGGGAGGCGGTCCGACTCCTCGAGCACCACATGGTCGCCTCCACTCGGCGGGGCGCGGGCGGGGGCCTCCGGGTGACGGCGCCGGACTCCTCTGCGGTGGCCAGTGCCGCTGCGCTCTACCTCGACTACCGGGGTGTCCGGATCAGCCAGCTCTACGCCGCCCGGGGGACGCTCGAGAGTCGCTGTGTCGAGCTGACGGCGGCCCGGCTGGACGAGGCGGGCATCGCCCGGCTCCGGGGGATCGCCGACGCCATCGCCGGGATGGACGCCGTGACCCTGCTCGACCACGCCCACGACCTGGAGGCGGCCATCGCCGAGCTCAGCGGCGATCCCGTCCTGACGCTC
Organism: Acidimicrobiaceae bacterium; assembly: GCA_027365145.1. Classification (GTDB taxonomy): domain Bacteria; phylum Actinomycetota; class Acidimicrobiia; order Acidimicrobiales; family RAAP-2; genus JAKADK01. The sequence goes on along the minus strand of DAHXOA010000025.1, from coordinate 16,738 downwards.
TTCGTCGAGGTGCTCCTCCAGCTGGCCCACCAGCACCTCGCTCCGCCCGAGGAGCGTCTGGAGCATGCCGAGGGCATCGAGAGCATGCGCCGGGCCCAGCTGGCCATCGCCGATGCCGTGCTGGCCGGCGATACGGCTACGGCTCGGATCCGCCTGAACCGGTACCTGGACGCCGCCGCCGAGGCCTACCGGCAACAGGTCCGTGCTCGCCGGGACGCACAGCCCGCCCACGGTCCCTCCCGGAAAGGGGGGCGTCGGTCGGTGAGGGGCGGCCCGAAGGCAGAGGGAGCGACCGCCCCGGAGGGGCAGGCCGCCGTTACTCCGGAGGGGAAGGCCGTGGGACGCCGGGAACAGCGCAGCGCCGTGCGGTCGCGGGGGTAGTGGTGGGGATACCAGGGGTAGCAGTGAAGAACCTAGGGGAAGCAGTGAAGAGCCCAGGGGAAGCAGTGAAGAGCAGGGAACAACCAGAGCGAGGAGGACGATGATGGCAGGAGGAGCTCTCGACGGGAAGGTGGCGATCGTCACCGGGGCGAGCCGCGGGGTGGGTGCGGCGATCGCCGAACGGTTCGGTGCGGCCGGCGCCACGGTGGTGGTCGCCGCCCGGACGGCCGAGCCCGGCACGAACAGGTTCCCCGGGACGATCGGGGAGACCGCCGAAGCCGTGCGCCGGGCCGGCGGATCGGCACTGCCGGTCGTGGCCGACCTGTCCCGGCCGGAGGATCGCGAACGCCTGGTGGCGACAGCAGAGGCGGAGGCGGGCCCGGTGGACATCCTCGTGTCCAACGCGGCGGTGACGTACTTCACGACGGTGGCCGAGTTCGACCTCCGTCGGTACGACCTCATGTTCGAGGTCCAGGTGAAGGCGGCGCTCCATCTCGCGCAGCTGCTGATCCCGTCGATGCGCGGGCGCGGCCAGGGGTGGATCTGCAATATCTCGTCCGGGGCCGCCCGCCATCCCCAGATGCCACCCCCGGACCGGGCGCGAGCCGGCGGCGGGACCGTCTACGGCATGTGCAAGGCGGCACTGGAGCGCCTGAGCACCGGGTTGGCGGCGGAGCTCTACGACAGCGGGATCTCGGTCAACGCGCTGTCCCCCAACCGGGTGGTCCCCACGCCGGGAACCCTGCATCACGGTCTCGTCCGTCCCGACGATCCCGACCAGCAGGTGGAGGGTCCCGAGGTGATGGCCGAGGCCACTCTGGCCCTGTGTAGCGCCCCCTTCCCCGAGCTCACCGGGAGGGTGACCTACTCCCAGACGCTCCTCGACGAGCTCGGCCTGACCCCCCTGCGGCAGTGACCCCAGGGCACCGGCTGTTGGGAGCGCCCGGTCGTACAGCCGAGGCGGGGGCTCGGAACGCCCTCGACCCACCCCGTTGCGTGTATGGGTAGGAATGATCCCTTGCGAGGCAACGGTCTGGATCACCCGTGGTCGGGTTGACCGCCAGACCGCCAGACCGCCATCTCAGCTCGCCGTCGCCGACGATGTCGCCGACGGCGCTCGCGGGGACCGTGGCGCCAATCTGGCGCTGGTAGAGCTAGACCGGCGCCGTGCCGAGCGTGCGGATCAAGAATGTTTCTTCCGAGACGCAAGCTGTGCTCCGCCAGCGGGCTGCCGCCGCTCACCAGTCACTCCAGGAGTACCTGCGCCAGCGCCTGATCGAAGAGACGGCCACCCCCACCGTGGCAGAAGTCCTGGCGCGGGCCGGTGGCCGGGCTGGTGGGTCGGTTCCCTTCTCCGAGGCGGTAGCGGCTCTCCGGGAGGACCGTGATCGTCGTTGACGCCAGCGTGCTCGTTCCTGCTCGCGGCGACGACGGTGGCGACGGCGACAGGGCTCGCAAGCGGCTGTCCTGTGCATCCCTGGCTGCGCCCGAACCGATCGACTTCGAGGTGCCCCCGCGCTGAGGCGGTTTACCCTCGGTGGCCGGATCCCGCTACGACGCGCCGAGCTTGCGATGGCCGACCTCGTCGCCCTGCCGTTGCATCGCGTGCCGCACCGAACGTTGCTTCCCCGATGCTGGAGCCTTCGGGAGAGCCTCACCATCTACGACGCGTCGTACGTGGCCGTGACCGAGCAGCTCGGGGCGATCCTGGTGACTGCCGATGCCTGACTCACCAGTGCCCGCAGGAGCCGGTGTTCCGGGTAGTCAGGGCGATGGGCGCCGGACAGGGCTGCAATGGGTACCACGACGGGGGCGATGGCGGACCAGCTGCCTCGCTCGGGGAACTCCTCGGGGGAAGCCCGCGTGGAGGCGAGGACGGTCGGGCCGTGGGCGTCCCAGCTGGGCTTTGAGACCGGATGCCATCTTGTTGCCCCTGAGTATGGATGTCCCTGGTGGACGCCCTATTGGCCGTCCCGTGAAGCAGCTGCCGAAGGGGTCGATCACCTGGCGGATCCGGCGACCGGGCTCGACCGCAAGTGGGCCGCGGTGACGCGTGCAGCCAGCAGCGACGAGCGAGCGTAGGCGTTCGTCCACCTCGCCTGCGTCCGTCATCGGTGGGGTGGAAGTCCACCTCGACGCCGTCGTCACCGTCAAGGCACCAGAGCGGCCCTTCACTTTTCGGCTCGGCGCCAATCATGCGCTTGCCCCCCACCACCGACACTGCGCCTCAGGGTCGGTGCGAAGAGCTCCACGGCTCGAATCGACGCATTGCAGCTCCCAGTCTCAGTCAAGCGGCGATGTCGGCAGCTCTCCACTGCCGACTGGCGGGGGCCCGGGCGAGGCTCTCCGGTTGCCGCGCCGGGCCGGAGGGCTCGGTGGCTCCTTCTTGGACGCCGGGTTCACCACGAGCGAGCTGTAGGGGGTGGTGGCGCGGCGATTGCCTGCTCCGTGAGGGGGAATGAGAGCATTTCCCTCGAGCGGAGCGGCGGTGGCTCAACCGGAAGCGTCAGGTCGAAGTTGAGAGCTCGTCGGGCGGTCGTCATCCAAAAGGTACGCCAGCATCCCAGCGGGGATCGCCAATCGCTGGTCCTTCCTGTCGATGACGTTCCTCGTGGCCAGAACGCAACCTCCGAACGCGGCCTTTGCGGTCTGGGTTTCCCGCAGCCACGCGCCTCCGGTGTACTTGCCCTCGTAGGGCAAGCGGTTGAGCCACGGCCCGGTGAAGTCCACCTCGCTGCCCGTCGAAGATCGGTAGTAGAGGAGGACGTCGGCATCCCGGAACGACCCGGGCAGGGCGCGCTCATGGGCGCGCAACAGCGCAACTCCGAGCTGCTGTTCGCTCATCTGCGTGTAATCAGGCGCTGGGACGTTCGGCCGTCGGGCGTGGGCGAGCCGCGCGTGCACTGGATCGACGAAGTAGATCTTCACTTGGGACGCCAGATCCGGACGACCACCAGCGCTCAGATGGCACGGCCAGGTGACGAAGGCGTTGTGAAGGGCACTGAGGCGCAGGTCCAACGTCTGGTGGTGGATGCCACCGAGATCACGGGCAACGTCGGCCTTGTTCATCCGGGACGTGATCCGTTTCGAGATCGCCTCCAGGAGCGCCTGGGACCGAGCGGCCGTCCAATCGCCGAAGACCAGCGTCAGTCCGTGGACCGCGTCCCATAGGGCGTTCTCGAATTCGTCCGACACCGCGCGATCGACGATCCAGTCGGTGACCGCGCGAGGGAAACCGCCGACCTCGAGGTACCGCTCCCATGCCACCACGAGGTCCGTTAGGTACGGACGAAGCTCTGCGATCGCCACCGTGGCCTCAGGCGTGAGCATGTCTTGTGGATGGATCGTCGGAGCATCGGGGAGGTCGTGCCCGGTCACCTGGCAGAAGGAGCGGAATCCCATTGGGAGCAGGATCCGGTCAGCGTCGACAGCCGGCCCCCGCCGGCCGGCGAGGTCGCTGCGGGCCCGTTCCAGGTTCTCGGCCGAGGACCCTGAGATCACGACGCAGTCGCTCCCGAGCGAGGTCTGGTCGCGCAGCCAGGCGAGCGTCCCGACCCAGTCCTCTTTGATGGCAGTGATCTCGTCCAAAAACAGGTACCGCGGGCCGCCGCCGGGAGGCGCAAGCTCGTCGATGAGGGAAACGAGCGTCGTGAGGTCGCGGTACTGCCACGTGTTGCAAGCGGCGTGAACGACCCGGCGGGGGTCGACGCCCGTGTCGAGCAGTCCGCCGATGGCCCGTTTGACCTCGACGCTCTTACCGACGCGCCTTGGCCCGAATAGGGCGTAGAGGCCACCGGTTACGAGGTCGTGTAGGGCGCCGGGCCGGTAGGTGTACGGCGCCCCGTCGGCGGAGATGAGGTCCCGGTCGTCGGACTCCCAGCGCCGTCCGTCGCGAGGGCGCCGCCACCAGCGGTTGGTGGTGCTGATCTGGGCCTCCAGCTCACCCCTGCGCACAACCAGAAAACATACTGTATCAGCGCATCGCCGCCGAAAAAGTATGGATTATCAGCGGCCACCCGCCCAGAAACCGCCACGGTGACGCGCCAGGCGAGGGGGTGGCGCTCACCCTCGTCGATGAACCTTCTCCAGATCCGGGCCTTGATGTCGGCGATCACGACACAGGACTCGATGTGTCGGACACAGGCGTCCACGGCGTCGAAGGCTGCCTGGTCGACCAGATGGACGTTCGTTCCTTCTGGGTAGAGACCCTCACCTTCGGGCCACCGAGCCGGACATGGCTCTCCTGCCAGGCCGGCTACCTCGCCCGCTTCTGCGCGTGGGTGGCGAAGCCGCCCCGAGCGAGAAGACCGTGAGGCCGACCTGCACCCCGACGAGGTCCTGGACGTCTCGCTGGTCGAGCGCTTCCTGGCCGACGCCATGGCCGGTCACCCCGGGCCCGGCCGCTCGACGGCGCGCTCGGTCCTTCGCCGCGCCGTCCAGAACCTGTCGAGCAGCCACCAGCGCCAGCGATGGTGCCCATGCGCTGCACCCAGCGCATGGGCACCATCCCGGGCACCGTCACCCCGAAGCTCCGCCAGGCGCTCCAGCCGCTGTACTGGGGGAGCCCCGAGTGGATCGAGTCGTACTCCCGACGTACCTACGTCGAGGGCTTCTTCGGCAACATGAAGAACCCATCGGCCGAGGACGTCCGACGCGGATGGTGTCGAGTGGTCGGCATCGTGAAGATGTCCATCCTGGCCGCATGCGCGATCGCCGCGACGAACCTCCGGCCGCTGAGCAAGTGGAGCAAGAAGGTCCCTGGCTTCGTCGACCCACTGTGCGCGGCCGACCCGCCCGATCACGGCTTTGAGGAGCTCACCGAGTCCGAGTCGCGGTCGATCCGCGGAGATGGACCACCAGCTTGCGGCGTGCCGCCCGGGCCCGCCGCCGCCTGATCCACCCGGCGACCCTGGCTCTGCCGCGCCCGATGTCGGGCCTTCGCGGCAGGGCACCACCTCCGTGGCATTGTACCGAGCCGATTGCGCCCCAAGAGCTGTCCACTGGACGCTGCGCGACCCGGGCGAGCCTCCTTGCCACCCTCAGACGGTCACGTCGGGGTGGTTTCGTAACCCTGCGCCTGGTCGTTTCGTAAGTACCCCTTGGGCGGAGGAGGTGGGATTTGAACCCACGGTGGGTTGCCCCACACACGATTTCCAGTCGTGCCGATTCGGCCGCTCTCGCACTCCTCCCGTTCGCGTGACTCCCCGAGGTCGTCGGCTCGGGGAGGGCGCGAGGTGCGTCGACAGGATAGTCGTCCCGGGCAGGCGGGTTCCCGTCCGGGGCCAACCCGCTCCCGCCCCGGTCCCGCTAGAGTTGTCCCGCATCCCGATGCCGCGTGCGGTGGCCGGGTCCTGCGCAACGGTCTCCTGTGAATCGAGTCAGGGTCGGAAGGCAGCAGCTCTCAGCGGGCCCGGCCGTGTGCCGTAGCCAACCTGGCCACCGCACCCGGTAGCGGGGCGTCGCCGCCGTGGCAGGGTTCCAGGCAGGGCCAGTCCGGGCCAGGCGGACTTCCGGACCTCCGAGCTCGGAACGGACCGGTCCGGGAGGGCCGACCGTGGCGGAGCGGGCCGGTAGGCTCGCCTGCCGTGGCTCTCGAACCCGAAGGCAGTGCAGGCGGTGCACCGGGGGTCGGGGATCCTCCGGCGCCCTACCAGTCGCTGTACCGCCGGTTCCGGCCCGGCACGTTCGGCGAGGTGCGTGGACAGGACCACGTCGTCCTGGCGTTGCGGAACGCGGTGCGCGACGAGCGGGTGGGGCACGCCTACCTGTTCAGTGGACCACGGGGCACCGGGAAGACGTCGACCGCCCGGATCCTTGCCAAGGCGCTGAACTGCACGGATCTCCGGGAGGGGGAGCCGTGTGGGGCGTGCTCGTCGTGCGTCGAGATCACGCGGGGGACCTCGCTCGACGTCCACGAGCTGGACGCCGCGTCGAACAACGGCGTGGAGGCCATGCGCGACCTCGTCTCCCGGGCGGCGCTCGGCACGCCGGGCCGCCAGAAGGTCTACATCGTCGACGAGGTCCACATGCTCTCGACCGCCGCCTCCAACGCGTTGTTGAAGACCCTCGAGGAGCCACCGGCGCACGTCGTCTTCGTGCTGGCCACCACCGATCCGCAGAAGGTGCTGCCGACCATCCGGAGCCGGACCCAGCACTTCGAGTTCCACCTCCTCGGCGCTGACACGCTCGAAGCCCTCCTCAACCAGGTCCGAGACGCCGCCGGGCTGGTCCTCCCCGAGCACGCGGTCGGCGTGGCCGTCCGCCGTGGCCGTGGCTCGGCCCGTGACGCGCTCTCGGTGCTCGACCAGGTGGCGGCGGCCAAGGTCGTGGACGACGACCTTCCGTCACTGGGCGAGATCGTCGACGCGCTCGTCGACCGGGACGTCTCGCGCGTCCTGGTGGCGGTGGCGCAGCTAGTCGCCTCGGGGTGGGCGCCCCAGCAGCTGGCCGGGGATCTCGTCGACCACTTGCGCCAGGGCTTTCTCGGCCTGGTGGCCCCCGGGCTGGTCGATGCCGTCGGCGAGGAGCGCACGGCGGTGACGGGTGGTGCGTCGGCGCTCGGCCTGGCCGGGGTGGTGCGGGCCATCGAGGTGGTCGGTCGAGCCCAGGTGACCATGCGTGACGCCCCGGATCCCCGGGTACACCTCGAGGTGGCGCTGATCAGGCTGGCCCGGCCCGAGGCCGACGACGGACCCGACGCCCTCCTCGCCCGCATCGAGCGCCTCGAACGTGCCGTCGCGTCAGGTCCCAGTGGGAGCCGGTCGGCGACTGCCGGACCATCGCCGCTTGCGGCGCCCCCGGCGCCCCCGGCGCCCCCGGTGTCTGCAGCGCCATCGGGGCCCCCGGAACCTGCAGCGGGAGCGACCTCGCCTCAGGGGGCGGGAGAGCCCGGGATCCCGGAGCAGGCTGGTGGCCCGGGGGGCCCGGCTGTCCCGCCCGCAGGTGGAGCGAGGGCGACGGTGGGCGCGCTCCGTCGCGCCCGGACGGGACCGACCGCCACGCGGGCCGATCTGGCCCCGGTAGGGCCCGGGGCGCAACCGATCGCGGGCGGGCCGGCAGGCCACGGTGACCCCGGGCCCGGACCGGAGGCAGCCCCGACGAGCGGACCGGCCGGTGCCCCAGCCGCCGCCCCGGGCTGGGACGAGCTGGTGGAGGCGTGGGGTGACCATATCTACGGCCGCCTGCGTCCGAAGGCGAAGGCTCTCTACCAGGCGGGACGGTTCGTGGCCTCAGAACCGGACCATGCCGTCTTCGCGCTGCCGAACGTGACCCACTGTGCCCGCTGCGAAGAGGTCCGTACTGACGTGGAAGCCGCGATCAGCGAGCATTTCGGGCACCCTGTCCGCCTGGTGCTTGTCGTCGACGACGCACCGGGAGACGCCGGGGCGGGAGTGGGCGACCCCGACGGCGACCTCGCGTCCGATCCCGAGTCGGATCCCGGACCGGGTCGACGAGGCATCTCCGGTCCCCGGCAGCAGCGTCCTGTGCCGGGGGTACGGGCAGCGCTGGGGGCACGGGGCGTCACGGAGCCTCCGGCGACGGCGGACGACGAAGACGACGAAGACGACGAAGACGACGACGATCCTGAGCCGTTCGACGAGATCCGCAGCGCGCCGGTCGTCCACGTCGACGACTCCGTCGCCGCCCGGCTACTCAGGGCCTTCCCCGGTGCCGAGGAGGTGAGCTAGGTGGCGATCTACTCCGGGCCCCTCCAACGCCTGATCGACGAGCTGGGCCGCCTGCCGGGCATCGGGCCCAAGTCGGCCCAGCGGATCACGTTCCACCTCCTCAAAGTGCCCCACGAGGATGCCCTCCGCCTGGCAGAGGCGATCGTCGCCGTGAAGGAGCGGATCACGCTGTGCACGCGCTGCTTCAACGTCGCCGAGGGCGGGCTCTGTGCCGTCTGCCTCGACGAGAGCCGCGACGGCACCGCTCTCTGTGTGGTCGAGGACCCCCGGGACATCGCTGCGATGGAGAAGACCCGCCTCTTCCGCGGTCGCTACCACGTCCTCCAGGGCGCGCTCAACCCGATCGAGGGCATCGGGCCCGAGCAACTCCGGATCGGCGAGCTGTTCGCCCGTCTGGAAACAGAGGACATCGAAGAAGTGGTCCTCGGGATGAACCCCAACCTGGAGGGGGAGGCGACGGCGATGCACCTGGCCCGCGCCCTGAAGCCCCTGGGCCTCCGGGTGACGCGCTTGGCGAGCGGGCTCCCGGTGGGTGGCGATCTGGAGTACGCCGACGAGCTCACGTTGGGCCGGGCGCTCGTGGGGCGACGCGAGGTCGATGGCTGAGCCCGGGGAGCAGGACCAGGAGCACTTCCTCTGGCTCCTGCGCCACGCCCGGGCTGGGGAACCGTCGGGGACCGGCGATCGTGCCCGCCCGCTCACCGTCGAGGGGGCGGCGGACGCGACGGCTCTCGGCCAGCTCCTGGCCGGCACCGGCGTGGCCCAGGGCCGGGACCGGGTGCCCCCACCCGAGGTGGTGCTGTCCTCCCCGGCCGTCCGCACCCGCCGGACGACCGAGTGTCTCTTCGGTGGCCTCGGTCGTCAGCTCCCGGTCTCCGACGACGCCGCTCTCTACGGGGCCGGCCCCGACGCGATCGTCCCCATCGTGGCAGGGGTCGACCGCTCGGTCCACTCCGTGCTGGTGGTCGGTCACAACCCCGGGCTGTACCAGACCGTCCTGTTCCTGGCGGGAGGCGCCCGGGAAGAGGAGGTGCGCAGCCGCCTGGCCGATGGCGGGTTCCCTCCGTGCTCCCTGGCGGTGCTCCGGGTCGGCGGGGAATCCTGGTGCGACCTCGTGCCGGCGGGAGCCGCGCTTCGGGATCCACCGGCGACGTTGGTGGCGCTGCTCCGTCCGCCCTACTGATGCGATGACCGGGCGGGACGCCTTCCCGGCCCCACTCGGGTGACGACTACCGGCAGCCCCGGGCGCGCCGGCAGTGCTCAGCCGATGGTGCGGAGCACGGCTGCGTCACCTTGGCCGCCGCCGCCGCACAGGCTCACTGCCGCGACGCCGCCCCCCCGACGGCGCAGCTCCAGCAGCGCGCTCAGTGCCAGGCGGGTTCCCGACATCCCTACCGGATGACCGAGGGCGATCGCTCCGCCGTTGACGTTGACCTTTTCGTCGGGGAGCTGCAGGTCGTCCATGGACGCCAGCCCGACGGCGGCGAAGGCTTCGTTGATCTCGAAGAGGTCGACATCCCCCACGGCGAGGCCGGCCTTGCCCAGTGCCTGGGCGGTGGCCCGCGACGGCTGGGTGAGGAGCGAGGGGCTGGGGCCTGCCACCTGCCCGTAGCTCACGAGCTCGCCGAGCGGGCTGATCCCGAGCTCGTCGGCTTTCGCCCGGGACATCACGACGACGGCCGCTCCACCGTCGGAGATCTGCGAGGCGTTCCCGGCGGTGATGGTGCCGGTCTTGTCGAAGGCGGGGCGCAGGGCACCCAGCGACTCTGCCGTCGTCCCGGGGCGGACGCCCTCGTCGGTGTCCACGACCACCGGGTCACCCTTGCGCTGGGGGACGCTCACCGGGACGATCTCCTCGGCAAACTTCCCGTCCTTGATGGCGGCGGCAGCGCGCTCGTGGGAGCGGGCGCCAAAGGCGTCTTGACGTTCCCGAGAGACACCGTCGGCCCCGTTGTACCGCTCGGTGCCGAGACCCATGGCGCACTGGTCGAAGGCGCAGAACAGCCCGTCGTACATCATCGAGTCGACCAGGGTGCCGTCCCCGAGCCGGTAGCCGGCCCGAGCGCCGGGAAGCAGGTACGGGGCCTGGGTCATGGACTCCATCCCGCCGGCGACCACGATCTCGGCCTCGCCCGCGTTGATCAGGAGGTCGGCCAGATAGATGGCGTTCAGGCCCGAGAGGCAGACCTTGTTCACGGTGGTGGCGGGGACGGTCATCGGGATGCCGGCCTTCGCCGCTGCCTGGCGGGCGGTGATCTGCCCGGCGCCGGCCTGGATGACCTGCCCCATGAAGACGTAGTCGACCTGTTCGGGCCGCACGCCGCCCCGCTGGAGAGCGGCGGCGATGGCGAAGCCACCGAGATCGGCAGCCGAGAACCCGGCGAGACCTCCCGACAGCTTGCCGATCGGGGTACGGGCACCGGCGACGATGACACATCCGGACATGGAAGACCTCCGCGGTCTCTGGGCGGGGAGCACAGCCCCGCCGTCGTTGACCCCGGCAGTCTAGGTCACGCCGGTCTTGTCCCCGGTGAGCCGGGCAGGTGCGGGAAGCTCGGAAAAGCTCGTCCCGGAGGGCGAGCCCCGCTGTGGGAACGCCGAGTAGTCTCGACGCCCATGCAGGCATTCCTCGACGCCATCCAGGCGGGAGCGCCCGGTGACGACATCGCCGCCCTGCCGCTTCCTGACACCTACCGTGCCGCCTACGTGCGCCGCGACGAGGCACAGCTCTTCGACGGCCTCGACTCCGCCGACAAGGACCCGCGCAAGTCGCTCCACGTGGGCGAGGTGGCCGTGCCCGAGCTGGCGCCCGACGAGGCGGTGATCGCCGTGATGGCCAGCGCCATCAACTTCAACACGGTGTGGACATCGATCTTCGAACCCCTGGCGACCTTCGGCTTCCTCGATCGGCTGGGCAAGGAGTCGGCATGGGGGGCGCGCCATGCCCTCGACTACCACGTGGTCGGCTCGGACGCCTCGGGGGTGGTGCTCCGGACCGGCTCGGCGGTCCGCAACTGGAAGCCCGGTGACCGGGTGACTGTCCACTGCAACTACGTGGACGACCAGGATCCGTCGTCGCACGACGACTCGATGCTGGGGGCGAACCAGCGGATCTGGGGCTTCGAGACGAACTTCGGCGGCCTGGCCGACCTGGCCCTGGTGAAGGCGAACCAGCTCATGCCCAAGCCGACCCACCTCACCTGGGAGGAGTCGGCGATCAACGCCCTGTGCAACTCCACCTCCTACCGCATGCTCGTGTCGCGTAACGGGGCGGCGATGCAGCAGGGCGACCGGGTGCTCGTCTGGGGTGCGTCAGGCGGGTTGGGTGCCTACGCCGTGCAGTACGTGCTGAACGGGGGAGGCACACCCGTCGGCGTCGTGTCGTCACCGGAGAAGGTGCGTCTCCTCCACGATCTGGGCGTCGAGGCGGTGATCGACCGGACGGCGGCCGGCTACCGCTTCTGGAAGGACGAGCATACCCAGGACGAGTCCGAGTGGCGCCGGTTGGGGAAGGACATCCGCGGCCTGGTCGGCGACGACGTGGACATCGTCTTCGAGCACCCCGGTCGCCAGACCATGGGCGCCTCGGTTTTCGCGGCCAAGCGGGGAGGCACCATCGTCACGTGCGCCGCCACCTCGGGGTACATGATCGAGTACGACAACCGTCACCTGTGGATGAAGCTGAAGACCATCAAGGGCGCGCACTTCGCCAACTACCGGGAGGCGTGGGACGCCAACCAGCTGGTGTGCGACGGGAAGATCCTGCCCCCGCTCTCGGCCGTCTACCCGCTCGACGAGGTGGGGGAGGCCGCGTACCAGGTCCACCGGAACCTCCACGAGGGGAAGATCGGCGTGCTCTGCCTGGCGCCGTCGGAGGGCCTCGGGATCGACGACCCCGAGCTCCGGGCCCGGGTGGGCGAGGACCGCATCACCCTCTTCCGGCGGCACGGGGCATGAGCACGCCGGGGGTCGGGGAGAACAGGGCAGCGGGGGCAGATGGGCCTCCCCTCCTGACCGAGATCGACCACGTCGCCATCGCCGTGCGGGACCTCGACGCCGCCGTCGCCTACTACGGCGCCACGTTCGGTGCCACGGTCGCCCACCGGGAGCGGATCGACTCCGACGGGGTGGAAGAGGCGCTCATCAAGGTGGCCGACAGCTACATCCAGCTGCTCACGCCGACGAGCGACACCTCGCCGGTGGCGAGGTACCTGGAGACCAGGGGAGAGGGCATCCACCACGTCGGCTACCGGGTGGCCGACTGCGCTGTCGCCCTCCAGGCCGTGAAGGACCAGGGTGGGAGGACCATCGACGACGCTCCGCGGCCCGGGTCCCGGGGGACGACAGTCGCGTTCGTCCACCCCAAGGCCGCGTTCGGGACGCTCATCGAGCTCGTCCAGGAGTAGCACCGCTTCGGCTGGCGCCCGGCCGGTCCGATAGCCTCGGGGCGATGGAGCACACGATGACGCAACGCCTGGCGGAGCTGGCCGACCGGAGGGAGCGGGCCCGGCACGCGGGGGCGCCCCATGCGGTGGAGCGGCACCACGCCAAGGGCAAGATGACCGCCCGGGAGCGCCTCGACTACCGGCTCGACGAGGGGTCGTTCCAGGAGCTCGACATGCTGGCCCGGCACCGCGCCTACGGGATGGGTCTGGAGGACAACCGCCCCTACACCGACGGGGTGATCACCGGGTTCGGGACGATCGACGGCCGCCGGGTGTGCGTCTTCAGCCAGGACTTCACCGTGTTCGGCGGCGCGCTGGGTGAGGTCTTCGCCGAGAAGATCCACAAGGTCATGGACCTGGCGTCGTCGATCGGCGTTCCCATGATCGGCCTGAACGACGGAGCCGGGGCCCGCATCCAGGAGGGCGTCGTCTCCCTCCACTCCTACGGGGGCATCTTCCACCGCAACGCCCAGGCGTCCGGCGTCATCCCCCAGATCAGCGTGATCCTGGGTCCGTGCGCCGGCGGAGCCGTCTACAGCCCGGCCATGACCGACTTCATCTTCATGGTCCAGGGGACGAGCCACATGTTCATCACCGGCCCTGACGTGGTGAAGACGGTCACGGGCGAAGAGGTGACCCTGGAGGAGCTGGGCGGGGCCATGAGCCACGCGTCGAAGTCCGGGGTGGCGGCGTTCGTGGCGCCCGACGAGAAGGCCTGCCTCGACGACGTGCGCTACCTTCTCTCGTTCCTGCCGTCCAACAACCTGGAAGAGGCGCCAGTCCTCGACACCGGGGACGACCCGGACCGGGCGACGCCCGAGCTGGTGGCGCTGATGCCCGACTCCCCCAACCAGCCCTACGACATGAAGAAGGTCATCGAGGCGGTGGTGGACGACGGTGAGTTCTTCGAGGTGAACCACCACTGGGCCATGAACCTCGTGTGCGGCTTCGCCCGCATCGCCGGCCGGTCCGTCGGGATCGTCGGGAACCAGCCCCAGATGCTGGCCGGCGTCCTCGACATCGACGCCTCGGAGAAGGGCGCCCGCTTCGTGCGGACGTGCGACGCCTTCAACGTCCCGCTCGTGACCTTCGTCGACGTCCCGGGGTTCATGCCCGGCACCGACCAGGAGTATGGGGGGATCATCCGCCACGGCGCCAAGCTCCTCTACGCCTACTGCGAGTCGACCGTCCCCCGGATCCAGGTGATCACCCGGAAGGCCTACGGCGGCGCCTACGTGGTGATGAACTCCAAGTCGATCGGGGCGGACCTGGCCTACGCCTGGCCGTCCGCCGAACTGGCGGTGATGGGGCCGGAGGGTGCCGTCGAGATCGTCTACCGGCGCGAGCTGGCGGAGGCCGCCGATCCGGTGGCCCGGCGGCGGGAGCTCGTCGACGAGTACACCGAGCGCTACGCCAATCCGTACGCGGCGGCCGAGCGGGGGTACGTCGACGACGTGATCGACCCGGCCGACACCCGCCGGGTGCTGGTGCGGAGCCTGGCGCTCCTCCTGTCCAAGCGCGAGGAGCTGCCCAAGCGCAAGCACGGGAACATGCCCCTGTGACCGGCACATCCGGGCTCGCTCCGGCAACGACCGGAGCGCCGCTCGCCCTTGGGCGCCCCCCCGTCGGAGAACTGGGCCTGCGCCCCCGGCCAGCGCCCGATCCGGCCGTGGTGGCCGTGGTGGCCGTGGTGGCCGCCACCTTCGATCAGCTCGCGTCCCGCCGCCCCTCACCGCCCCCCGCCGTACCCGATCCGGGGCCGGCGTGGCGCTTCAGCGGCAGGTGGTGGTCCCGTCCGACGGTGGCCCGCCGTGACCGGCCGTGGGCGAGCCGCTGAACGGGCCTTAGCGACCCCGCGGTCGGGCCCTGCGGCCCATGCAGGCCCTTAGGGCGCATGCAGGCCGGGCCGCACGGAGGTCCCTCAGGAGCCGACCTTCAAGAGGTCTATGACGAACACCAGGGTCTCGTTGGTGGTGATCGGGGAGCCGGCCGGGGGCGAGGCGCCGTAGCCCAGTCTGGGGGGGATGATGAGCTCCCGACGCCCACCCACCTTCATGCCCGCCACGCCTTCCACCCACCCCGGTATGACGCTATTTGCAGAGAGCGTGAAGCTGAACGGGCCGCCCCCGCTCCCCCACGACGCGCCGAACGGCTTCCCGGTGGCGTAGTCGACGCCGATGTACTGGACGGTGAGGGTGTCCCCGACCTCGGCGGTGGTTCCGGTGCCGACGATCAGGTTGGCACTTTCCAGCCGGGTCGGTGGTGGACCGGACGGCACGGTCACTGTGGGCTCGGTGTCGAACACCCCGGCGGGGGAGGCCTCGGCGGCGGGGATGCCGGCGATGGCGCCGGCGGTCCCGCCCGAGCTACCGGCCGGCGCCGTTGTCGGCGTGGTCCCGTGCGCCGGCGCGCTCGATGTGGCGGTGGGGTGGGACCCGCTTGTCGCCTTCGTCGCGCTCGTGGTGGAGCTCCCGCACGCGGCCAGGACCGCGGCGAGCGCGACGACGCACGCCGCAGCGGTGATGCGGAGCAGCTGGGTACGGGAGGGCACGGAGACGGTTCCTTTCGCCAGATCCGGGAGGCTGGTCAGGCGAGTACGGAGCGGTGGGAGATCACCAGGTCGACCAGCTCGTCCATGATACGGCCGAGCTCGAAGTCCTTCGGCGTGTAGACGCGAGCCAATCCTTTGCCGAGGAGGACATCGGCGTCCCCGGGTGGGATGATCCCGCCGGCGACGACTGGCACGTCGACGCCGGCGTCGCGGAGCCGGTCGAGCACCTCGGGGACCAGTTCGAGGTGGCTACCCGAGAGGATCGACAACCCGACGACGTCGACGTCCTCGTCGCGGGCGGCGGCGGCGATCTCCTGGGGCGACAGGCGGATGCCCTGGTAGATGACTTCGAAACCGGCATCCCTGGCGGCCACGGCGATCTGCTCGGCGCCGTTTGAATGACCGTCGAGCCCGGGCTTGGCCACGAGGAGGCGTGGCGGCCCACCGGGCCCGGCCGCCAGCTCCCGGGTCCGTACCACGACCGACGCCAGCTCTCCGCCGCGGTGCCCGACGCCGCCCGCCACGCCGGTCGGCGCCCGGTACTCTCCGAAGACCTCCCGGAGAGTACCGGCCCACTCGCCAGTGGTTCCCCCGGCATGGGCGAGCGCGATAGTGGCGGGCATGAGGTTGGCGGTCCCCTCTGCGGCTCGCCGGAGGTCGTCGAGCGCACGGCGCACCGCGCCGGCGTCGCGTTCCCGGCGCCAGGCGGCGACGTCCGCCCGCAGCTCGGCCTCGACGGCCGGGTCGACCTTCAGGATCGAAGCGCCGCTGCTGCTGCCGTCGATCCCGGTGCGGGTCGCGGGTGTGAGGGGGGACTCCGCCGTCTCGGTGAAGCAGTTCACGCCTACCACCTGGAGGTCGCCGGTCTCGATCCGGCGCACCCGTTCGGCCTGGCTGCGGACCAGCCGCGCCTTCAGCTCGTCGATCGCCTCGAAGGCGCCGCCCAGGTCGAGCACGTCGTCGAGCTCGCGCCACGCAGACTCGACCAGCTCGGCGGTCTTCGCCTCGATCACGTGGGACCCGTCGAAGATGTCGTCGTACTCGAGCAGGTCGGACTCGAAGGCCAGGATCTGTTGGATGCGCAGCGACCACTGCTGGTCCCAGGGTCGCGGGAGCCCGAGCGCCTCGTTCCAGGCCGGGAGCTGGAGTGCCCGGGCACGGGCCCGTTTCGACAGGGTGACCCCGAGCGCCTCGAGCACGATGCGGGGCACGTTGTTCTCGGGCTGGGCCTCGGTGAGGCCGAGCGAGTTCACCTGGACGCCGTAGCGGAACCGGCGGAGGCGCTCGTCGGCCACCCCGTAGCGCTCGGCGCAGATCCGGTCCCAGAGCTGGGTGAACGCCCGCATCTTGCACGTCTCTTCGACGAAGCGGACGCCGGCGTTCACGAAGAAGCTGATGCGGCCCACCACGTCGGCGAGCGCCGCGGGGTCCACCTTCTTCGAGTCGCGCACCGCGTCGAGGATGTCGATGGCGGTGGCGAGCGCGTAGGCGATCTCCTGCACCGGGGTCGCGCCGGCCTCCTGGAGGTGGTAGCTGCAGACGTTCACCGGGTTCCACTTGGGGACCGATCTCACCGTGTAGGCAATGGTGTCGACGGTGAGCCGGAGGCTCGGTCGTGGCGGGAAGATGAACGTGCCCCGGCTGAGGTACTCCTTCACGATGTCGTTCTGGGT
>DAHXOA010000129.1 GCA_027365145.1 Acidimicrobiaceae bacterium | reverse complement strand
AACGTCGCCTTCGGCCTGCTCGCCCGCCGGCTCGGCCAGCCGGCGGTGATCGGTGAACTGGTGGCGGGCCTGGTGGCCGGGCCGTCGGTGCTCGGGGTGGTCGCACCCGCGTGGTTCCGCTGGTTCCTCCCGGCCGGCCATGCCCAGGGTGACCTGCTGTCCGCCGTCAGCGGGATCGCCCTCATCGTCCTGCTGGTGGTGGTCGGCGCTGAGGCCGACATCCCACTGATCCGGAGTCTGGGCTCTGCCTCGGTGGCCGTCACCGTGGCCGGCCTGGCAGTGCCGTTCGCAGGCGGCATGGTTCTCGCCGGGTGGCTCCCTGCCGACCTCGCTGGGTCCGGGCATCATCCGGTGGCGTTCGACCTCCTGGTTGCCGGAGCGGTGTGCGTGTCATCGCTCCCGATCGTGGCCCGGATCATCGACGAGCTCGGCCTGGTGCGCCGGAGCTTCGCTCAGCTCGCACTCGCCGCCGGGACGGTGAACGACACGTTCGGGTTCCTCCTCCTCGTGCTGGCCACCGGCCTCGTCGTCAGCGCGGGTTCGGTCGGCGGTCTGGCCCGGACCGGCCTGGGCCTGGTCGTCGTCACCGTCGGGATCTTCACCGTCGGTCAGGGCATGGTCGATCGGCTGCTCCGCCGGGCACGCCGCGACGGTCCGAGCGTGACTGCCTCGTTGACGGTCGTCCTCCTGGCCGCGTTGGCGGCGGCGGTGGGGATGCAGGCGTTCGGCATCGAGGGCGCGCTCGGTGGCTTCCTCGCCGGCGTGGTGCTCGGTCGGTCCCGGTTCGAGCCGCGCCAAGCGCTCGCGCATCTGGACCACGCCACCACGGCGTTCCTCGCCCCCTTGTTCTTCGCCACCGCGGGACTCCGCGTCGACCTCTCGACGCTCGGGCGTCCCGGGGTGCTGCCGGCCCTGGTGTGGTTGACCGCCGGGGCCATGGTCCTCAAGTTCGGCGGCGTCGCAGTGGCGGCGAAGCTCGCCCACCGCTCGTGGCGGGAGGCGGTCGCCCTCGGTGTCACCCTGAACGGTCGGGGCACCCTTCAGGTCGTCATCGCCGCCGGGGGCTTGGCCATCGGCGTGTTCTCCACGGCGACCTATACCGTCGTCATCGTCCTCGCCATCGCGAGCTCGCTCGCCGTCCCGCCGCTCCTCCGGCTGGTGATCTCCGGCTGGGAGGGATCGCCAGACGAGCGCTCCCGCCTGGAGCACGAGGCGCGGATGGCGCGAAACGTGGTGGTCAGGGGCGACCGGATCTTCTGCGCGACGGCCGGGAGCCCGAGCTCGCTGCTGGCCGCGGGGGTCGTGCACGCCGCGTGGCCGAGTGCCGCCGAGGCCACCGTGGTATCCATCTCCCTCCGCACCGGGGGCGGCCCGCACTCCGAGGTGGACGCGACTGCGGCCGCCGGGGAGCCCGGGTCTCGGGGCGCCGAGGCGATCGCCGACGTCACCGGCGTGCTCACCGGGCGGTCGATCGAGGCGAAGGAGCTCGGCGCCGAGGACGTCCTCGAGGCGATCGTGGCCGAGGCGAATCTCGGGTACGGCGTGCTCGTGCTCGGCGCCGCCACCCGCCCCCAACCCGGACGCCTCCTCTCCGCCGTGGTCGACGAGGTGCTGGTGCGCAGCCCCATCCCGATGGTGATCGCCCGGACGGCGACGACGACCAACCGCCCACCGGCGGTCCGGGGTCCGGCGTGGGGGTGGCACGCCGACGGGCACGCCGAGGACCCCCTGCACGGCCTGCTCCGCTCTTTCGGTCGGGTCCTCGTCCCTGTGAACGGCACGCCCGCGTCCCGCGCCGGTGAGGAGTTGGCCGGTGGGCTGGCGGCCGCGTGCCGCCTCCCGACCGTGCTCACGCACGTCCTCACCAGGGACGTGCCGGTATCGGGGCGAACCAGGCGGTCCGACACGTCGGCGGTGCGGGACGGGGGGAGGTCCATGGTCGGTCGCCGATCTCTGCCGCTGGATACAGGGCGGCAGATCCTCACCGAGGCAGCCGGATCCATGGCGCCGCTCGGCGTGCGCACCCGCCGGATGATCCGTCACGGGACCGACGCCGGCGCCGAGATCGTCGCGGCGGCGCGGTCCACCCGTGCCGGGGTCATCGTGCTCGGCGCCTCCGTCCAGGTGGTGGCCGGCCACCCGTTTCTCGGCCACACCGTCGAGCAGGTGCTCGACCAGACCGATGCCGCCGTGGTGGTGGCCGTGGTCCCCCGGGACGATCGCTGAACGTTAGGCGTTGTCGGCCGATCCCAGGTGGACCAGGGCGGAGCGCAGGGCGTTCCCTACCCGGTCGTCGACCATGGCCAGGGCGGCGTCCCACGGGTACCAGCCGACGTCCGGGCTCTCCTCCGGAGGTGGCGTGGGGTCGTCTGGACCGGCGGTGAGGAGGTAGCGGAGGTCGAGGTGGGTGTGGCCCGCCGCCGACGCGAACACGGCCAGGTGCACGAGCACCGGTCGGCCGCCGGGGTGGGCGGCAGCGATGCCGGTCTCCTCCAGGGTCTCGCGTACCGCACTCTGCGGGGGAAGCTCCCCGGGATCGACGTGGCCACCGGGGGGCATCCACCGGTCGAGGTTCCGGTGTCGGTGGAGGACAACCCCCCGCTCGCCGGCGGTGATGCCCGACGCCGTCACATGGGTACCGGGCCCGGTGATCGAATCGATCGTGGCGAGGGCGTCGAGCATCGCGACCCGGTCCCGGGCCTCGACCGGTTCGCCCGGCTCCCGGGCAGCGACCCATGCCCGCACGGCGGCGATCCGTCCCGTCTCCGAGCGGGCCGATGACGGGTGGGAGGGCGCGGGCACGAGGTCTTCCTACCACGTCCGGGTTCTCGAACCGGACGGCACGACGGGTTGAGAACTGTGGCTGCCCTGCCGCTCCGCCGGGCGTCGCAGGACGGTTCGGCGACGTTCACCAAAGGTTCGTCCCGCTGTGTGGAAGCTGTGACGTTCCGTTCACCTCGCTTCCGTACCGTACGTCGCATGCACAGAGACCCCGCTGCCCCTTCCGATCGTGCGAGCCGGCGAGCGTCCCGCCGACTCCCCGTGATCGCCGCCTCTGGCATGGCGCTGGCCGGGCTCCTCCTCTCCGCGTGTGGAGGGGGGAGCCCGGCAGCGTCGGGCTCCGGGCACGCCACCCCGGCGGCTGCCACGTCGAAGGTAGTCCCCTTGGTCATCTACAACGGGAAGAACTACCTGCCGGGCACGGCAGAGGCGTTCTCGAAGAAGACCGGCATCCCCACCGAGGAGATCAGCGGCTCCACCGGCGTGCTCCTGGCCAAGATCGAGGCCGAGAAGAACCATCCCCAGTGGGGCGTGTTCTGGTCCGACGGCGCCGCGGCCTACGCCTCCCTCGATGCCCAGCACCTGTTGGTACGTGGCTTCGAGCCCGATACCGGCACCCTCACGTCCGTCGGCCGCAGGCTTGTGCCCGCCGACAAGAGCTACGTCCCGACCGCCATCACCGTGGCCGGGGCGATCGTCTACAACCCGTCGGTGGTTCCCCACCCGCCCACCAGCTTCACCCAGCTCATCCAGCCGCAGTGGAAGGGCGCCGTCGGGATGAACAACCCGGCGATCTCCGGACCCACCTATACCGCGGTGGCCGGCATCATGAACCAGGTCGGCGGTGTGGCGAAGGGGGAGAGCTTCTTCACGAAGCTGGCGGCGAACGGTGTGCAGGTCTTCACCACCAACAAGGTCACCCTGAACGCCCTCCTCCACGGCCAGGTGAAGCTGGCGATCGTGCAGAACACCGCCGGGATCGAGCTGGCGGAGAAGTACGCCCAGCTGAAGGTGGACTACCCGAAGGATGCCACCGTGCTCCCGAGCGTCATCGGGATCGACGCCAAGGTCTCCAAGACCGAGATCGCCGAAGCGGAGCGGTTCGCCGACTTCGTCTACTCCAGCGCCGGGCAGAAGGTCATGCAGCAGGTCAACCCCTATGGCGGCTGGCCGATCATGACGGGTGTCCACGCCGCACCGCTCCTCCCGCCACTGTCCACGCTGCCGCTGCAGTTCATCGGGACCCGGACCTGGGGCGATCGTGAGGCCACGATCAACCAGTGGTTCACGGCCCATGTCGTGAACGGGTGAGCCGGGCTCCCCGTCACACACGGCCGACCGGCACCCGACAGCGGGGGCCGGTCGGCCTGGGCCAGCTAAGGAGCAGCGCCTGGAACGGCACCATCTTCGCAGTGGTGGCGGTGTTCCTGGTGGTCCCCTCCCTGTGCTTCCTCGTCCAGGCGGTGAGCCCCCGACTCTTCGACCAGGGATCGTCGTGGTTCACCCTGTCCAGCTTCGGCCAGGCGTTCAGTGACGGGCTCGGGCGCGCCATGGGCGACTCGCTCGTCGTCTCTGCCGTGTCGGCCCTCGGAGCGGTGGCGGTGGCCGTCGTCCTGGCCTGGCTGGCCGAGCGCACGACGGCCGTTGGCCGGCGGTTCTTCCTGCTCGGGCTGTGGGCGGTCCTCCTGGCCCCGACCTACCTGGTCGCCGTGGGATGGGAGGAGATCGTCGATCAGGGCGGGCTGCTCAGTGACGCCGGCCTGTGGAGCGCGCACGTCCAGCACCTCGTCATGGGACCGGTCGGCGTGGTGGTCGTGCTCGCGTTCAAGCACGTCCCCTTCGCCTACTTCGCGGTCGCTCCCGCGCTCGCCGCCGTGAGCGGCGACCTGGAGCACGCGGTGCGCACCCACGGCGGTGGGACCAGGTCGGTGGTCCGGACCGTGGGCCCGGTGCTGCTCCCGGCGCTGGCCGCCGGGTTCATCATCGTCTTCGCCGAGTCGATGGGTGACTTCGGCGTGGCGGACACGATCGCGGCGACCGCCCACTTCCCGGTAGCGACCTACGTGCTCTACGAGGCCATCTCCAGCTTCCCCACCAACTACGGCGTCGGAGCGGTGGTGGGCCTGGCCCTTGTCGGGTCGGTGGCCGTCGCGCTCGGGCTGCTGGCGATGGTCCAACGGGGCCGGAGCTACGCCGTCATCTCGGGCCGGGCCCGACCGGTGGCCCGGCGGCGGTTGACCTGGCGTGGCCAGGTGGTCGCCTCGGCGTTCGTCGCCACCATCTTCACCGGTGCCCTGCTCGTGCCGGTCCTGGGCCTCGTGTCCTCGTCGCTGTTGATCCCGTTCCGGGGACTGCACTGGTCGTCCTTCACCCTGGCCTACTACCGGCCGCTGCTGGGGGTGGGCGGTCTGGGCGGCCCGGTCCGGTTCTCCGGTGAGATGGCGCTCGTCTGCAGCCTGGCCACTGTGGTGCTCGCCGCCGTCCTGGCCCGCACGCTGTCCTCGGAGCGCTCCGGCTGGGCACGGGGCGCCCTCAACACGACCCTGCTGGCCGCGGTGGCGCTCCCAGGCATCGTCTTCGCCGCCGGCTACATCTTCGCCTTCAACCTGCCCTTACTGTCTGACGTCGGCATCTCGCTGTATGGCACCGTGCCACTCCTCGGTATGGCCTACATCGCCACGTCGGTGCCGGGGAGCTCGCGTATCCTCCTCGGGCCGCTCGCCCAGATCCAGGGATCCCTGCTCAGCGCGGCTCGCGTGCACGGCGCCGGCCTCCTGCGCTCCTGGCGCCACGGCGTGATCCCCCTCCTGGCCCGGCCGCTGGTGTGGTGCACGCTCCTCGCCTTCTCCGGCATCTTCCTGGAGCTGCCCGTATCCCAGATGCTCTACCCCCCCGACACCACGCCGATGTCGGTGGCCATCCTCCGGGTCCTCGGGAAGGCGAACATCGGCGAGGGAACGGCACTGGCGGTGGTGGCCGTGGCCTTCACCCTGGGCGTCGTGGGCGCAGCACTCGGTCTCTTCCGGCTTCTTGCCCCAGCGGGATGGCGTACCTGGCACCAGGCGGCGGAGCGTCCGGGCGGCGGCGGTGCGCCCGTGGCGGCGACCGCTGCGGTAGCGACGGGGGCTGCGGTCGCGTCGGGGAGGGGTGTGCGCCCAGGGACCGAGGTGCTGGCAGGGGCCGGGACCACGAATCAGCCTGCCGAACGAGGAGCTGCGTGAGATGCTGCGTCGAACAGGACGTGCCGGGTCGGTACCCAGCCATGGAGCGGTGCCCGGCCTGACGATGGATGGCGTCACGAAGTGCTTCGGCGCCAAGCGCGCCGTCGACGGGGTCAGCCTCGACGTCGAGCCGGGCACGTTCGTCGTGCTCCTGGGGCCGTCGGGCAGTGGGAAGTCCACCCTGCTTCGGTGCCTCGCCGGGATCGAGACGCCGACGTCGGGAACGATCGCCCTGGGCTCGACTGTCGTGGACGGTCCGGGGGTCCACCACCCGCCCGAGCGGCGGAACCTGGCCATGGTCTTCCAGGACTATGCGCTCTGGCCCCACCTCACCGCCGAGCAGAATGTCGCCTTTGCCCTCCGCCGCCTGAGGCTGGACGCCGACGAGCGGCGGAAGCGGGCTCGTTCGATGATCGATCAGGTCGGCTTGGCCGGGCTGGCCGGGCGCTATCCCGGTCAGCTCTCCGGCGGTGAGCAGCAACGGGTGGCGCTGGCGCGTGCACTCGTGGCCGAGCCGGGTCTCCTGCTCTTCGACGAGCCGCTGTCGAACCTCGACGCAGATCGCCGGGAGCGGTTGCGGATCGACATCGGAGCGATGGTGCGTCATCACGGAGCCACCGCCGTCTACATCACCCACGACCAGGCCGAAGCGTTCGCCCTGGCGGACCGGGTCGGTGTGCTCGACCAGGGCCGCCTGGTCCAGTTCGACGCCCCTGAAGCCGTCTACGAGCGCCCGGCGACAGAGTTCGTGGCCCGGTTCACCGGTTTGGCCGGTGAGCTGGAGGGTACCGTCGTCGGCTTCGACGGACCGAACGTCGTCGTGGAGGTCGGTCAGGGCCGGGTGCAGGGCCGGCTGCTCACCGGCCGGCGGGTGGCCCGGGGGCAGCGGGTGCGGCTGCTCGTGCGACCCTCGGGTGTCCGGATCGCCGGACACGGCGCCCGCAAGGGCGCCGTGTCGGCCATGGCCGGTGTCGTCCGCGACGCCGCGTTCAGAGGGTGGGGCTATGAGCACGCCGTGGAGGTCGCCGGCGGCCAGCAGCTGACCGGTGTCGCGGCACCCGGTCGCCTGCGGGTTGCCCAGCGGGTCGAACTGGAGCTGGTGGAGGCGGGCTGCCTGGTGGCGCCCGCGAGTGCGGGGTCGCCCGACGACCTCGACCGGTCCGACGATGCGTCGGCGCTGCCAGGTGCCGACCACCACGACGAGGTTCGGGCCGGCACACCGGCGCCGATTGCCTCCTGACCCGGTGTCGTCACGTGCATGTCTCGCGCTGGGTGTCGTCACGTGCATGTCTCGCCCCCTGTGGCGCCGTGGGGAGTTCGCCGTGGGGATGGCGTCGCGGGCGGTCGCTACGATGAGGCCATCGAACTCCCAGGTGACGACCGAGCAGCCGGGGCACCCGATTCCGTCGGTCCCGACCGGCCGCCACGGGGTGGGTGGCGGCCCGGGGGGAGGGTGGCCGTCCCCAGGGTCGTCCCCACCGGCCCGAGCCGCTGGTACGCGGGTGCCGGGATGATCCGGTGAGCGACCTCGTCCTGGTGCTCACGGCGCTCGTCGCCGCTTCGGTGGAGGCGGTGGAGGCCTTCACGATCGTGCTTGCCACCGGGCTCACCCGGGGTTGGCGATCCGCGGTCGAAGGCTCGCTCGCTGCGCTCGGGACCCTGGCCGTGCTCGTGGCCATCTTCGGACCGGGGCTGATCCGGCTCGTTCCCCTCGACGTGTTGCGGCTCGTGGTCGGGACGTTCCTCGTCGTCTTCGGACTCCAGTGGCTTCGCAAAGCCGTGCTCCGGGCGGCCGGCCTGAAGGCGAAGCACGACGAGGACGCCATCTTCGCCCGGGAGGTCGATCGGCTGGGGGGAGCCGAGGCGGTCCCGGGCCGGGACCCCGTCGGTTTCGTGACCGCCTTCAAGGCCGTGTTCCTGGAGGGGTTCGAGGTGATCGTGATCGTGGTCGCCCTCGGAGCGTCGTCGCACCGGCTCGACCTCGTGGCGTTGGGCGCCCTGTGCGGGATCGTGCTCGTCACCGCGGTCGGGATCGCCGTGCGCAAGCAGCTGGCCCGGGTGCCGGAGAACGCGTTGAAGACGACGGTCGGCGTGCTGATCACCAGCTTCGGCACGTTCTGGATCGGCGAGGGCGCGTCGTTCCGGTGGCCAGGCTCCGACGGGGCCGTCGTGGTCCTGGTGGCGTTCTACGTGGTGGTGGTGGTGGTGGCCACGGCCACGCTCCGCCGGGTGGCCGGTTCGACGGGCGGCGATCCGGCGGGGTCCGGGCGGGCGGTCCAGTCGGCGGAGGCCACATCGTGAGCAGCGACTCCGCCGGCCCCGCGTCCTCGGCGGGTAACCCGGCCCCGATCGGGGCCGTTCGCCGGGTGGTGGCGGGTGGCGGGCGTGGCATCGTCCGCTTCGGGATGTTCTGGTGGGACTTCCTGGTGGCCGACACGCCGGAGCTGACCGTAGGCGGGCTGGTCGTGCTGGGGCTCGCTCTCGTCCTCGGCTCCCGGCACCGGATGGCCGGAATGGTCGTGGTCCCGCTCGTCGTGCTCGTCGTGCTCGCTCTGTCGCTGGCGCGGGCGGCGCGCGCGTCCCGGCGGGGCCGGCGCGGGTAGCCGGGTTACCATGCCACGAGCCGCCTCGGACAGGAGCACGATGGACATCGAGCAGTTCTACAGCGAAGACGAACGCCGGCGCCGGTCCGCCGAGGTCGAGCTCGGGACCAACTGGTTCGACGGCAACGGGAACCGGTACGAGCTGAGCTGGGTGGAGGACACGGGGGAGCTCTACGTCATGCTCGAGCGGCTCCCGGGGACAGGGTCGTGGACGCCCTTCGGGGACATCGAGGTCGGCCATTCGTCGGCGAAGTCGCTGACCGTGTCCGTGGTGGGCCGGGTCACGACCCGCGATGAGGTCGAGACGGTGCTCGCCGGCTGGGAAGAGGAGATGGGCAAGCCCGACGGCATCGTGTGGGTGGCCAACCGCCTGGCCGAGCACGGCGTGGCGATCACCCCTCCCTCCTGAACGGTCCAGCGTGAGCGCGCCGCCACGCGGCGGTGCGGACGCGACGCGCCCATGGGCCCCGGCCGAGGAGTTGTCGGGCCCCCGCCACGCCCCTAGATTGGCGGTTGTGGGGTCGCTGAACAACCGGTGCGTAGGGTGTCGGCGTCCCCGTCCCGTGCCGGCGGCCCGGACCAGGCGGTGACGATCCCGGCGGTGAGGATCCCGGCGGCCCGGGTGGTGTTCACCCCCGAGGAGCGCGCCCGGATCCTCGAGCTGGTGGATCGGTCGCTCAGCAGCGGATCGTTGACGTTGGGTCCCCTCGGTGACGAGTTCGAGACGGCGTTCGCCAAGCGCCATCAGCGGGCGCACGCTGTGGCGACGTCGTCGGGCACGGCGGCGCTCGAGATCGTGCTCCGGGCCTCGGGTCTCTCCGGCGCCGAGGTCGTCGTCCCCGCCAACACGTTCTTCGCCACCGCGGCGGCGGTGGTCCATGCCGGCGGGCGCGTCAGGTTCGCCGACGCCGATCCGGGGACGCTGAGCGTGTCGGTCTCGTCGGTGGCAGCGGCGATGACCCCGGCCACCGCTGCAGTGATCGTCGTCCACGTGGGCGGCACCATCTGCCCCGACATGGAGGCCATCGCCGACCTGTGCGAGCGTCGGGGGGTGGTGGTGATCGAGGACGCCGCCCATGCCGCCGGCTCGCTCGGCGATGGGTATCCGGCAGGCACCTTCTCCCGCGCTGCCACCTTCTCCTTCTACCCGACGAAGATCCTCACCTCTGCGGAGGGCGGGATGATCGTGACCGACGACGTCACCCTGGCTGACGAGGCTCGGGTCTACCGCGACCAGGGAAAGGCCAGCTTCCTCGGGGGTGGCCATGTCCGTCTGGGCGCGGCGTGGCGCATGAGCGAGGTCCATGCGGCCATCGGGCTGGTGCACCTCGATCACGTCGATGAGTCGATCGGGGTCCGTCGTGCGGTGGCGACCCGGTACGACGGGGCACTGCGGTCGCTGCCCGGGGTGACCGTGCTGGAGGAGCCACCTGGGTCGTGGCGCAACGTCTACAAGTATCCCGTGCTCCTCGATCCCTGGATCGACCAGGCGGCGCTCGGTGAGGCGCTCGCCACGCGGGGGATCGCACTCAGCGGGAAGGTGTACGCCACGCCGCTCCATCGGGAGCCGGTCTTCGCCGGCATGGACGGAGCCATCCCTCCGGACGGGCTGGCGGTGGCCGAGGAGGTCTGTGCCCGTCACGTGTGCCTACCGGTCCACTCCGACATGACGGTGGCCGAGGTCGACCGGGTCGTCGACGCGCTCTCGGCGGCGCTCGCCTCCACGCCGCCCGGACGCCGGTGACACGGAACGGAGCCGGGAAGCCCGCGTTGCCGTGAAGGTGGCGACGGGGTTGGCCGTGGCGGCCGGGGCGGTGGCCGGTGCGGCCACGGTGGGGCAGTGGGCGCCGAGCGTGGTGAGCCTGGGCCAGTGGACGACATGGCGGGAGGTGCCCGGGGGGTGGTGCCGGTGGCGGGGCCGCGGACCTGGTGTGGCGCTCACCTTCGACGACGGGCCGGACCCGGAGTGGACGCCGGCAGTGGTCGATGCGCTGGCCCGGCTCGGCCTGCCGGCGACGTTCTTCTGCCTCGGGTCCCACGTCGACGCGTGGCCGGACCTGGTGGGTGCCGTGGTCGGCGCCGGGCACGTCGTCGGCACCCACGGCTACCACCACCGCCACCACCTCGGTCGCCCGCCGTGGTGGGTGGGGCGCGACCTGGACGCGTCACTGGCTGCTCTCCGCCGGGTCGGCGTGGAACCCCGGTGGTTCCGGCCACCCTTCGGTCAGGTGAGCGGCCCGACCCTGATCGCGGCCCGATCCCGCCGGCTCGAGCTCGTCCTGTGGTCGGCGTGGGGGAGGGAGTGGGTCGCGCCCGATGCCGGCGCGGTGGTCCGGCGCGTCCTCGCCGGAGTCGGGCCAGGGGCCATCGTCCTGCTCCACGAGAGCGACCGCCTCTCGCCTCCTGGCTCGGTCGCGAAGGTGCTCGACGTGCTCGGTCCCCTCGCCGACGAGTTGGAGCGACGCTCCCTTGTCGCCGTCACCCTCGACGCCCTCGTCCCGGCCGGGGATCGGCCGGGGAAGCGCCCGGCGACGGATCCCAGGGCTCGCTCGTGAGGCTGCGACGGGCGCTCTTCGTGTCGGGCTCGCTCGGCAAGGGGCACGACGTCGTGGCCGAGGCCTATGGCGCGGCGTTGGAGGCGCACGGGGTGGTCTGGGAGGTCCTGGACGCCATGGCCCTGCTCGGTCGGGGCCGGGCCGGTGCCGGGCACTGGGTGTTCCGGCACCTCCTGTCGCTGACCGCCGCCTACGACGCGTTCCACTTCTCCCAGCTGCGCGACGGCGGCCCGCTCGGTCGTGCTGCTGACCGTGCCGCCATCGAGGCCATGCACGGGGCGTTTGCCGAGGCGGTGGCGGCCTTCGGGCCGGAGCTGATCGTGCCCGTGTTCGCCACCGGCGCCGGCGCCACCGCGCGCCTGAAGGCGGAAGGGCTGCCGGTCCCGTCGGTGGTCGCCATCACCGATTCGTTTGCCCACCGGATGTGGGTGCACGAGGAGACGGATCTGTTCCTCGTCACGTCCGCCACGGCAGCGGAGTCCGTCCGCCGGTACCGGCCGGAAGCCCCGGTCGAGGTGGTCGGTGCCCCGGTGCGGCCCCAGTTCCTCGACCTGCCGACCCGGGAGGAGGCCAGGAGCCGGCTCGGGATCCCCTCCGATGCCACCTGCGTCCTGCTCATGTCCGGAGCGTGGGGGCTGGGCCCCCTCGATGCGGCCGCGTCGGCTCTGGCCGACGCCGGCATGTGGGTGGTGGCGGTGGCCGGTACGAACACCCGGCTGGTCGACGCGCTGACCCGAGCGGCAGCGTCGCGTCATCGCCTCCTGCCCTTCGGTTACACCGATCGGGTGCCGGAGCTGATGACGGCGAGCGACGTCGTCGTGACCAGCTCGGGGGATACCTGTCGGGAGGCACGGGTGGTCGGCCGGGGGATCGTGCTGCTCGACGTGGTGCCAGGGCACGGTCGTGAGAATCTGATGCACGAGCTCGAGCTGGGAGCTGCGACCGTATGCCAGACCGACGCCGGTTCGATCGTGCGAGCCGTCCGAGCGTTCCTCGCCGACCCTCGCCGGTCCCGACCGGCACCGCTCGCCGATCCCGGCGGTGCGGGGACACGGTTCCTGGCGGCGCTGGGTCGCGTCGGCCTTACGGTCGGGTGAGCGTCCTCCCGGCCCGCCCCGCCCCGGCCCGGCCCGGCCCGGGGCGGTCCCGCCGCCGTGCCCCCGTGGCTCCGGGCGAGTGCCGGCGCCCTCCTGCAGCGTAGGATGAGCTCAGGGCGATGCCGACCTTCACCTCGAACAACGTCGAGATCCCCTTCGACGGCGCGCATTTCGTGCCGATGGTCGACAGCACCGACCTCCTCGACGACGGAGACGCGCTGCGCTCGCGCTACCAGGCCGACGGGTACCTCTTCATCCGGGGCCTCCTCGACCCCGAACGCATCCGCGACCTACGGGTGGCGTACTTCGGCGCGTTCGACGCGGCCTACTTCCACGGCGGAGCGCCTGTGGAGGCAGGCATCTTCTCCGGCACCCGGCCAGACGCCCTGCCGGCACACGGGACGCAGGGGCATCCGGCCCATACCTTCGTCCGGAGCAGGTCCTTCGCCGCCCTGGC
Organism: Acidimicrobiaceae bacterium; assembly: GCA_027365145.1. Lineage (GTDB taxonomy): Bacteria > Actinomycetota > Acidimicrobiia > Acidimicrobiales > RAAP-2 > JAKADK01. Next base: position 10,979 of record DAHXOA010000129.1, on the reverse strand, counting down.
GACCGATCCGGCACTTGCCACCCTCGCCTCGACGATCCTCGGCGGTCCGAGCACCGTGCTACCGCGCCAGATCGTGCGCCACTTCGACCGGGCTTCAGGCCGGGCGTCCCGCGCCCACCGGGACGCGGCCTACCTGGATCGGGGATCCGACCGTCTCCTCACCATGTGGATCCCGCTCACCGATGTGCCGCTGGCGACGGGAGGTCTGGTCTACCTCGAGCGGTCGGCCGACCTCGGCGCCGGCGCGTTGGATGCGCTCCGGGAGGTGACCGACCGGCCCGGCGACGCCCGCCCCCTCAGCCATGACCTCCGTTGGGTGTCCGAGCAGCTCGGCCGGCGGTGGCTGTGGACCGACTACCGGGCGGGAGACGTCACGGTCCACTCGCCCTGGTTGGTGCATGCGTCGCTCGACAACACCACCGATGCCATGCGCCTCTCTGTTGATCTGCGGTTCCTCGTCGACGGGTGCCGGGCTGACCCGCGTTGGACGCAGCCATGGTCGGGAGACGACGGGTACTGACCCGGTACCCATATCGGGACGAGGCTGCCGACCTGGGTTACCGGCCCGACCGTCGACCCAGAAGCACGTGCAGCCCATCCTCCCGGTCAGCCCTGGCCATCTCGGTCCCGCCCGCCCGGTCCTGCCCGTCGCCGGACTGGACTGGACTGGACTGGACTGGACTGGACTGGACTGGACTGGACTGGACTGGACTGGACTGGACTGGACTGGACTGGACTGGACTGGACTGGACTGGACTGGACTGGACTGGACTGGACTTCAAGGATCGCATCACACGTGCGACGATCTGCGGCACGAGCGTCCGCACCTCGACCAGCTCGAAACCGCGCCGGAGCTGGAGACGCGTGGGGCGTGACACCCGGTCGTCCCGGAGCAGTGTCAGTGCTGGTCACCAGGGTCACGACCGATCCGTTGCGCCTCTTATCCGAACGTGACCTGATGCCAGCTCACGGCTCCGTCCGAGCTCATCCACGGCGTTGCGGGAGAGGGAACCGGAGATGGGCCTGGTGGCGTGGCGTACTGCGCCTCGAGGGCGTACTGCGGATCATGGACTACCACTGCCTGAGACGCGCTTTGGAAGGCCAGGTCGGTGAATCCCGCTGCTGAGTCGTTGAAACCAAGCCGTACGGCCCAGCTCCGGGCGTAGTCGGTGGTGACGAGCAGTCCGCTGCCGCCACCGCTGAGCATGCCGATCACGGCGTGACCCTCGCTGGCCGCGGCCACTCCGTCAGGGTCGTAGCCATCCCCCTGCCCCGGGTTGTTGAGGCGGGTCCAGGTGTTTCCGGAGTTGGTACTGCCGTAGACCTCCCGGGTCCCGAAAGACCCTTGGCCGACACCTTCGCCGCAGACGAACAGGAGGTCGGTTGGACTGGAGGCGGCCAACTGCCCGGGGCAGCCGGGCGGGAGGGTCTGTGTCGTGAGCGTCGTGCCTTGAACCCGGATAAGCCCGGCCGGTGCGAGCGCGTAGACGGTCGATCCGCTCGCGACGAGGGGCTGCGACGCATAAGAGTGGGGACCGAAATCGTCGAGGATTGTAAAGTCGTCGCTTCCCACCGGTGCGCGTACCAGCCTGGTGTGCCCGCCGCGACCGCCGACGCCGGCGGCTCCTGTGTCCCAGTTGGATACGAGCGCATACACCGAAGAGCCGGCGGTCACCATCGAGACCACGTAGAACGCGGAGATCCCCGCGACCTCGGAGATCCCCGCGACCTCGGAGATCCCCGCGACCTCGGAGATCCTCTGCCAGGCCGCGCCGCCGTCATATGTAACCCACAGGCCCGGTCCGTACACGTAACCGTCTAGGGAGTTGGCGAGCATCGCCGTATTGACGGTGCTTCCGGTTCGAACCGGCCGGGGTGGGTGTCGCTCGTAGCAGCTCTGCTCGATCGGGAACCTACGTGGGTCGATGGCGTCGGTGGTCGATCGCGCCGACGGTCGGTGGTCGATCGCGTCGGCGGTCGGTGGTCGGCGGGATCTCAGGCTTTGTCCGAGCGAGCGTGCTGTGCAGGGAGGCTATCCGACGCGACGATGATCGCACCGGGCGACCGTTGTCAGCGCAGGGGGAGTCGGTCAGCCCGGGACCGGAGGCACGTGGGGTGTGACACCCGGTCGCCCCGAAGCGGTATCGATGCCGGTGCGGTGGACGCGGGCACCGGTCAACGCTTCTTCCGCCTCACCCGTCGAGTCGGTGACCGATTCGACCTGGTCGACCTCCGACGCCGACGCGTCCTGCAGTTGCTCGTCACCGGGCTCCCGGTAGTGGTACTTCCCGCCCCGGAGCCACGACGCTCCGGCTGCGAGGATCAGCATGCCCATCCCGAAGAAGAGCGCCTCGTGGAGGCCGCTGCCGAAGGGCCTCGTGATGAGGGCGGGGAAGAACGACCGTCCGGTGAGGTAAGCCGACGTGGCGTGGGGCAGGTGGGGCAGGGTCGTCGCCAGGAGGGTCTTCATGGGGTCGTAGCCCAACAGCGCGGCGAAGACGGTGCTGGTCGGTGGCAGCTTGGACGCCGCCACCGCCGCCGCGTGCGGCACGCCGTGGGCGACGAGTCCCGCGAGCATCACCCGGGGGAGGGTGGAGGCGAGCCCGGTGATGATGAGGGTGAAGAACACGCCGATGGAGAGGACCATGGCAGAGTTCTGGAACGTTGCCACCATGCCGGCACCTGCACCACGCTGGTGGGGCGGCAGGCTGTTCATGATCCCGGCCCGGTTCGGCGAGGCGAACAAGCCCATGCCAAGGCCGTTCAGGAGCAGGAGCAGGGCGAACCACACGTAGGAGAAGTCGACGGGTACCAGGGTCAGTAGGCCGAGGCTGAGTGCGGCGACGAGCATGCCGCCGGTGGCAAAGGGCCGGGCTCCGAAGCGGTCGGACAGGTAGCCCGAGGTCGGCCCGGCCAGCAGGAACCCGATCGTCATCGGGAGCATGTAGATCCCGGCCCACAGGGGGGTGTTGGCAAAGGCGTAGCCGTGACGGGGCAGCCAGATGCCCTGGAGCCAGATGATGAGCATGAACATCATCCCGCCCCGGCCCAGGCCGGCGAGGAGGCTGGCGAAGTTGCCGCCGGCGAACGCCCGGATCCGGAAGAGCGGGAGCCGGAACATGGGCTCGCTCACCTTCGTCTCGACATAACCGAAGATCACGAGCACGACGACCCCGCCGATGAGCATCGACAGCACGAAGGGGTTGGTCCATCCCATGGTGCTCCCCCCGTAGGGGATGATGCCGTAGGTGATCCCGACCAGCACGGCGATGAGGCCGACGGCGAAGGTCAGGTTGCCCCACCAGTCGATGTGCGACGGCATCCGGACGCCTGTGTCGTGCAGCTTCACGTAGGACCACACGGTACCGAACAGCCCGAAGGGGACCGAGACGACGAAGACCAGCCGCCAGTCCACCGGACCGAGCAGGCCGCCGAGGATCAAACCCAGGAACGATCCGGCGATGCCTGCCACGTTGTTGATGCCAAGGGCGAGTCCGCGCTCGTTCTCGGGGAAGGCGTCGGTCAGGATCGCAGAGGAGTTCGCGAACAGGAACGCGCCGCCGACCCCCTGGCCGATGCGCATGACGATGAGCCAGAGCGCTCCCGCGCTCCCGTAGAGCCAGTCGACGGAGAGCAGGATCGAGAACACCGTGAAGACGACGAAGCCCAGGTTGTACATCCGCACACGGCCGAACATGTCGCCCAGCCGGCCGAAGCTCACCACTAGGACGGCGGTGACCACCATGAACCCCAGGATGAGCCAGAGCAGGTAGCTCACGTTCGACGGCACCAACGGGTTGATCCGAAGGCCCTTGAAGATGTCGGGGAGGGCGATCAGCAGGATCGACATGTTGATGGTCGCCATGAGGATCCCGAGCGTGGTGTTCGACAGGGCGATCCACTTGTAGTGGACGCCGCCACGAGTCGCCGAGTCGTCACCACCGGTGTCAGGTCGAGCCATGTCAGTCCCTCCATGTCGGCGCGTGCCGACGCGAGCCATCCCGCGCCGGACCCTGCAGTTCTCGTCAACGTAAGGTTAGCGGAAGATCGGCCGACACGGACCGCCACTGCATGTCTCCATCGGTGTGGCCGGTATCCTATGATTATCGCTAAATGGAACCGGACCTGACCCTCACTGACGCGGCGGAGCGCCTCGGGGTCCACTACATGACCGCATACCGCTACGTCCGGACCGGACGCCTGGAGGCGACGAAGGTTCGGGGGGAGTGGCGCCTGACGACCGCGGCGCTGGCCCGCTTCCTCGCGGCGCGGGCATCAGTCGGACCGTCCCGGGCTGCCGGGACGCCCCCCCGGGCCCGGAGTCGTCCGCGCCTGGAGGACCGGATCATCTCCGGCGACGAGACCGGGGCGTGGCGGGTGATCGAGGACGCCCTCGCTTCCGGTGCCACTCCTGAGGAAGTGGTGGTCGACCTGCTCATGCCGGCGCTCGCTGCCGTGGGGCAGTGGTGGGCGGAAGGGGTGTTCTCCGTGGCCGACGAGCACCGGGCGTCGGCCACGGCCATCCGGCTGGTGGCCCGGATGGGCCCCCACTTCCTCCGCCGTGGTCGCCGACGGGGGACCGTGATCGTGGGTGCTCCGGGCGGGGAACGGCACGCCATCCCGGTGGCGGTCGTTGCCGATCTCTTGCGTGGGGCCGGTTTCGACGTGGTCGAGCTGGGGGCAGACACCCCGCCGGTCTCTTTCGGCGACGCCGTGGTCCGGGTCGGATCGGCACCCCGGCCGGTGGCTGTTCTCATCGGGGTGACAGTGGCGAGCGCGCTCGACGCCGCCCGGGAGTCCATCGTGGAGGTGGCCCGGGTGGACCCGGACGTGCCGATCCTCGTCGGCGGGGCGGCTACCTCCGGGCTACCCGATGCCCTGGCGCTCGGCGCCGCAGGATGGACCGGCCTAAGCGCCCGCGACGCCGTAGAGGCGGTGGAGCGGCTCGTGTCCGGGGTCAGTCCCTGACGGGCTCGAGCACGAGCACGGGGATCTGGCGCTCAGTCTTCTTCTGGTAGTCGGCGTAGTCGGGGTAGGCGGCCACGGCCCGTTCCCACCACGTCGCCTTCTCCTCACCGGTCACCTCGCGGGCGACCATCTCCTGGTCGACCTGACCGTCCCGGAGCTGGACACGGGGATGGGCCAGGAGGTTCCGGTACCAGGCGGGGTGGGTCGGCGCCCCGCCCTGGGAGGCGACCACGGCATAGCGACCTTCGTGCTCGACCCGCATGAGGGGTGTCTTGCGGATCTTGCCCGAGGTGGCGCCCACGGTGGTCAGGAGCACGACCGGCATGCCCCGGAGGGTGGTCCCTTCGGTCCCGCCGGAGCGCTCGTAGAGGTCCGCCTGGTCGCGGACCCACTGGGTCGGGCTCGGTGCGTACTCACCAGAGAGAGGCATGCGACCAGTTCACACCTCTCGGGGCCGGAGCGCCAGCCGCCTGGCTGCTACCTGCTATTCGCCGGCCGCCCCTGCCTGTGGCCGGGCCGGCGCCAGCCGCCTGGCTGCCTAACCGGCGGTCGGGTAGAACTGTTGCCAGTTGGTGACCGAGGGGTGGGCGATGCCGGCCGGCCCCGCCCCGAAGGCGGCCAACAGGTTCCCGGTGATGGTGTCGAGCGTGGGTGCGGCACACGACGCCGTCCCCGGTGGGCAGGGTGTCATGGCGGCGATCCAGTAGTTGGTGCCGCTTTCGAAGACGCCGGCGTTGCTGGCGGGCCAGGTGTAGTAGGTGGTGTCGGCGTACATCTTCGCCCCGTTGAAGCCGATGGTCACCGGTGAGTGGGTGAGGATCTGGACGTCGGGCGGGTTGGGTCGGCTGGTGTCGTAGCCGTCGAAGTCGGTGAACAGGACACCAGGGATCTGACTCCCATCGGTCAGCTTCGTGCCCTTGAACACCCAGGACGACGCATCGACGACGGCCATGTTGGCCGGAGTGGTGTTGTTGAACCCGATGTAGGTCGCCCCGACCAGCGTGCTTGCCGGGTCGTTGGCGGGAGGCTGTCCCCACCAGTTCTGGGTGACCTCGGCGTTGTCCTTTCCGTAGAGGGGATCGGCCTGGGGGTCGCGGTAGTTGACGACCTCCATGTTCGGCCCGATGGGTGAGGGCTCGAAGCGAATCTTGCGGAGCACGGGGCTGGCACCGAAGAACATGAGGTTCACACCCTTGTCGCGGGCGGTGGTGGCGTTGTCGCGCATGCGCAGCGACCACTCCTCGTCGTGCCCAAGTGACAGGAGCGCTTTGTGGTCGACGAGCTGGGCGCCGTTGGTGGCCAGGGTGACGTCGGTCCAGTAGGTCACATCGAGCCCGTGCCCCTCCATGAACTCGATGAGGGGCAGCTCGCTGGTGATGAAGGAGGCGGCGCCGTTCCCGTAGGCGTAGGGACGGTCGAACGAGACGATCCGGGATCGGTCCGGGGGTGGATAGCCCGTCAGGCCGGGGGGCCCCCCGGCGTAGAGGTCGTAGCCGCCGAAAGAGTTGAATACCTGCCAGGTGGCCACCGCGTTCATCACCACGTAGGTTGCGTGACTGGAGGGGTCCCAGATCGTGAGGGGCACGTAGCCCTGCTGGCCTCCGCTGCCAACCAGCTTCAACAGGTAGTCCCCCTGGACCCACGCGTCGGTCACGGAGAACGTGAGCGACGCCGGCCAGGAGCACTGGACCTCGAAGACGGTGGGTATGACCGGGCAGGCGGGCTGCACGACGCCCGGCACGGTCTTCGACGTCCAGACCAGGCGCCCGCCCTTCCCCTGGTAGTAGCCCATCCGGAACGCCTCGACCCGGAACGACGGCGCCTGGGTGGAGACGTACAGGGTGACCTTCTGGCCCACAGTCGCCTGCTGGGTGTCGGCGTAGCCCATGATCCCGTCGGCGGTCTGGGGCGTGGTGATCTTCCACGCCGTGGTGCCGGGTTTCTTGTTCTCGGCAACGACCCAGTTGGCTTCCACGCCGTCGGGTCCGGTGAATGTCCCATCGGTCGTGACGGTCTTCCCGCCGGCGCTGTGATGGTGGACGTGCCGCCGCGTCGCGCGGGTCGCCGGAGCGGACTTCGGGCCCCCGTTGACGAAGCTCACGACCGCGATCACCAGCGCCACCATGGCGACGAGCATGGCCAGCCCTGCGAGCCGACGACGCCGCAAGGTTTGCGCATCCGGCCGCACGCGATGGCGGTGGTCGCTCGTGCCCACGACGGTGGAGCCTATCGGGGGTGCTCGGGCAGCGTGGGTCTTGCCCCTGCGGGGCAGCGTGGGTCTTGCCCCTGCGGGGCAGCGGTGCTAGCACCTGGGGAGCTTCCGCCTTCCGGAGGCGGGTGAGGGGGAACATTGTGATCGAGATCAGCGGGCACTGCGATGATCGGTTCGCGAAGGTGCGGGACACGCTGGCGTCCAGCCTCGAGCAGGGAGACGACGTCGGCGCGTCGGTGGCGGTGTTCGTCGACGGGGAGCCGGTGGTCGACCTCTGGGGCGGCTTCGCCGACGAGGCGAGGACGACGCCGTGGGTGGAGGACACGCTGACCAACGTGTGGTCGACGACGAAGACGATGACCTTCGTGTGCATGCTCGCACTAGCCGACCGGGGTGAGTTGGACTTCGACGCACCGGTGGCCCGGTACTGGCCGGAGTTCGCCGCCGCCGGGAAAGGTGCCGTCGAGGTGCGGCACCTGCTCGGGCACACTGCCGGCCTTTCGGGCTGGACCGAACCGCTCGCCGTCGAGGACCTGGCCGACTGGGACCGGTGCACGTCGATGCTGGCGGCACAGGAGCCGTGGTGGCCACCGGGAACGGCCTCGGGCTACCACGCGGTGACCCAGGGCTATCTGGTCGGAGAGGTCGTGCGCCGGATCACCGGGGTCTCCATCGGGACATGGTTCGCCGAAGAGGTGGCGCGGCCGCTCGGCGCCGACTTCTGGATCGGCCTACCGGCATCCGAGGACGGCCGGGTGTCGCCGGTCATCCCGCCGCCGGCGATGCACGGCGAGGGGATGTCGGAGATCGCCCAGCGGACCCTCGCGAACCCGCCACTCGACCCAGCGGTCCCGCACCAGGCGTGGTGGCGTCGGGCGGAGATCCCCGCCGCCAACGGTCAGGGGAACGCCCGATCCGTCGCCGCCGTTCAATCCATTGTGGCCGGCGCCGGCGAGGCCAGAGGCACCCGCCTGTTCTCCGCCCAGACGTGCGAACGGATCTTCGAGGAGCAGGCCAACGGCACCGACCTGGTGCTTGGCGTCCCCATGCGCTTCGGGATGGGGTATGGCCTGGCGGGGGAGTTGCTCCCGCTCGGCCCCCGGGCATGCTTCTGGGGCGGGTTCGGCGGGTCTGTCATCGTCATGGACCTCGACACCCGGGTGACCGTCTGCTACGTCATGAACCGGATGGAAAGCGGCCTGGTCGGCGACACCCGCGGCGCGGCCATCGTGCTGGCCGCGGCCGAGGGGGTCGTCGGGGCCTGAGCGCGGGCCCCCCCGGATCCTCAGCCACGTATCGTCGCGTTGCAGTGGGTCCCGCGGAAGCAGTGGTGGTGACCGATCAGCGCGACCCCGAGGATCACCAGGACCAGAGTGAGGCAGCCGACGATGATGCCGGCGAGCGCAAGCGCACTGCCCCTCTGGGTTCCTCCAGAGGCCCGGATCTGGCGTCGGGCGACGAGCCCGAAGATGATCCCGAGTAGGGAACCCAGACCAGCGATGGTGATGATGGCGCACACGAGCGACGCGATGGCCATGCCGTTGAAGCGCCTGTTCATGGGGACGCCGTCGCCATACGGATAGGCACCCTGCGGGTAGTACCCCGGCGGCTGCCCTGGTCCCGCGCCGGGGTAGGGAGGGAGACCCGGCGGCTGCCCTTGGGCATCGGGGTGGAGCTCCGGCGGGTACCACTTCCCGTCCGACGCCTGCCACCATCCTGGACCCTGGGACACGTCGCTCATCGCGCTCCTCCGTCGTCGGGCACGGTACCGTGCGCTCAGCGGCTGGGTGAGACGCTACTTCGCCCTGCCGGCCGTGGGACGGAGGCTCACCTGGTCCGGTCCTCCCTACTCACGTCCTCACGGCCGGGGCCGCACGTGGCCGGCCGCCGTGACGGATCCTCCCGCGGTACCGTAACCAGAGCCGCCACGGAGAGACCCGGCATCCCCGCACCCCGCACTCGCAGCGCCGGGTCGGACGCTCCGCCGGGATCCGGTGGGCGGTCACCGTTGACCACGAGCAGGGAAGCCAGCCGACATGACCGACACGACAACGGAAGCCGCCGACGCCCTGGTGATCTTCGGGATAAGCGGTGACCTGGCCAAGAAGATGACCTTCCGGGCGCTGTACCGGCTCGAGGCGGCCGGGCGGCTCGACGTGCCCGTGATCGGGGTGGCGGTGGACGACTGGTCGGACGACCACCTGCACCACGTCATGCGCGACGCGCTCGACGCCGAGGGCGAGCCGGTGAAGAAGAAGGTGTTCGACCGCCTCTCGGCACGCTGCTCTTACCTGCGAGGCGACTTCACCGATCCCGGCACCTATCAGGAGCTGGCCGGTCGGATCACGAGCTCGGAGCGGCCGGCGTTCTACCTGGAGATCCCGCCGAGTCTCTTCGCCCCAGTGGTGGCGGCTCTGGGCGAGGCCGGTCTGACCGAGCATGCGCGGGTGGCTATAGAGAAGCCGTTCGGGCACGATCTCGCGTCGGCTCGCCAGCTGAACGAAGAGCTCCATGACGTCCTGGCCGAGGAGCAGATCTGGCGGATCGACCACTTCCTGGGCAAACAGCCGGTGCTGGACCTCCACTTCCTGCGGTTCGCCAATACGCTGCTCGAACCGGTGTGGAACCGCGACCATGTCACCTGCGTGCAGATCACGATGACCGAGGACTTCGGGGTGGAGGACCGGGGCGCCTTCTACGACGCGGTCGGGGCGTTGCGGGACGTGGTCCAGAACCACCTCCTCCAGGTGCTGTCGCTCGTGGCCATGGAGCCACCGGTCGGGCCCGGCGCCGACGCCCTCCAGGACAAGAAGGTCGACGTGTTCCGGTCGATGGCGTCGGTCGACCCGGGACGGTGCGTGCGCGGTCAGTACGTCGGGTACACCTCCGTGCGCGGCGTGCAGGCGACCTCTACCACCGAGACGTACGTGGCGTTGCGACTGGACATGGACAACTGGCGGTGGGCCGGCGTCCCGTTCTTCATCAGAGCGGGGAAAGGCTTGGCTGCTCGGGCGACCGAGGTTCGCGTCGTCTTCAGGCGTCCGCCGCGGCTCGGCTTCCTGGACGCGCCCAAGGGAAGCGATGCCAACCAGATGGTGTTCCGGATCGACCCGGACCCAGGGATGCGGGTGGAGATGCTGTCGAAGGGGGCCGACGGGACCTCGGCGCGGGACGTGCACATGGACCTGTCGTTCGCCGCCGAGCTCGGAAAGCCACCGGAGCCCTACGAGCGCTTGCTCCACGACGTGCTCATCGGTGACCGTTCGCTGTTCAGCAGGGAAGACAACGTCGAGGAGACCTGGCGGGTGCTCCAGCCGCTGCTGGACGAACCACCTGCGCCGGTCACCTACGAGCAAGGGTCGTGGGGTCCGGCCGAGGCGGACCGTCTGGTCCGCGGTTACCACGGGTGGCAGGCGCCGTGGCTGCCGGGAGGCGCCGGTCCGCGCTGAACGGTTGAGCGCAACCGTGCAAGGGTAGAGCAAACGTACGTCGAGGACGAGGAGATCACCATGACAACGAGTAGCCCGATGCAGCTCGGGATCGTCGGGCTCGGGCGGATGGGGGCGAACCTGGCCCGGCGCCTCATGCGCGACGGGCACCGGTGCGTGGTGTTCGACGTGAACGCCGACGCCGTCGCTGCGCTGGAGAAGGAAGGGGCGACCGGCACCGGCTCGATCGATGAGTTCGTCAAGGCATTGGACGTCCCCAGGGCCGCGTGGGTCATGGTGCCGGCTGGCGACGTCACGTCGAAGACCATCGACACGCTGGCCGCCGCCATGGACGCGGGCGACATCATCAT
>DAHXOA010000068.1 GCA_027365145.1 Acidimicrobiaceae bacterium | reverse complement strand
GCCGGGTCCGGCGTCGCTCTGCAGCCCCTTCGCACCCGTCGGGATCGGCAAGCTGTTCCCAGTACCCGGCGGCTTGGCAGAACCCGTGGAACGACAGCCGGCGGGCGTGCTCTACGAGCATCGCCTCGTCGCGGGCGAACGATTCGGCCGTGCGTCCTGTGACGAGGGACGCCAGGATGCCGACATGTGCGGGACCGATCTCACCATCGAGCCACGCCTGTACGGACACCGGCATCTCGCCCATGGAGCGACCGAGGCGGAACATGCGGCTGGCCTCGCTCCGAGGAAGTCGGCAACGGCTTGACAGCCACGACGCCGCTGAGCATGCCCCGTCCGTCCGCCACTCCCCCGAGGTCTCCATGGCCGTGGCGGCCGCAGAGACCACTGCTGCCAGACGCTGCGATTGCCGCACCAAGGCCGCGACGGCCGTGCCGTCGGAGACCGCCTCCGGCCCGGCCGCAACGAGTTCCTCGATCGCCGCTGCCAGCTCTCCGATCAGGTCGGTGCTCTCTTCCGCCACGCTCCCAGTGAACCAGAGGGGTGTGACATGGAACACACCTGGGGGACATCAAGTGCATCACTGGCGTCACTGGCGTCACTGGCATCACCGGCGTCACTGGCATCGACGGGGCCCTCTCGCGCACCGCGAAGTAGAATCGGGACCGGGTTCCGCCTCGGGCCGATCCCGTCCGGGACCGCGTCGCCCTGACCGGTCTGCTCGCCGAGAAAGGCAGGATGCAGAGGGATGAGCCCCACCACAGGAACGCCGTTCGACACGTGGCTGGCCTCCGATCCGGAGGTGGCGCGCCTGATCGGCGCCGAAGCGGAGCGGGAGGCCACCTCGCTCCAGCTCATCGCCTCGGAGAACTTCACCTCGCCGGCGGTGCTGGCGACGACGGGGTCGATCTTCACCAACAAGTACGCAGAGGGCTATCCGGGTCGGCGCTACTACGGGGGCAATCAGGTCGTCGACGAAGTGGAAGACCTGGCCCGGGACCGGGCGACGGCGCTCTTCGGCGCGGACCACGCCAACGTGCAGCCCCACGCCGGTGCGACCGCCAACCTCGCCGTCTACCAGGCGCTCCTCGAGCCCGGCGACACGATCCTGGCCATGCGCCTCGACCATGGCGGGCATCTCACCCACGGGTCACCGGCCAGCATCACGTCGAAGATCTGGAACTTCGTCTCCTACGGCGTCTCGCCCGCCACCGACGACCCGGACAAGCCCGGGGAGGTCATCGACTTCGACCAGGTGGCCGACATCGCCAGGAAGGAGCGCCCGAAGTTGATCGTGGCGGGCTCGACGGCCTACGCCCGGATCATCGATCCCCACCCGTTCCGGGAGATCGCCGACTCCGTCGGGGCGCTGTTCCTCTTCGACGCCGCCCATCCGGCCGGGCTCGTCGCCGGGAAGGCGCACCCCTCTCCGGTGGGCGTGGCGGATGTCGTCACCCTCACGACCCACAAGACGCTGCGCGGCCCCCGGGGCGGTGCCATCCTCTGCAACGCCCAGCACGCCAAGGCCATCGACCAGGCGGTGTTCCCGGGCCTCCAGGGGGGCCCCCGGGAGCACGCCATCGCTGCCAAGGCCGTGGCCTTTGCCGAGGCGTCCCTGCCGGCGTTCCGGGACTACGCCGCCGCCGTGGTGGCCAATGCGGCGGCGCTGGCCGGCGCGCTGGCCAGCGAGGGGTTCCGCCTGGTGTCCGGGGGGACCGAGAACCATCAGGTGCTGGTGGACCTGCGGACCTTCGACGCCGAGCTGACCGGGAAGGTGGCCCAGGAGGTGCTGGACCGTTCCGGGATCACCTGCAACCGCAACACCATCCCCGACGATCCCCGCTCGCCCTTCGTGACCTCGGGCCTGCGCCTGGGCTCGGCGGCGGAGACGACCGCCGGCATGGGCCTCGAGGAGATGGGCCGCATCGGTGCGCTCATCGGACGGACGCTGCGCCATCGGGACGACGACGCGGTGCTCTCCTCGGTCCGGGCCGAGGTGCGTGAGCTGTGCGCAAGCTTCCCGCCGTACCCGACGCTGACCGGCGGGTGACGGCGACGGGCCGGGCCGGCAGCCGATGAGCAACGACGTGCCCCTGGCCTGGTACGGGGTGATCCTGGCGGTGGCGACCGTGGCGTCGTGGGCCCTCACCTTCCCCGTGCGTGCCGTCGCCACGCGCGTGGGCTACGTGGCCCAGCCCGACGAGCGCAAGGTGCACCAGCGGGTCACGCCCGAGGCCGGTGGGGTCGCCATGTTCGTCGCGTTCTTGATAGCGATCTCGGTCGCCGCCTGCCTCCCGGCCCTGGCCAACCTGTTCGGCGGGTCGTCGGAGCCTCTCGGCCTCGTGCTCGGCGCCGCCGCCATCTTCGCCGTCGGGCTGATCGACGACGTGCGGGACATGTCCGCTCCGGCCAAGATGGCCGGCCAGGTCCTGGCGGCCACCATCCTCTACTTCCTCGGGGTGACGTGGTTCCAGTTCAAGGTGCCCCTGGCCGGGTTCGTCGTGCTCTCCTCCACGTGGACCCCCCTGCTGACGGCCCTGTGGGTGATCGCCATCACCAACGCCATCAACCTCGTCGACGGGCTCGACGGGCTGGCCGCCGGTGTGGTTGCCATCGCCTCCGGGGCACTGGCGGTCTACGGGATCCACCTCCAGCACCTCGGCAACCTCACCGCCGCCAACCTGGGCCCGATGGTGGCGGTGATCACGTGTGGGATCTGCCTCGGGTTCCTCCCGCACAACTTCCATCCGGCCCGGATCTTCATGGGCGACGCCGGGGCGCTCCTCCTCGGGCTGCTCATGGCGGCGTCGACCATGCTGATCGGCGGCCGGTCGGCCGGGGCCGTGCGCAGCGGCGAGACGTACTTCTTCTTCGCCCCCCTCTTCATCCCCTTCTTCATCCTCGGGGTCCCCCTCGTCGACATGGCGTTCGCGCTGATCCGGCGGACCGCCAACCGGACCGGGTTCTCCACCCCGGACAAGAACCACCTCCACCACCGGCTGCTGCGGCTCGGCCACGGGCACCGCCGGAGCGTCCTCATCCTCTGGGCGTGGACGGCGTTGCTGTCGGGGTTCATCCTCTTCCCGCTCTACGTCTCGAGCGTCAACGCCTTCATCCCCTTCGGAGCCCTCGCCCTCGGGGTGATGCTCTACACGCTCTTCCACCCGGGCCTCCGCCGCCAGACCGACGACGAGGTGGGGGACGAGACAGCCGGCACGCCGCCGCCGGGCGCCGGAGAGGCGACCGAGGGTGTCGGCGCCGGTGTGAAGAGCGTGTGAACGGCGTGTTGCCGCCGTTTTGCCTCGGGGTGCCCGCTGATGCGATGATGACCGCCGTGATGTGCAGCCCGCGCGCCCCGGTAGCGTCCACCCGACCGGCCTTCCCGGCCGGCACCGCCCGTTGACGCGCTGCGTGAATCCAGGAATCTCCCGTGAAGCATCCTCTGCCAACATATTCTGACGCGGAACGGCGCGGCTATGACGGACCACAGCCCCCGGCGCCGACCGGAGGGGTCCGACGGCCGTCCTCCCGCCGGTGCCGGTCCGCCGCCACCGGATGCGGAGCCGGGCTCGCCGCATCCGCCTTCCGCCCGCTACGACGGACCGGGGATCTTCGACTTCTTGTCCATGGGGGTGGCGGCGGCGCTCTGCCTCGTGCTCGGGGGCGGGGCCGGCTACCTTCTCGACGCCTGGATCGGCACGGCGCCCTGGCTCACCTTCGTGGGACTGGCGTTCGGGATCGTGGCTGCGGTGCTCGTCACCGTGTCCCAGGCCCGAAAGCATCTGTCGTGACGGCCGGGCCGGCCGACGACCCGATGTCCGGCGCCCCGCTCGCCGGCGCTCGGGCGCCGATGGTTGCCCTGGTCACTCTCGACGGCCTGGTCACTCTCGACGGCCTGGTCGCCGGCACGGTCCCGGTGGGCCGGGCCGGGACGGAAGGCTGAGAACGTGTTCGCCCACTTCTCCCTGCCCGACATCGCCTCGGTGTCGAAGCGCACCGTGACCGCTGCCCTCGTGATCGGGATCGCCGCCCTGGTCGGCAGCGTCTCGTTCGGCAAGCCGCTCGTGGGCGTGGGGGCCTGCGTCGGCCTCGGTCTCGGCACGCTCAATTTCCGCCTGGTGGGAAGCTCGGTCGTGAAGGTGGGTGAGCGGGCCGACGAGAACAAGCGCCGACCGCTGGCCATGAACACGCTGGCCCGCCTGGGTGTCATCTCGGTCATTGCCGTCGGCCTCCTGCTCCTCTCCTTCGACCTCGGGTTCGGGGTCCTGGCCGGCCTGGCCGTGTTCCAGATGGTCCTTCTGGCCAACGTGGCCCGCTCGATGCTGAAGATGGGCCCCGCCGCCGCGTCCATGGGGTTCGCCGACGGCGGGATGGTCGACACCACTGCCGTCGACGGCACCACGGTCGAGCTGCCCGAGACGGTCGACGTCCCCGACGACCGGAGAGGTGACTGAGCCGATGGTGGGCGCGATGCACCTGGCCCTGCTGGCCACCGACATCACCGTGGGCGACCACATCAAGCGGGCTGTCCTCGGGCTGCAGCTCGACCTGGACACCGTGTGGGCGACCGGCGCTGCCATGGTGGTCACGATCGCCCTCGGGTTCGCTCTGCGGGCGAAGGCGACGAGCGGGGTGCCCGGGAAGTTCCAGCTGGCCTGGGAGCTCGGGGTCGCGGCGGTGAAAAAGCAGGTCGAGGCCAACATCGGCCCCCGCGGCGCCCGCATCGTCCCCCTGGCTGTGTCGCTCTTCGTGTTCATCCTCATCTCGAACGTGTTCGAGATCGTCGGTCTCGGGTCGAAGTACGAGTTCCTCCCGGCGCCGACGGCCGACATCAACCTCCCCCTGGCGCTGGCCCTCTTCGTCATCGTGCTCGTGCACGGGGCGTCGATCCGGACCCGGGGTGTGGTCGGCTACGTGAAGCACTACCTGACCCAGCCGTTCCCGGTCTACCTGCTCCCGTTCAACCTCTTCATCAACCTGGTCGAGGAGATCGCCAAGCCCATCACCCTGGCCCTCCGGCTCTTTGGCAACCTCCTCTCCGGCGGCCTGATGCTGGCGCTGCTCGCCGCACTGGTGGCCTGGACGCTCGGTCCCGTCCCCGTGGGCAGTGTGGTGTTCGTCATCGTGGACCCGGTCTGGAAGCTCTTCGACGGGCTGCTGATCGCCGCCATCCAGGCGTTCATCTTCGCCCTCCTCACCATCCTCTACTTCGAGACGGCGATGACCGACATCGGCGGCCACTGAGGGCGGGCAGGAGCCCCCGCATCCCACCGGGCCCGCCGTCGTGGCGGTGTCCCGGCGCGTTCTGCAGTTGCCACACCCAAAAACCCCCACAGAAGGAGAAGCACCAATGGCAGTTACCAGCGGGATGGCCGAGGCAGTGAAGCTGGCCGGCGCTATGGTCGGCGGTGGCCTGGCGTTGGGTGGCGGCGCGGTGGGCGCGTCCATCGGTGACGGCCTCGCCGGCAGTCAGACGATCGCCGGCGTCGCCCGCCAGCCCGAGGCCCAGGGCCGGCTGTTCACCATCATGTTCCTGACCGTCGGACTGGTCGAGGCGATGTACTTCATCAACCTCGCCTTCACCGCGCTCTTCGTCTTCTCGCTCTACAAGAAGTAGCCCATGTCTGCGGCAGCCCGGTACCCCACCGGCACGGCGCCCGGCCTCCTCCACCGGAGGGCGGTCGCGGGTGTCGGCCGAACACGGAAGCGAGACCGATCGTGACCTTCGCCACCTCGAACTTCCTCGTCCCCAACGGGACGCTCATCGTCGAGCTGATCGCGTTCCTCATCGTGCTCGGCGTCATCGGCTGGAAGGTGCTGCCTCCCCTCAACAAGGTCCTCGGGGAGCGCCAGGACCTGATCCGGAGCGAGCTGGACTCCGCCGAGCAGGCGAAGGTCGACGCGGCCGCCGCCGACGAGGAGCGCCACCAGGTGCTGGAGGCGGCGCGTCACCAGGCCCGGGAGATCGTGGCCGGAGCCAACCGGACCGCCGACCAGGTGACGACGGCAGCCCAAGCCCGGGCCCAGGCCGAGTACGAGCGCATCGTCCAGGCCGCCGAGGCGGAGGTGGCGGTGGCGAGGGCGGCCGCAGTCGACCAGATCACCGCCCGGGTGGGTGAGATCGTGCTCGCCACCGCCGAGCGGGTCATCGGACGGGAGATCCAGGCCGCCGATCATCGGGACCTCATCGCCGAGGCCATCGCCGCCGTGGCGGCCGAGGGCGCGGCTACCCCGGCCGGGAGCGGGAGCCCGGCGGGGGGTGGTCGGTGAACCCAGCCCTCCAGGGCTACCTGGCCGCCGCCGCCGAGCAGTTGGACTCGACCGGTGACCTTGCCACCGGCGCCGACGAGCTCGCCGCCGTGGCGGCCACGGTCGACGGTTCAGGAGCGTTGCTCCTCGTGATGACGGACGACACCGTGACGGCCGCTACCCGTCGGGCGGTGATCGAGGACGTGCTCGACGCGAAGGTCGGCACGCTCGTCCGGCGCCTGGTGGGCCAGGCCGCCCAGGTGACCCCGGCGGCCGACTTCCCGGCCGCGCTCCACTGGCTCGCGTCCCACCTCCAGCGCTGGTCGGCCGCAGGTGGGTACCCGGCCGGAGAGGCCGAGGAGCCACTGGGTCGGATGGCGGCGCGCCACCGGGTCGGTGGGTACGCGGCGGCGGTGTTCGCGTCGCTGCCGGTGGCCGACATCGAGACCGCAGAGGACGAGCTGTTCCGCTTCACCCGGGTCGTCGAGGCGCACCGGCAGTTGCGGGCCGCCCTCTCCGACCGGGAGCTGGCGATCCCGGCCCGCGTGGGGCTCGTGGCCCAGCTCCTCGGCACCCAGGGTTCGGAGACCACCCAGCGGCTGGCGGCGTATGCCATCCGGGGCGGCCGCGCCCGTGACATCGTCTCCACGCTTGACTTCCTGATCGAAGAGGCCGCCCGCGCCCGGGGCTGGCGGGTGGCCCGGGTGCAGGCGGCAGAGGCGGTCGACGAAGGCCAGCAGCGCGAGCTCGCCGATGTCCTGGGCCGGTTGGCCGGAGCACCGGTGGAGTTGCAGATCACGGTGGACCCACAGCTGCTCGGCGGGATCGTGGTCGAGGTGGGTGACCTGCTGATCGACGGCAGCGCCCGCCGCCGGCTCGACCAGTTGAAAGAGCGCGTCCTCGTGTCCGAGGCGTCGTACCGAGCACGTGACGGAAGGGAAGGAACCTGATGGCTGAGCTGACCATCACCGCCGACGAGATCACCGCCGCACTGCGGCGACACGTCGACGACTACACGCCGGAGGTGACGACCGAGCAGGTCGGCCGGATCATCGAGGTGGGGGACGGGATCGCCCGGGTGACCGGGTTGCCGGGCGCGGCCGTCAACGAGCTCCTGGAGTTCGAGGACGGCACCCTCGGGCTCGCTCTCAACCTGGACGAGGAGAGCATCGGGACGGTCATCCTGGGTGGCGACAGCCATCTCGACGAGGACCAGCTCGTGAAGGCGACCGGCCGGATCCTGTCGGTCCCGGTGGGTGACGCCCTGTTGGGCCGCGTCGTCAACGCCCTGGGCGAGCCGGTCGACGGGAAGGGACCCATCGCTTCGGAGCTGACCCGCCGGCTGGAGGTCCAGGCCCCCGGCATCGTCCAGCGCCAGCCGGTGAGCGAGCCGCTCCAGACCGGGATCAAGGCCATCGACGCCATGACCCCCATCGGGCGTGGCCAGCGGGAGCTGATCATCGGCGACCGCAAGACGGGGAAGACCACGGTCGCCGTCGACACCATCATCAACCAACGAGGCCTGGGCGTGAAGTGCATCTACGTGGCCATCGGGTTGAAGGGATCGTCGGTCTCCCAGACCGTGGAGACCCTGCGATCCCACGGCGCGCTCGACTATACGGTCGTCGTCCTGGCGTCGGCCGGCGACCCGGCGCCGTTCAAGTACCTGGCCCCCTACGCCGGGTGTGCCATGGGTCAGCACTGGATGGAGCACGGCGAGCACGCCCTCATCGTCTACGACGACCTGTCCAAGCAGGCCGAGGCCTACCGCCAGCTCTCGTTGCTGCTGCGCCGGCCCCCGGGCCGCGAGGCCTACCCCGGTGACGTCTTCTACCTCCACAGCCGGCTGCTCGAGCGGGCGGCGAAGCTCGCCGACGACCAGGGCGGAGGCTCGCTCACCGCGCTCCCGATCATCGAGACGAAGGCCGGCGACGTCTCGGCCTACATCCCCACCAACGTGATCTCCATCACCGACGGTCAGGTCTTCCTGGAGAGCGAGCTCTTCTATGCCGGGATCCGGCCCGCCATCAACGTCGGCGTCTCGGTGAGCCGGGTCGGGAGCGCGGCCCAGACCAAGGCGATGAAGTCGGTGGCCGGGACGCTCAAGCTGGACCTGGCCCAGTTCCGCGAGCTGGAGGCGTTCGCCACCTTCGGCTCCGAGCTGGACAAGGTCTCCCAGGCCCAGCTGGACCGGGGCTACCGGCTGACCGAGCTGCTCAAGCAGGGACTCAACGCGCCGGTGCCGGTCGAGGAGCAGGTCCTCGTCATCTACGCCGGGTCGAAGGGGTACGTCGACGGCGTACCGGTCGCAGACGTCCAGCGCTACGAGCGTGAGGTGCGCGAGCACTTTCGGGCCAACCATGCCGACCTGCTGGCGGCGATCCGGACGACCGGCTCGCTTCCTGACGATGATGCCCTGGAAAAGGCGCTCCGCTCCTTCACCGACGCCTTCGACACCGGAGAGGACGCCTGATCCATGGCTGGTGGGCAGGAGCGCGTCCTGCGTCGACGGATCCGGAGCGTCCAGTCGACGAAGAAGATCACGAAGGCGATGGAGCTCATCGCCGCCTCGCAGATCGTGCGGGCCCAGGCCCGGATCGCCGCCGCCCGGCCCTACCGGGAAGGGATGTCGCGCGTGGTCATCGAGACGGCGATCGGTGACCCGACGGCGGCTGGTCGCCTACTCGGGACCCCGTCGAGCCTCGAGCGGGTAGGCGTGCTCGCCATCGTCGCCGACCGGGGGCTGTGCGGCGGCTACAACACGGCGGTGTTCCGGGCGACCGAGCGCCTGGTCGCCGACCAGCGCCGCAACGGCGTGGAGGTCCAGCTCTCCACGGTGGGGAAGAAGGCCCAGGGCTACTTCCGGTTCCGGGGGCAGGCGGTCGAGCACTCGTTCACGGGGATGAGCGAGCGCCCGACCTTCGAGGACGCCCGCCGCGTCGCCCGCGTCGCGGTCCGGCCCTTCGTGGACGGCGAGGTCGACCAGCTCGTCGTCGTCTCCACCCGGTTCCGGTCAGCGGGATCCCAGGTGGTCGAGGTCCGCCAGCTCCTCCCGCTCGCCGACCCCCGGCAGCTGGTTGGTGAGGACGCCGTCGCCGCACGCGAGCTCGACGTCGCCGAGGCGCAAGAGGTCCGGGACGGCTATACCGAGTTCGAACCGGACGCAGCCGAGCTGCTGGCCGACCTGGCGCCGCGGGCGGCAGAGACCGACATCTTCGGCGCCCTCCTGGAAGCGGCGGCATCGGAGGTCACGGCCCGGCAGCGGGCCATGGCGGCCGCGACGGACAACGCCGACGAGCTCGTAAAGAAGTACTCGCGGATCATGAACCGGGCCAGGCAGGATGCCATCACGACCGAGCTCATGGAGATCGTCGGGGGTGCCGAGGCCCTGCGGGCCGACGACGTCGAGACCGACGGCGGCGAGATGATCCGGACCGCGGTGTGAGCATCAACACAGCCATCGACGACAACACAGCCATCGACCAGAAGGACATCGAGCACCCATGACCACCACTGCACCCGAAGCAGCGAAGTCCGATACCCTCCCGTCCGGGCGGGTCGTCGCCATCGCCGGCCCGGTGATCGACGTGGAGTTCCCCCCCCATGCCCTCCCCGAGATCAACACCGCCGTCGAGGTCGACCTGGAGCTGGACGGCACCACCGTCACCGTCACGAGCGAGGTGGCCCAGCAGATCGGGGACGGCCGGGTGCGATGCATCTGCCTCCGGGCCACCGACGGGTTGGTCCGTGGCGCGGTGGTGCGGAACCTGGGTCGGGGGCTCGCCGTCCCTGTCGGGGACGCCGTGCTCGGCCACGTCTTCAACGTGCTCGGCCAGCCGCTGGACACCGACTCGATCGGCGAGGCCGAGGCGCTGTGGGAGATCCACCGGAACGCGCCGGACTTCGACACGCTCGAGCCCCGGGCCGTCATGTTCGAGACCGGCATCAAGGTGATCGATCTCCTGGAGCCCTACGTCCAGGGCGGAAAGATCGGCCTCTTCGGCGGCGCCGGGGTGGGCAAGACCGTGCTCATCCAGGAGATGATCAACCGGGTCGCCACCAACCACAACGGCGTGTCGGTCTTCGCCGGGGGGGGGGAGCGGACCCGTGAAGGCACCGACCTGTGGATCGAGATGCAGGAGTCGGGCGTCATCGAGAAAGCCGCCCTGGTCTACGGTCAGATGGACGAGCCGCCCGGGGTCCGGCTCCGGGTGGCACTGGCTGCTCTCACCATGGCCGAGTACTTCCGGGACGTGAAGAACCAGGACGTGTTGCTCTTTGTCGACAACATCTTCCGGTTCGTCCAGGCCGGCGCGGAGGTGTCGACACTGCTCGGGCGCATGCCCTCGGCGGTGGGCTACCAGCCGACCCTGGCTGACGAGATGGGCGAGCTCCAGGAGCGCATCACCTCCACCCGGGGCCACTCGATCACCTCGCTCCAGGCCGTCTACGTCCCGGCCGACGACTACACCGACCCGGCGCCGTTCACCACCTTCACCCACCTCGATGCCACGACCGAGCTGTCCCGGGACATCGCCTCGTTGGGGATCTACCCGGCGGTGAACCCGCTCACCTCGACGTCCAACATCCTGGCGCCCGAGATCGTGGGTGAGCGCCACTACAACGTGGCCCGGCGGGTCCAGGGCGTCCTCCAGCGGTACCAGGAGCTCCAGGACATCATCGCCATCCTCGGCCTCGACGAGCTGTCCGAGGAGGACCGGGTCATCGTGTCGCGGGCCCGGAAGGTGCAGCGGTTCCTGTCCCAGCCGTTCAACGTGGGTGAGGTCTTCACCGGCCTGAAGGGGATCACGGTCCCGATCGAAGAGACGGTCGAGTCGTTCGAGGCGCTGGTCGACGGCCAGCTCGACGAGGTACCCGAGCAGGCGTTCTTGAACGTGGGTGGGGCCGAGTCGGTCCTGGCCAAGGCTCACGAGATCCAGGGCCAGTGAGCCGCCGCCGCCCCGGTCTCGTCCACCTGGCGCTCCCGGTGACGGGGGTGGAGCCGGCGTGTCCCGGTGCGCATGCGTGCGCGCCGACGCGTGCCGCGACCAGGGCGGTGCCGGTCCATGGCTGACGACAACGTCTTCGGGATGGAGCTCGTGACCCCCGAGCGGGTGCTGTTCCTGGGCGCTGCCACCCAGGTGGTCCTGCGGACGGCCGACGGTGACCTGACCTTCCTGAACGGGCACACGCCTCTGGTGGGGGCGGTGCTTCCCGGCGTGGTCCGAATCACCGACGCCGAGGGCACGGAGATCCGGGCCGCGGTGCACGGCGGTTTCGTTCAGGTCGAGAAGGTGACGGCGTCCGGTACTGCACCGACGTCGTCGCCGTCGCGCCCGGCGCCCGAGCCGGGGGGTGCTCCGGACGCCTCGGTCCCGGGGTCGGGCCTGGGCACCCGGGTGTCGCTGCTCGCCGGTGTGGCCGAGCTGGCCGGCGACGTCGACGTGGAGCGGGCGCGCCTGGCAGCGGAGCGGGCCGAGGCGCTCGTAGCCGAGCTGGCCTCGTCCGGGCGGACAGCCTCCGGGGGCGCGGCAAGCGACGAGCCCGGCGCCGGTGACGGCGAGGGCGCCGTCGAGCTGTCGGAGGCCGAGGCTGCCCTGGTGCGGGCCCGGGTCCGGTTGGAAGCCGTCGAGGACGCTGCGCCCGGCTGAGCGCGACGCTCCTGCTCCTGCTCCTGCGCCCCGGACGCCGCGGCGCTCCGGCTACTCGAACTCGATGGCGCTGTAGGTGGAGAGCTTGTGGAGGGGATGCCTGGCGTCGATCAGGCGGACGGTCCCCGACTTCGACCGCATCACGAGCGACTGGGTCGTCGCCCCCGTCTCGTTGTACCGCACACCGGAGAGCAGCTCACCGTCGGTGATGCCCGTGGCGGCGACGAAGCAGTTGTCTCCCTGGACGAGGTCGTCGGTGGAGAGGACCGCGTCCAGGTCGTAGCCGGCGTCGACGGCCGCCTGCCGCTCGCGTGCGTCGCGAGGCCAGAGCTTCCCCTGGATCTCCCCCCCCATGCTCTTCAGCGCGGCGGCGGCGATCACGCCTTCGGGGGTGCCCCCGATGCCGAAGAGGATGTCGACGCCCGAGTCGGGCCAGGCGGCGGCGATCGCCCCGGCGACGTCTCCGTCGGTGATCAGGCGGATGCGGGCTCCTGTGGCCCGGACCTGGGCAATGAGATCTCCGTGGCGGGGTCGGTCCAGGATGACCGCCGTCACGTCTCTCACCGAGGTGCCTTTCGCCTTGGCCACGGCGTGCAGGTTCTCCTCCGGTGTGCGGGAGATGTCGATCATGCCCGCCGAACGGGGCCCGACGGCGAGCTTCTCCATGTAGACGCAGGGACCGGGGTTGAACATCGTGCCGCGCTCGGACACGGCGATCACCGAGAGCGCACCTCCGCGACCGAGAGCGGTGGGCGTCGTCCCGTCGATGGGGTCGACGGCGATGTCGGCCTTCGGGGGCGTCCCGTCCCCGATCCGCTCCCCGTTGAACAACATGGGGGCGTTGTCCTTCTCCCCTTCGCCGATGACGACGATGCCGTCCATCGGGATCGAGGAGAGCACGATCCGCATGGCGTGCACGGCGGCACCGTCCGCGCCCTCCTTGTCGCCCCGCCCCATCCACCGGGCTGCGGCCAGGGCCGCGGCCTCGGTGACCCGGACGAGGTCCATGGCCAGGTTGCGGTCAGGTGCCTGGGTCTTCGCGTCCACATCGGAAACGATAGTGGCTGGTTTCCTGCTGCGGGGTGTGCAGGGTGCCGCCGGCATGTCCACGGAACGGATTCGGTGTCAGTCGGTCCGGCCGGGCCATACTGGCCGGGTGGATCGCTTCGTCATCTCACCCAACGGGCCGCTCTCCGGCACCGTGCGCGTAGGTGGCGCCAAGAACTCCGTGCTGAAGCTGATGGCGGCCTGCCTGCTGGCCGAGGGGCGCCACGTGCTGTCGAACGTGCCACGTATCACCGACGTCGACATCATGGCCGAACTGCTCGCCGCCATGGGCGTGGCTGCCCGCTGGGGCACGGTCCCCGGTGAGCTTGTCGTGGAGACCCCTCCGGTGCTGGTACCCGAGGCGCCCTACCGGCTGGTGGAGAAGATGCGGGCCTCGGTGGTGGTGCTCGGTCCGCTCCTGGCCCGCTACGGCCGCGCCAGGGTTTCCATGCCCGGTGGCGACGACTTCGGGCACCGGCCTATCGACATGCACCTCCACGCGCTCGAGGCACTCGGCGCGTCCTTCACCGCGGCCCACGGCTACGTCGAGGGGCGGGTGGACACCTCGGTCATGGGGCGGCCCGCACTGGTCGGGGCGCGGGTTGTGCTGGAGTACCCGAGCCACACCGCGACCGACAACGTGCTCATGGCATCGGTCCTGGCCAAAGGGACCACGGTGATCGAGAACGCGGCCCGCGAGCCCGAGGTCTGTGATCTGGCGCGGTTCCTCACGGCGATGGGTGCCCAGATCGAGGGCGCCGGGACCTCCCGGATCGAAGTCCTGGGCGTCGAGGGTCTGACCCCGGCTCGCCATGCCGTCGTGCCGGACCGGGTGGCGGCGGCAACCTACCTGCTGGCGGCGGGGGGGG
>DAHXOA010000062.1 GCA_027365145.1 Acidimicrobiaceae bacterium | reverse complement strand
CAGGAGTCCGTCCCGGAGACGCTCCCGCCGACTCGCCGGTCGGGCCAGCTCGTGCACCGTGAACACGCTGTCGGAGCGGGTCTGGGCCACCGTGCCCTCGGTCGTGACTACGTGCACGTCGCCGGCACATGCCAGGGCCCCGCGACCTGCCGGACGAACCAGGCATCCTCGTCACCTCCCGTCCAACGCTCGATCCAGACGCCCTGGCCGAGACGATGGCTGTCGTGGCGCAGGATGCCGGGGTCGACATCGTCTATACCGACGAGGACGAGGTCGACTGGCGTGGGGAGCCCGTCCGGCCCACCTTCAAGCCCGAGTGGTGCCCGGACCTCCTCCTCTCCGCCCCCTACACCGGCCACCTGACCGTCCTGCGCCGCTCGCTCCTCGATGCCACCGGCGGGCTCCGTCCGACGATCGGCCTGGATCCCGAGGTGGCCTGGGCGTACGACGCCGTGCTGCGCTCCTCGGAGCAGGCGCGCCGGGTCGCCCGCGTACCCCGGGTGCTCTACCACGGTCGGGAGAGGCCCCTTCTCCCTGATGCAGGGCCGGGGAGCCCTGTGCACGAGGGCTGTGCGCAGGCGCTGCGCGCCGCCGTTGAGCGCCGGGGCCTGGACGCAGAGGTGGTCGCCGGCAGCGTCGCCGGCACCTGGCGGGTCCGCTTCCGCATCGGCAGCCGGCCGACTGTCGCCGTGGTCATGCCGTTCCGGGACCAGGCCGCCCTCACCGCCGTCTGCGTGGCCTCGCTCGACCGCACCTCAGGTCATCCGATCGACGAGCTCGTCCTGGTGGACAACGGCAGCGTGGAGCCTGAGACGCGGGCGCTGGTCGAGCGGCTCCGGAAGGACGTCAAGGTGTCGGTGCTCGAAGCCCCAGGTCCGTTCAACTGGGCCGCGATCAACAACGACGCGGTTGGCGCGTGCCACTCAGACCTGGTGTTGTTCTTGAACAACGACATCGAGGCGACGTCGGAAGGATGGCTGGCGGCGATGGTGGAGCACGCCCAGCGGCCCGAGGTCGGCGCCGTGGGCGCCAGGCTGGTCTACCCCGACGGTTCTCTCCAGCACGGGGGTGTGATCCTCGGGTTGGGGGGCGTCGCCGGCCACGTCCTCCAAGGTCTTCCGGCCGGGGACGACCGGTTCGCGTTGTGGGACCGGGTGGTGCGCCCCTACAGCGCCGTGACCGGTGCGTGCATGCTCGTGCGCCGGTCGGTCTTCGACGAGGTGGGGGGCTTCGATCCCGCCTATGCCATCGCCTTCAACGACGTCGACTTCTGCCTCCGTCTCGGCCACGCCGGCTACCGGGTGCTCTACACCCCCCACGCCGAGCTGGTCCACTACGAATCGGTGAGCCGGGGGCTGTCCGGGTACTTCCTCGACTACCAACGGTTCCTCCGGCAGTGGGGCGAAGAGCTGCGTGCCGGCGACCCGTGCACGAGCCCCAACCTCAGCCGCCTGGACACCCGATGCGCCCTCAAGCCAGCAGGGGAGGATCAGGAGTGGGCGGACCTCATCGAAGGGCTCCTCGTCCCCGAGGGAGCCTTCGGCTACCCGGCCGACCTGTTCGGGTAGACCGACCGGGGACGTCCCGGGCCAGAGGCCCGACCCGGCGAGCCTGCGCTGCACCGCTACACCGGCTTACCCGTCTTACACCGGCTTCCCCGACGGACACCAGGCGTTCGTCGGCACATCCACGCACGGGTTGGGCATGGTCGGGAGGTTGGGTACCGCGGTGAGGACCGGGGCCGAGCTGGACGGTGTCGGGTACTTGTCGTTGGCGGCCGAGCACGTCTGCCCGAAGGCGCTCGCGAACCCGGTGTCGCACAGGACCTGGTTGATGAGGGAGTCGGGCTGGCC
Organism: Acidimicrobiaceae bacterium; assembly: GCA_027365145.1. Taxonomy (GTDB): domain Bacteria; phylum Actinomycetota; class Acidimicrobiia; order Acidimicrobiales; family RAAP-2; genus JAKADK01. The sequence continues at coordinate 4,498 of DAHXOA010000062.1, read as the reverse complement.
GAGCTGACTCAGCGACGTCGTCGTGGTCTTCGGGCCGCAGACGGCCTGGGTCTGCTCCAGGTTCGACGGAGAGCTCCCGTTGGGCTGGACGTTCCCGGCGAAGCAGTTCTGGGGCTCGCCGGAGAAGAAGTTGACGGCCCCGTAGTCCCCGTTGGACGGGTTGCCGAAGAAGCCGTCGTTCACGTAGGTGTTGTGGAGGAGCGCGTCACCCTCTGCGTCGTAGATGCACACCGTCGTCGTCGAGGAGAAGGCAACCAGGTGCCCGCCGGAGCCGGTGCACACGCCGGTCGCCCCCGGGTTGGTGTCGGGATACGGGACGAGGAGCGTGCCCCAGGCGCCGTTGTTGGCGAAGGTGTTGTTCATCACCGTGTCGTTGGTGGCGCCCGACACGGTCATCCCGGTCCCGTCCGGCTCGGCGGTCGCTCCGAACCCGGGAGCATTGGCGTTGTTGTTGTTGTGGCTGTTGTTGTCCATGAACACCCAACACGAGCGGGTCCGGGTGATACCGCTGATCCCGCCGTCGGGGCAGTCCCCGTTCTGTGGTGGCGGGGGATCACCCACGCTCTGGGTGTTGGTGTCGAAGCCGTCCACGTTGTTGTCGAACTGGGAGTTCGAGATGACGAACGTCCCACCGGAGTTGGTGCCGGAGTACCCGAGCCCGCTGTTCTCCATCCAGGCGTTGTTGATCCAGGCGTCGCACGCCTGCTGGCACGCCCCGACGTACATGTCGGAGTCCACGAAGTTGTTGGCGTAGATCTGGTTCCAGATCCCCGGTCCGGCCGACGACGCCGAGAAGATGCCGTAGTTGCCGAACATCGGCACGCTCTTCGGCGTTCCGTTCACGTCCTCACTGGCGGATCCGTCGAAGGTGTCGGTGGCGGTCAGGTAGCTCCCGGAGTACCCGGACATCCCGATCTTCCCGGACTCCCACCCGCCGTTCCAGAAGATCTCGTTGCCGCTGCCGGTGGTGGTGTTCTGGTAGTTGCAGACGGTGAGGTTCTGGATGCTCACGTTGTTGGCCTTCCAGACCACGATGCCGTTCTGCCCGACCGGGTCCGAGAACCCTGGCACGGTCGGGCCGGGGTTCTGGTCGGCGGGGTTGCTGGAGCATTCCGGCGAGCCCGGTTTGGTGCCGTCGACCACGGTGGTGTTGCGGTCCATGCCCCGCAGGTGGATGTCGGGCGTAGAGATCTCCACCCCGCCGTACCAGCCGTTGTTGACGTCGGCCGTGCTCGGCAGGGACGTCATGTCTGTCTGGGAGTGGTAGTCACCGGGAGCGATCAGGATCCAGTCGCCGGGCTGGGCCGCGTCCACCGCCGCCTGGATCGAGGTGTACTGCCCGGGGATCCCGTCGTAGGTGCCGACGAGGAGGACCTTCCCCCCGACAGCCGGCCCGACCGGGGCCATGCCGACCACGGGGCCGTTCAGATGCACGTCGGCCATCGACCCGTGGTAAGCGGCATCCCCGAAGGAGAAGATCCCACCATCGGATGCCACCAGCCAGTAGCCGGCGCCGTCAGACGTGGCGCCCATGCCGACGACCGGGCGGTTCAGCTTCGTCCCACCCATCGACCCGTAGAACGGCGCCTCCCCGAAGGTGAACACCCCGCCGTCTGCCGCCACCAGCCAGTACCCGCTCCCGCCCGGGAGGGCCGCCATGCCGACGACCGGGGCGTTCAGGTGCTTCCCGCCCATCGACCCGTAGAAGGCGGCAGACCCGAAGTTGAACACCCCGCCGTCCGCGGCGACCAGCCAGTAGCCGTTGCCGGTGGGAGCGGCGGCCATTCCCACCACCGGGGCGTTCAGGTGCTTCCCGCCCATCGACCCGTAGAAGCCGGCGGTCCCGAACGTGAACACCCCGCCATCCGCGGCGACCAGCCAGTAGCCGTTGCCACCGGGTGTGGCAGCCATCCCGACGATGGGGGCGTTGAGCGGCTTCCCGCCCATCGACCCGTAGAAGCCGGCATCGCCGAACGTGAACACCCCGCCGTCGGCGGCTACCTCCCAGTACCCGGTGCTCGACGGTGTGGCCGCCATTCCCACCACCGGGGCGTTCAGCCGCGTCGAGCCCATCGACCCGTGGAAGCCGGCGGCACCGAACGTGAAGATGCCGCCGGTCGCCCCGGTCTCCCAGTATCCAGACGCCGGCGATGTCGGGGATCCCGACGACGCTGCGGACGCCACGGTCGTCGGGGCGGTGACGCCCACGACGGAGAGCAGTCCCGCCATGAGGAGCAGGCTCGAAACTGCCGACAGCTTCCGGATCCAACGTCGCATGGACCGCATCCCCCTGTGTCCGGGCAGCGGCGGGAACCCGTGCGAGGGAGGTCCGTCCGGCTGCGTCCTTACGGAGTTCTTAGCGCCGCGTCAGTCGGGGCGCAAGCGGTCGGTTGTCACCGGAGCGCCCGGGAGAGCATCACGTCAGGGCCAGACGCTCCGTCGGTTGACCGGTGACGCCGGCGATGAGCTCGAAGTCCTGGTCGACGTGCAGCACCGTGACCCCGGTCAGCTCTGCGATGGCGGCGACGATGAGGTCGGGTACGGACGGGGAGCGGTGGTGGCCGCGATGGGCGAGCAGCGCATGCACCTCCATGGCGCGGTCTTCACTCGCGGGGTCTCGTGCTCGATCGGCATCGCGGCCAGTGGGGGTCGACGCGCCGCGGTGCGTAGCTCGGGCCCCGATCGGGCGGAGTATCCGACCTCCAAGCGGGTCACCGTGCTGATGCGGACCAGCCCCCGGTCGATGCGCCCGGCCCAGGTCTCGGCGTCGGGGCTGGTGCCCAGGCGGGCCAGTGCGGCGGTATCGACGAGCCAGTCGGTCACTCCCACGCGCCCTTCATGACCTCGGCATCGGCGAGGTCTGCGAACGTCTGGGCGAACGCCCTCAGGTGGTCGACGGTGACCGGCTGCGGGCTCACCACGGCCTCCTGGGCGAACCTCCGACGCAGGTACTCGCTACGCGAGAGGCCGAGTCGAACGGCGCGAGCGCAGGCGACAGGTCGGCGCTGCGGCGGCCGTTGCCGCCGGAGGGATCGTACCGAGTAGAGGGCGCGGTCGCGAGCCGGGCAGTGGCGGACTCCGCCTTACGGCTCGGGACGAGCATCCACAAGAGCGTCCCCGTGCCGATGATCCCTCTGCCGTTGGCAATCGCGAGATCCCGTGCCGCTGGCCATGTCGCCTCGACCCCGAGCTCGTCTTCATCGGTCTCCCCTGACCCGATTTCTCCTGACCGTTCGTTACCTCTATTGTCCGTCCTCTACCGACCTCCCAATCGCTGCCGCACAACGTCTTTCGCTGGTGCTACAACAAGGCGACTGCTCGAACACGTTTGGGAGTCAATCGGAGTCGAGGCGCGCAGGTCAAGGCCCACTCCCGCGCTACCTCCAGCCAGGTCAGCCGATGTCCCGACCGTTCCGCCCGGGGACAGATCGCCGCCTCAAGGAGACGTCGCCCGCCGTGGTCGTCCCTACAGTGACGGTCTCATCCATGTAGGGCACGGCCGCCTCGTCCCCCGAGCCCCACCGACTCGAGAGGTTCTTCAGCGAGTAGCCGTCGGTGCCGGCCAAGAGCCGCATCCCGTCGCTAGCGGTACGCCAAGCCCGGGAAGCGATGTCATCTGGGACAAGGTCGTAGGTCGCCGTCCCAGGTCGGCGCGTTTCGGCCGTCCCACTCGTCGAGCGGGCGGCACCACCAGCCCCAGGAGGTCAGCACCGGCCGTTCACCCAACGCCGTCCGGCCGTTGACCCACAGAAGCGTCGGCCACGGATGGATGGCCACCTGCTCATCCGGAGCCCACGGAAAGATTCGCCGCAGCACCGCAGCGCACACGTCTTCGGGAGGCGCGAACTCCAGGCCGAACCGGCGGGCGATGCCCCAGCCGTGTACGAGCACCTCGTCAGCGCCCATGGCGGCGTAGCCCGTGCGGTCGGGCGACCCCAACTCGTGATAGCCCCGGGCACCCGGCTCGGCCGCCGCCACGACGGCCCCGAGCACCGCCCCCGCCGAGACCAGGCAGTCCAGCAGGACGCCTGGCGCGGCGTCCCGGCTCATCTCGGCGACCTCCAGGTCGCCGTCGCCGGCCCGCGCGAGCAGCCCGGCGTACCAGTTGCAGGCATCGACCGCGTGCGCGAGCGTCAGTCGGCAGTCCCACTCGAGACCGCCTGCAGGACCGTCCCAGTCATCCGACGTGATCTGCGGCGCGAGGGCCTCGGCGACGTAGGCCGCGGCGGAGCAGACGTCGGCGGGATCGGCGGTCGGCACGCCTCATTTGTAGCTGCTCCGCTGTCGACGGGCCAACGGCTCCACCCTCCCCCGGACAGCCCCGGGACGCTCCGATGGACGTCCATGAGAATCCCGCTCCAAGCACCGCTCGGAGGTTGGCCGGTAGTGGATCCCTCTCCGGGCGCTCGTGTTGGACGAAGCGTACCGATTTACGTACCATAGGAGCCATGGCTGACGTGGTCACCACTGGAGAGGCTCGCGAGGCGCTGCACCGGAT
>DAHXOA010000002.1 GCA_027365145.1 Acidimicrobiaceae bacterium | reverse complement strand
GGGCCGGGCCGAGGGGGCACCGGGCAGGCCCCGGAGGGGCCCCGGAGGGGACGGCGCGACCGGAGCGCCGGAGGGGCCCCGGAGGCGTACCGCGAAACAGTCCCCCGCCCGGAGGCAGGGGACTGTCCCTTCTACGTTCCTACGCTTCGTGAGCGTCCCCGACCCTGGGGTCCGAGACGCTCAGCGGCGAGCTGTCGACCGTCCACCACACCGACCGGTCTCCCGGTTCGACGGGTGGAGCATGTCAGCTTGCGGCGCGGACGTCGACGGCCTGCAGGCCCTTCGGGCCCTCCTGCACGTCGAACTCCACCGCTTGACCCTCCTCGAGGCTGCGGAAGCCATTCATCTGGATGGCCGAATGATGTACGAAGACATCAGGACCACCACCCGGCTGCGAGATGAACCCGAAGCCCTTTTCTGCGTTGAACCACTTGACTGTTCCGGATGCCACGGTGGCATTCCCCTTTCCTGCAAACGTACATTGCAGAGAGGGACCGCCTCGGTGGAATCGATGCCACCCGGAAACCGAGTACCACACCGACACTGAACCTGCTCGGACCTTCTCGGTGGAGAACGCTAGCAGGCCGATCGTCCCCCGCCACGTTTGGCGACGAGAAGCTTCAGGTGCCGCTCGGCGCCCCGTCGCCGCCCGAGGCGTCAGCTCGGCGGATGCGGGTACCGGTCGGCGAGTCCTCCACGACCCAGCCGAGACCGACCAGCTCGTCACGCAACGCATCGGCCGAGTCCCAGTCGCGCCGCTCCCGGGCCGTGTCGCGCCGTTGGACGAGCGCTCCGGCAACCGGATCGGTTGCCTCTTCTACCGGTCCCGCCAGGTCCAGACCGAGCCCGCCACACAGGACGGCGACCGTGCGCGCCAGGCGCTGGGCACCGACGTCCTCCCCGCGGTCGGCGGCGGCGTGGGCCCTGCGGACCAGCTCGAAGATACCGGACAGCGCTCCGGGGGTGTCCAGGTCACTGTCCATGGAGGCGGTGAAGCGGTCGAGCGCCTCGCGGTCGATCTCGGGATGATCGGCCCTGCGGACCGGCGCGCTGCCGGCACCGAGAGCTACCAGCGAGAACCGGCGCCCGAGCTCGTCCAACCGGGCCAGACCGGCCTCAGCGTCGGCGACCGTCTGGGGCGTCACCTCGATCGGCGACCGGTAGTGCGATCGCAGGACGAGCAGCCGATAGGCCCGCCCCCCGCCCCGCGCCAGGAGGTCGTCCAACCCGGTGAAGTTGCCGAGGGACTTCGACATCTTCTCCCCGTCGACCGTGACCCACCCGTTGTGGACCCAGTGGTGGGCGAAGTCCCGGTCGAGCGCCACCGCCTGGGCCCGCTCGTTCTCGTGGTGGGGGAAGATCAGGTCGATCGCCCCGCCGTGGATGTCGAAGCCGTCGCCGAGGAGGCCGAGCGACATGGCGACGCACTCCGTGTGCCACCCAGGGCGGCCCGGTCCCCACGGTGAGCTCCACGTGGGCTCGCCCGGCTTGGCCTTCTTCCACAGGACGAAGTCCAGGGGGGACCGCTTCTCCTCGACGGCGTCGATCCGGGCGCCGGCACGGAGCGACTCCAGCGGCTGGTGGGCGAGCAGCCCGTAGCCGGGTACCTTCGCCACTTCCAGGTAGATCCCGTCGGAGGTCTCATAGGTGACCCCGCGCCCCTCGAGCTCGGCGATGGTCTCCACCATGGCGTCGACGTAGGCGGTGGCATGCGGGGTCTCATCCGGCCGCAGCACCGACAGGCCGGCCATGGCGTCCCACCACACCGCCTCGCAGCTGGACGTCAGCTCCGCCGGCTCCACGCCCCGGAGACGGGCCCGCTCGATGATGTTGTCGTCGATGTCGGTGATGTTGGAGACGTAGGTCACCTCCAGCCCGGTAAAGAGGAGGTACCGCCTGAGCACGTCGAAGACGAGGGAGAAGCGACCGTGACCCAGGTGGGGGGCATCGTAGACGGTCGGGCCGCAGACGTAGAGGGATGCCTGGCCGGGCGCCCGGAACCGGACCTCGGTCACCGTGCCGGTTGCCGTGTCGTGGAGTCGCAGCACGCAGGGTACGGTAACCCGATCATGAGCGCCGATGTGCCACCCCCGGGAGCCGAGTCGACCAGCGGGACCGGCGGGACCAGCGGGACCAGCGGGACCGGCGTACCGGAGCGGCCGGCCCTGGAGGGGCTGGAGGCGAAGTGGTCGGCCCGGTGGGAGGACGGGGGCACCTACCGCTTCGACCGCGGTGTACCTCGCACCGGGGTCTTCTCTATCGACACCCCCCCGCCGACGGTGTCGGGATCGCTCCACGTGGGCCATGTCTTCTCCTACACGCACACCGACGCCGTGGCCCGGTTCCAGCGGATGTCGGGCAAGGAGGTCTTCTACCCGATGGGGTGGGACGACAACGGCCTCCCGACCGAGCGCCGGGTGCAGAACTACTTCGGGGTCCGCTGCGACCCCGGCCTGCCCTTCGATCCCGACTTCGTGCCGCCGGACCCGGCGCCCAAGGAACCGGTGGCGGTGTCCCGACCCAACTTCGTGGCTCTGTGCGCCCGGCTGACCGCAGAGGACGAGGTCGCCTTCGAGCACCTGTGGCGTCGCCTCGGCCTGTCGGTCGACTGGACGCGCACCTACGCGACGGTATCGCCGTCGTCACAGCGGGCGTCCCAGCGGGCCTTCCTCCGCCAGCTGGGCACCGGCGACATCTACCAGCAGACCGCCCCCACCCTCTGGGACGTGGACTTCCAGACGGCGGTGTCCCAGGCCGAGCTGGAGGACCGGGAGCGTCCCGGCGCGTACCACCGGCTCCGCTTCGCCCGCCTGGACCGCGATGGCCGAGCAGTCGCCGGTGACGAGGCCGCGGAGATCGAGACCACCCGGCCCGAGCTCCTCGCCGCCTGCGTGGCGCTCGTGGCCCATCCCGACGACCCCCGGTACGCACCGCTCTTCGGGACGGAGGTCGCCACCCCGCTCTTCGGCGTCCGGGTCCCCGTGCTCGCCCACCCTCTGGCCGATCCCGAGAAGGGGTCGGGCATCGCCATGATCTGCACCTTCGGTGATACCACCGACGTCGTGTGGTGGCGGGAGCTCGGCCTCCCCACCCGGACGATCGTCGGACGGGACGGGCGGCTCCTCCCGGTGACCTGGGGACGGCCCGGCTGGGAGTCAGCCGACCCGGATGGCGCGGAGCGTGCCTACGGCGAGCTGGCCGGGAAGACCGTCCGCCAGGCCCAGACCCGTATCGTCGAGCTCCTGGCGGAAGCGGGTTCGATGGTGGGCGACCCCCGACCCATCACCCACCCCGTGAAGTTCTACGAACGGGGTGAGCGGCCGCTCGAGATCGTGTCGTCCCGCCAGTGGTTCGTCCGCACGCTCCCGCTGCGGGACCGCCTGGTGGCCCGGGGGGAGGAGCTCGTCTGGCACCCTTCCTACATGGCCCACCGCTACCGGGCATGGGTCGAAGGCCTGACCGCCGACTGGAACATCAGCCGGCAGCGGTTCTTCGGGGTCCCGGTGCCGGTGTGGTATCCGGTCGACGCCGCCGGGACGGTCGACTACGGGCAGCCGTTGCACCCCGACGAGAACCGGCTCCCCGTCGACCCGTCGACGGACATCCCGGACGGCTACGAGGAGCGCCAGCGCGGTGAGCCGGGCGGGTTCATCGGCGACCCGGACGTGCTCGACACGTGGGCGACCTCCTCGCTCACCCCGCAGATCGCCGGCGGGTGGGAGGACGATCCGGACCTGTTCGCCCGGGTGTTCCCGATGGACCTCCGGCCCCAGGCACACGACATCATCCGCACCTGGCTCTTCACCACCATCGTGCGAGCCGAGCTCGAGCACGGGACCCTGCCCTGGGCCAACGCCGCCATCTCGGGCTGGGTGCTCGACCCGGACCGGAAGAAGATGTCGAAGTCGAAGGGCAACGTCGTCACCCCCCTCCCCCTGGTCGACACGCACGGCGCCGACGCCGTGCGCTACTGGGCCGCGAGCGGCCGGCCCGGGACCGACACGGCCGTCGACGAAGGCCAGATGAAAGTGGGCCGCCGACTCGCCATCAAGATCCTGAACGCCTCGCGTTTCGCTCTGGGGAGGTTGGGCGGGGACGGGACCACCGTCGAGGCCCCCGAGCCGGGCGCGGTGACCGCCGACCTGGACCGGGCGTTGCTCGTCCGGCTGGCCGACGTGATCCACGAGTCGACGGCCGCACTGGAGTCCTACGACTACGCCCGGGCGCTGGAGCGGACCGAGGCGTTCTTCTGGACGTTCTGCGACGACTACCTGGAGCTCGTCAAGGCTCGGGCCTACGCCGGCGGCGATGGTGCCGGACCGCTGTCGGCCCGGGCCACGCTCGGCCTCGCCCTGTCGGTGCAGCTCCGCCTGTTCGCACCGTTCCTCCCGTTCGTCACCGAAGAGGTCTGGTCGTGGTGGCAGCCGGGATCCATCCATCGGGCCCCGTGGCCTCGAGCTGGCGAGCTCGGCCTTCCCGCCGGCGGTGCCGGTGCGACCGGAGACCGGCCGGACCTCTCGGCCACGGCGGTGCTCAACGTGGCGAGCGAGGTCCTCGGGGCGATCCGGAAGGCGAAGACCGGGGCGAAACGCTCCATGCGCTCCCCGGTCGCCCGCCTGGTGGTCACCGGATCGCACGCACAGCTGGTCTCGTTCGCCGCCGCAGAGCAGGACCTGTGCGAGGCCGGCGGCGTCATGACCGTGGAGGTGGTCCCCCGGGAGGACGCGCCGGACGGCACCGTCGAACCGCTCACCGTGGAGGTGGTACTCGCCGACGGCGCCTGACGGCGCCTGACGGCGCCGAGCGGGGCGCCGCGATCTCAGGAGCGGTGCGCCACCACCGAGGCGGCGGGGATCGTGCCCAGCCGTCCGGCCTGGTAGTCGGCCATCGCCTGGGCGATCTCCTCACGCGTGTTCATCACGAACGGTCCGTAGTGGACGACCGGCTCCCGGATCGGACGGCCGCCGAGCAAGAGGACCTCCAACGTCTGGGATGGACCGTCCTGGGAGGCGGCCGCGTCGACCCGGACCAGGTCACCGGGGCCGAACAGTGCCAGCTGCCCCGTGACCGCCGGACGGCGCTCCTCGCCCATGGAGCCCTGGCCAGCCAGGACGTAGGCCAGCGCATTGAACGACGGGTCCCAGGGAAGCTCGAGCCGGGCACCGGGCTGGAGCGTGGCGTGCATCATCGCCATAGGGGTGAACGTGGTGCCAGGTCCCCGGTGGCCGGCAACCTCTCCGGCGATGACCCGGAGGAGCGTGCCACCGTCGGGGGACGCGAGCAGGGCCTCCTCGGCGCCGCGGATGTCCTGGTAGCGCGGGGGGTTGGCCTTGTCGGCAGCGGGGAGGTTGACCCAGAGCTGGATGCCGTGGAAGAGGCCGCCGGAGACCACCAGCGCCTCGGGGGGTGCCTCGATGTGCAAGATGCCCGCTCCCGCCGTCATCCACTGGGTGTCGCCGTCGCTGATCCGCCCGCCGCCGCCGTTGGAGTCCTGGTGTTCGAAGACACCGTCGATGAGGTACGTGACGGTCTCGAAGCCACGGTGGGGGTGCCACGGCGTGCCCTTCGGCTCGCCCGGCGCGTAGTCGACCTCCCCCATCTGGTCCATGTGCACGAACGGGTCCAGATCGGCGAGCGCGACCCCGGCGAAGGCCCGACGCACCGGAAACCCCTCCCCCTCCAGGCCGTTCGGGGCGGTCGTCACCGAACGGACCGACCGGACCCGTCCGGCCACCCGGTCGGGCTCGGGGACCCTCGGCAGCACGGTCACATCGGGAACGGTCATCGCGGGCATCGCGACCTCCTCACACAGGGTTGGCTCCCGCCGCCTCTCGACGGGTACCACGCCGCGTTCAACGACGGCTGCCGGTAGGTATTCCCCAAGCCGGGGGGACGGGGGACGGGGGACGGGGGACGGGGGAACGGGCCGGTGGCGCGCCACTCACCGGGTGACGCCGATGGCCATGGACGACGCTCCCGAGCACACACCGATCGGCGCCCCGTAGGCGTGGTTGGTGGTATCGAACGGCACCAGCGCGTCGAACCCGTCGACCACGTAGGCCGTCGTCCCGCCGGGTGCCAGCACCATGTCGGTCGGGTGTTGCACGCCGGCGTCCCCAGCCGTCCCCGACCGGGCGGGGATCCGGTACGGCGGGGCGGGCACCAGAGTGGTGGCCGGCGCTTCGGTGATCCAGTTGTTGGCGGCATCCAGGACGAACAGATCGTGCCCGGAGTGACCGACGACGACCGCGGCCGGAGCGGCGATCCCGTAGGCGTCGAAGTTCCCCGACGGCCCGAGGGTTCCGGTGGCCGCATCGATCGACTGGATACGCCCACCGAAGTTCGTGCCCCCCTGCCCGATCACGTAGACGGTGGCTCCGTCGGGCGAGACGGCGATCCCGTGGGGACCGTCCACGGACGAGATGGTCAGTCCCGTCGCGATCACCGGGCCGGCCACGTCCCGGGAGAGGTCGACGGGGTAGACGCCATCGGATGCCAGGACGTAGAGGACTGAGCCGGACGGGTTCAGCGCCATGCCGTAGATCTGATGGTGGGAACCGAGCTGGATCGGCCGGCCGACCCGCAGGGTCGAGGTGCTGACAGGCACGATCTCGGTGCCCGACGCGGCCAGGACCGTGGCACCGTTCGGCGTGACCACGATGGCCCGCGTCCCCCCGCCGCCTGGGATGTCGACGGGTCGTCCCGGCTCCTGGGTGATGAGGTCCACCGGAATGACCACGGAGCGACCAGCCGAGCGGCCAGCCGAGCGACCAGCCGCTGAGGCTGCTCCGGCCTGCTTCGCTGCTCCGGCCTGCTTCGCTGCTCCGGCACCACCGGTACCGTCGGTGGCGACGACGTAGGCCCACTTTCCGCCCGGGGCCGTGGCGATGGCCGTGTTGCCGAGGGTCGGGCTGCCGGTGACGGGGAGATCGATGGGTGGCTCGGCCAGGCCGGTGGAGAGCTGGACCGGGCTCACCTGGGTCGGGCAGACCACGTACCCGACGGCACCCGGCGGAGCGAGGGGGGGTCCGGCGACCGGAGGCGGTGCCGGCGAGGAGAAGATCGTGCAGCCGCCGAGGAGGACCCCAAGGGCGAGGAAGCAGGCCACCGGCGACCACGTCCGCCGACCCGCCGCCGGACGACGTGCCGGCTGCCCGCCTGCCGCCGGACGGCCCCTCCACCCCGATTGTCTGCCCATTCCCCCCGACGATAGCGAGGGATCACCCGTGGGCCGTGGAGCGTGCCGCGACCAGTGCACCGGGCCCGGGCCGTCAGGACGGGCCGTCAGGACGGCGGAGCGACGCCAGGGCTCCTGCCCACCGGACCAGCTCGTCGAGCATGGCGGTTGCTCCGTCCTCCATCACGGTGTCGGGTTGGAACCGGCCGTCGTCCCCGAGGCGTTGGGCCACGAACGGGATCGACACGGCCTCGAGGATGGGAACCATCTTCACCGTGGTGACCACCTGCTTGACCATCTGGGCCGCTCGGGTGCCACCGGAGATACCGCCGTAGCTGACGAGACCGACCGGCTTGTACCGCCACTCCCGGTGGAGGTAGTCGATGGCGTTCTTCAGCGGTGCCGTGTAGCCGTAGTTGTACTCGGGGTGGACGAACACGAAGGCGTCGGCGCCGTCCACGGTCTCGCTCCACACCACGGTGTGCGCCTTGGTGTACCGCCCCTGGATGGGGTGGTTCGGCTCATCCATCATGGGCAGGTCGATGGCGGCCAAGTCGGCAACCTCCACGGTGAAGCCTCCGTGGGCCTCGGCCCGCTCGATGAACCAGTCGGCCACGACCGGGCCGACCCGACCCGGTCGGGTACTGGCGATAACGATCAGCAACTTCGGTGGCGTGGGCATCAGGCCGAGGCTATCCATTGCCGGTCTGGCTGCCGTCCGGCTGCCGTCCGGCGATGCCCACCTCTCACAGCCCGAGCTGTGCCTTCAGTGTGGCGAACCGGTCGACGCCGTGCTCCGATGCCGCCATGGGTTGGTCCATGGCGTCGACGAGGTCGGTGGGGATCTCGTCGAGGAACCGGCTGCGCTCCGGACGCCGCACCTGGTCGAGCACCCGGCGCTGCCGGGCGTGCGAGAGATAGAGGCCCCGTCGGGCGCGCGTGATGGCCACGTAGGCGAGCCGGCGCTCCTCTTCGAGCTCGGCGCCCTCCGTGCACCGCCGGTCGGGGAAGATGCCCTCCTCCATCGCCGGCACGAAGACGTGGGGGAACTCGAGGCCCTTCGACGCGTGGATGGTCATGAGGAGGACGCGGGAGCCATCGTCGTCCTCGTCGTCCGCCGTGACGAGACTGGCCATCTCGACGACTTCCTCGATGGACGAGTGGTCCGAGGCGATGGCGAGGAACTGCTCGACACTCTCCTCCCGGTACTGAGCCTCCTCCGCGTCCCGGGCGGCGGCCACCAGCTCACGGAGGTAGGCCCCGTCGCCGAGCACGACGTCAAGGGCGGCAGCCGGCCCACCGGCCACTGCCGCCGAGCCGGCCGCGTCGAGCAGGTCGGCGAAAGCATCGAGACCCTCCCGGGCCTGGCTCGGGAGGTCGTCGATCTCGTGTCGGCGGTCGAGCGCTTGGCCAATGCTGAGGGCGTAGGAGCGGGCGAAGCTCCGGAGCTTCTTGATGCTGGAGTCCCCGACGGCGCGCTTGGGCACGTTCACGCACCGCCGGAAGGAGAGCTCGTCGTCACGATTGACGACCATCCGGAGGTAGGCGAGCAGGTCCTTCACCTCGCGGCGCTCGAAGAACGGGATACCGCCGACCGTCCGGCTCGGGATGCCACGGCGGACCAGTTCCGCCTCGATGGGACGGGCCACCGCCTTCGCCCGGCACAGGACGGCGATGTCGCCGGGTTTGGCCCCCTTCTTGAGGAGGGTGTCGGCCTGGTCGGCGATCCAGGCTGCCTCGTCGTCACCGTCGTCGGCCTCACGCACGCAGATCTGCCGGCCGACCCCGGCGTCCGTCCATAGGTTCTTCTCGGGCCGGAGGTCGTTGTTGGCGATCACGGCATTGGCGGCGTCGAGGATGGTACCCGTCGAGCGGTAGTTCCGGTCGAGCACGATCGTCCGCGTTCCGGGAAACGTCTCGGCGAAGTGCAGGATGTTCCCGACGTCGGCGGCCCGGAACCCGTAGATGGACTGGTCCCCGTCGCCCACGCAGCACAGGTTCCGGTGGCCGGCCACGAGGAGCTCAACCAGCGCGCTCTGGGCCCGGTTGGTGTCCTGGTATTCGTCGACCAGCACCGTGTCGAACCGCTGCTGGTAGTGGGCGAGCACGTCGGAGTGGTCCCGAAGCAGTGTCACGGTGTCGAACAGCAGGTCGTCGAAGTCCACGTTGCCGGAGCGCCGCATGCGTTGCTGGTACTCCGCATAGATGCGAGCCCGAGCCGAGGCCCGGGCGTCGTTCGTCTCCACCACCGATTGGCGGGGACCGACGAGTCGGTTCTTCGCTGCGCTGATGAGCGCCTTCGTCCCTCCCACGGACAGCTGCTTGGCGTCGAAACCGAGGTCGTCGGTGACGTCCCGGAGCAGGCGGCGGCAGTCGTCCTCCTGGAGGATCGTGAAGCTCCGGGGGAGCCCGATCCGGTCGGCGTAGGGTCGCAGCATCCGGGCACAGGCCGAGTGGAAGGTCGAGACCCACATGTCGGCGGCGACCGGCCCGAGGGACGAGGCCAGCCGGCGCTTCATCTCCCGGGCCGCCTTGTTGGTGAAGGTGATGGCCAGGATGCGGTCCGGGTCCATCCCCCGCTCGGCGATGAGGTAGCCGATCCGGTTGGTGAGCACGGTGGTCTTCCCCGACCCGGCTCCCGCCACGACCAGGAGCGGGCCGTCGCCGTGCACGACCGCCTCCCTCTGGGCCGGGTTCAGACCCTCCAGGAAGCGGGCCGGATCGAGTGCCCGGCGGCCGGGGGGCGATGCCGCCGGAGGGCCGGACGGGCCCTCACCCCCCGCTCGCGGCGCCGCTACCCGGCCCGGCCGCCGCGCTCCGGTGCGTTCGGTGGGTCGCTCGGGCATGGCCGCACACCCTACCGGGTGGGTGTCCGGATCCCTTCCCGGCTCGGGTGGGCCGACCGGTCGGAGGGAGCCGGACGCCATAGAGGGAACCGGTCCGGGGGGCGGTGCTAGGATCGCCCGCTCAGCGTGGGAGCGGTTCGTGATGACAACGGCCGTCCCGGAGTAGGCCAGGTCGTGCCGCTGGTCGTGTCGGGCGGGTCTGCCAGCCGGGACTGCGGCGCGCCGTGCGTCCGGTCACCGCGACGAAGCAGGCAACGATCCGGTCCTGCACCGGGAAAGGACGGCTCGGTCGGCGATGGGAACAGCGGGACGGTGACAGGTCGTCGCACCGTGCACGGGATCGTCCAGAGGCGGGGAGAGATCCGTCGGGAGGCCGCCCGGCGGCTCCCCTTGGCGCGCTCGACGGTGGGGATCGTGGCTGCGGTCATCGCCATGGCGATCACCGTCGGATCGTCGGCGTGGACCGCGCCGGATGCCGCCGCCACCGGGTCCGCGCCGGTCGGCTCTCCCCACACCCTCATCGGGATGCCGTCTCTCGCGCCGCCCGAGCCACCGACGAACATCCCCGGCTCCCGTCAGTTCCCACTCGCGCCACCCTCGCGTTCGGCGGCCACCGACTGGGGGGGGCCGGGCACCGGGATCATGCAACCGGCAGTCGGGACGGTGCCGGACGGAGCCGTGCACGCCCCCAACGCCGGGGCTGCCGCCGGCACGACCACCTCCACCGCCGGCACGGCCGGGGTAGCCTCGGGTGCCGCAGTCCAGGGGCTGGGCTACCACGAGGTCGCCTCCGACGGGGGGATCTTCTCCTTCGGAGATGCCCAGTTCTACGGGTCGATGGGCGGGACCCCGCTGAACAAGCCGATCGTCGGGATGGCTTCGACCCCGGACGGGAAGGGCTACTGGGAGGTGGCCGCAGACGGCGGGATCTTCTCCTTCGGAGATGCCCAGTTCTACGGGTCGATGGGCGGGACCCCGCTGAACAAGCCGATCGTCGGGATGGCTTCGACGCCTGCTCTCCCGCTGGCGGTCGCCACCACCCAGCTCCCGGACGCCACGACGGGAGCACCCTACACCGCCTCTCTGGCCGCGTACGGAGGTGTCGCCCCCTACACGTGGGCGCTCACGTCCGGATCGCTCCCCTCCGGTCTCGACCTCTCCCCGGACGGAACGATCAGCGGCGCGGCGCCAGGCAGCGGGGTCACGTCCTTCACGGTGCAGGTGACCGACTCGTCCTCCCCGACCCCGAAGGCAGCAACGGCGGAACTGTCGATCGCCGTCGTGGCCCCTACCAAGGTATCGAGCCAGAACTGGTCGGGCTACGTCGTCACCGGTGGCCCCTACACGAGCGTGGCGGGGACGTTCACCGTCCCCTCCCTGGAGAGCGGGGACACCAGCACCGACCAGCTGGCGGTGTGGGTGGGGATCGACGGGTTCGCGTACGGCGACAAGTCGCTCATCCAGGCCGGGGTCGAGGAGCGCGTCAATCCCAACGCGCCGGGAACGTTCTCCGTATTCCCGTGGTGGGAGATCCTCCCCGCCGCCGAGACACCGATCACCTCGGTGACAGTGGCTCCGGGCAACCAGGTGACGGTGGCGATCGTACAGGTGCACGCCAGCGACTGGACCATCACCCTGACGGACGACACCACCGGGGAGTCGTTCACCACGACGCAGGCCTACGACGGTCCGGGGTCCTCCGCAGAGTGGATCGTCGAGGCGCCCGATACCCTCGACAACAACGGGAATCCCCAACCTTCGCCCCTGGCCCCCTACACGCCCGAGGTGACCTTCGACGGTCTGGGCACGACGGGTCCGGGCATGAGCTGGTACGACGTGCTCATGACGCAGAACAACACCATCGTCTCCACGCCGTCGCCGCTGACACCGAGTGGCTTCTCCGTCGCCTACACCGGACCGCCACCGTGACCGTGACCGGAGACGCCGGCAGGCCGGCCCGGTGCCCTCGCTGATCGAGCGCCGCGTGCCGATACCTGAGCGACCACGCGGACATCGGAATGCCCGAGGTAGAGTACCTGCGTGACCGCTCAGATAGAGGACCGCCCGCCCGACGCCTGGTTCGCGATGGCGGTGGAGCTGCTGCGGGCCGTGGCCGTCGAGGCACGGCTCCGGATCCTCTGGGCGCTCCTCCACGGCGAGCACTCGGTGAACGACCTGGCCGACCACGTCGGCGCCAGCCCGTCGGCGGTGTCGCAGCACCTCCGCCAGCTCCGGGCGCTGGGTCTCGTCACCACCCGGCGCCAGGGCACCTTCGTCTACTACTCCTGCGACCATCCCCACGTGCGGGCACTCGCCACCGAGGCGCTCTCCCATGCCCAGCATGTCGTCGCCGACTCGCCGGGCGACCACAGGGAGAGCGTCGGGCGAGCCAGCGCATGAGACGCACCCACCACGAGCACGACCACGGCCACGGCCACGGCCACGGCCACGAGCATGAGCACGGATGGTTTCACCGCCGCTCTCGATCCCACAGCCACGATCACGCCGACTCGGTCGACGAGGCCCTCCTCATGAGCCGGGCCGGGACCCGTGCGCTGGCAATCAGCGTGGCGGGCCTCCTCGTCACGGCCGCCATCCAAGCCGGCGTGACGGTGGCGAGCGGCTCGGTCGGGCTCCTCTCCGACACGATCCACAACGCGGCCGACGCATGCACGGCACTGCCGATCGGCCTTGCCCTCGTGGTAGCCCGGCGTCCCCCGACCAAGCGCTACACCTACGGCTACGGCCGGGCCGAGGACCTGGCCGGGCTGGCGGTGGTAGCCGTCGTAGCCCTCTCGGCGGTGATCGCGGCGTGGGAAGCCGTCGACCGGCTGGTCCAGCCTCACCCGGTGACCGACCTCGGCTGGGTGGCCGCGGCCGGGGTCGTCGGCTTCCTCGGCAACGAGCTCGTCGCCCGATACCGGCTCCGGGTGGGTCACCGCATCGGATCGGCCGCCCTCGTCGCCGACGGGCACCACGCCCGGATCGACGGCTACACCAGCCTGGCCGTCGTGGCCGGCGCCCTCGGCGTCTCACTCGGTTGGCACGCCGCCGACCCGGTGGTGGGCCTGGTCATCACGGTAGGCATCCTCGGGATCCTGCGAGACGCGGCCCGCAACGTCTGGCGGCGCCTGATGGACGCCGTCGACCCGGCCCTCGTCGATCGAGTGCGGCAGGTCGCGTCGGGAGTTCCCGGCGTGGAGGCGGTCGGCGCCGTCCGGGTCCGGTGGCTCGGCCATGAGCTCCGAGCCGAGCTGGACGTCACCGTCGACCGAGACCTCCACGTCTTCGAGGCGCACGCCGTGGCCGAAGGCGTCCGCCACGAGCTGCTCCATCGAGTCCGGCGGCTGGTGGATGCCACGATCCACACCGACCCCGGACCTCACGACGACCCCGGACCCCACTTGTTGACCGCCCACCACTACCGGCCGACCGGCCTTCCGGCACCGGGGTCCACCGGGGACCGGGGCCCGGGAACCTGAGCGACACCGGCGCCCGGGCTGCGCCGACTCACTCCTCCGCGATGCGCTCGTAGTGCTCCACGACCGGCGGCGGGTCGTAGAAGTGATGGAGGAGCGCTCGCCACTCGGCAAAGGCCGGCGACCCCCGAAACCCCTCCACGTGGGCCTCGAGGCTCGCCCACTCCACCAGCAGGAGGTAACGACACGGATGCTCGACGCACCGCTCGAGTCGGAGGGAGAGGAAACCGGTGGCCGAGGCGATGACCGCCTTCGCTTCCCCGAAGGCGGCTTCGAACGCCGCCTCCTCCCCTTCCCGGACCTGCAGCACGGCGTGTTCGAGGATCATCCAGTCATCCTACGGTGAGGACGACTCCCGGCTCCCGGCTCCCGGCTCCCGGCTCCCGGCTCCCGGCTCCCGGCTCCCGGCTCCCCGCTCCTGGATCCTGGATCCTGGATCCTGGATCCTGGCTCCTGGATCCTGGCTCCTGGCTCCTGGGATTGGTCCCAGACATCGGTCCCGAACATCGGCTCCCGGCCTCCTCGCTGCGTGCCTCCACGGAGGCGGAGCGCTTCGGACTGGTCAACCGGATCGTGCCGCCCCGTGAGACCCACCGAGGAGCCGAGGCGCTTGCAGCAGAGCTCAGCCGGTTCCCCCAGGCCTGTCCCGTCTTGTCCCGTCCCGCCCCGTCCGTGTCCTCCGGCGAAGTGTGTTTGTGAAAATACATTGATGATTGATCAATGTTGATCGTCAGTCAATCTAATTCACCACGCCATGTACACCCTTTGGGAGCCCCAACCTTCGACGTCACCGCCGACCTCGGCATGACCGATGCCCGATCGGACGGGCGTCCGGGACCTGTATTCTTACGTTGACGTAAAGTAGCGAGTCAGGCAGCAGCGACGTGCCCTCTCGGAGCCGGGCTCCGGACCTCGTGTCGGAGCCCGTCGGTACCGCTGGACCCGCCTACGCGCGGCACCGACCCGTTCCCGACCAACGAGAAGGCACGACGTGACTCCCCCACCTGCGACGCCCCAGTCCCCCGACGCCGTCCAGACCGGACGCCGGCACAGCCCTCGCTACAAATGGATCGCCCTGTCGAACACCACGATCGGGATCCTGATGGCCACGATCAACGGGTCGATCCTCCTCATCGCGCTCCCCGACATCTTCCGCGGGATCCGACTGAACCCGCTCACCCCATCCAACACGTCGTACTTCCTGTGGATCCTGATGGGATTCCTCCTCGTCACGGCCGTGCTCGTCGTCAGCTTCGGCCGGATCGGCGACATGTACGGCCGGGTGAAGATGTACACCCTCGGGTTCGCCATCTTCACGGTCTTCTCGATCCTGCTCTCGGTCACGTGGATGCACGGCCCATCGGGGGCGCTCTGGATCATCGTGATGCGGGTGTTCCAGGGCGTCGGCGGGGCCTTCCTCTTCGCCAACTCGAGCGCCATCATCACCGACGCCTTCCCCGAGAACGAGCGGGGGCTCGCACTCGGCATCAACGGTGTGGCAGCCATCGGCGGGTCGTTCCTCGGTCTCATCCTCGGAGGCCTGCTCGCCCCGATCCAGTGGCATCTCGTCTTCCTCGTGTCGGTGCCCTTCGGCCTCTTCGGCACGGTGTGGGCCTATCTCATGCTGGAGGACAACGGCATCCGGATCCCGGCCAAGATCGACTGGGCGGGCAATATCACCTTCGCCCTCGGGCTCATCGCCATCCTCGTCGGCATCGTTTACGGCCTGGAGCCCTACGGCGGCCACACGATGGGGTGGACGAGCCCGTTCGTGCTGGCCTGCATCTTCGGGGGCATTGCCGTCCTCGGGGTCTTCGTCGGCATCGAGATGCGGTCGCCCGACCCGATGTTCCGGCTGAAACTGTTCCGGATCCGACCGTTCACCGCCGGAAACCTGGCGGGGCTCCTGGGCGCGCTGGCCCGGGGCGGCCTGCAGTTCATCCTCATCATCTGGCTCCAGGGGATCTGGCTCCCCCAGCACGGCTACTCCTTCGCCCGGACACCACTGTGGGCCGGGATCTACATGGTGCCGCTCACCGTCGGGTTCCTCGTCTCGGGCCCGCTGGCCGGCATGCTGGCGGACCGCTACGGCGCCCGCCCCTTCGCCACGCTCGGGCTCGCCATCACCGGAGCGTCTTTCCTCTTCTTCCAGCTACTGCCGATGAACTTCTCCTACCTCTGGTTCGCCGTGCTCCTCTTCGTCGTCGGGCTGTCCATGGGACTCTTCGCCGCCCCGAACACCACCGGCGTCATGAACAGCCTGCCCCCCGATCAGCGGGGAGCCGGCGCCGGGATGCTCAACACGTTCCAGAACTCGGCCTCCGTCCTGTCGATCGGGATCTTTTTCACCGTGATCACCCTCGGGCTCGCCTCGGAGCTACCCCACAGCCTCTTCAGCGGGCTCCTGGCCCAGGGAGTGCCTACCGCACAGGCTCGGACGATCTCGACTCTTCCCCCCATTGGCAGCCTGTTCGCGGCTTTCCTCGGGGACAACCCGATCAAGCAGCTGCTCGGACCCAGCCTGCTGCACCACCTCCCCTCGGCGCGGGTCGCCTACCTCACCGGCCGCTCCTTCTTCCCCCACTTGATCTCCCGCCCCTTCGCCAAGGGTCTGCACTACGCGTTCGACTTCGCAGCAGTGGCGTGCTTCCTGGCCGCCGTCGCGTCGTGGATGCGGGGGAGCCGCTACGTGCACGGTGACGGAGCGGGCCACCCTTCTCCGGTTCTCGACGAGGTCGGTCTGGGCCTGGCGGGCGCCGGTGAGATCGTGCTGAGCGAGACCGGCGTGGGCTCCGAGCCGATGGAGGTAGACGTGGAGCCTGTAGCGTCCGTCGGCCCCGCCTCTCCGTCCGCACACCGCACCGAGTAGGGCCCCGCACCCCACGCCCGCCGTACCCTCGTGCTCCCGGCTCCCGGCTCCCGGCTCCCGGGACAGCCCGTGGCGTCCGGGAAACCGGGCCAGCGGTGGTATCACTACACGGGTGACCCGGATCGATCAGCTCGTCGCCCACGTCGACCGTCTCCAGCGGCACTCGGCGATCCTGGCCCCTATCTACGGGGTGGTGAAGAAGTTCGGGGACGACCGCATGGGCCAACTGGTGGTCGGGCTGGCATGGTACGGGTTCGTCGCCATCTACCCGCTCCTCCTGGTTGCCGTGACCGTCCTCGGGTTCGTGGGCGGGCCGGCACTCGGGCGCCATCTCGTGTCGACCATCCACCAGTTCCCCGTCGTCGGGAGCCAGTTCAACCCCGCACACCCCTCCCGTTCCCTGCACGGGAGCGTGGTCGGGCTCGTGGTAGGCATCGTCGGACTGCTCTACGGGGCACAAGGCGTGACGCAGACCGCACAGCAGGCGATGGCCCAGGCATGGAACATCGACCGGGTCACCACGCCAGGCTTCGGACCCCGCCTGGTCCGCAGCCTGGCCGGCCTGCTCGTCATCGGCGGGACCTTCGTCCTGGACGCCGTGGCCGGCACGTTCGTCTCGGGACAGGCGTCACTGCTGGTAGTCCGGATCCTGGTGCTCCTGGCCATGCTGGTCGTCAATGCCGCCGGGTACCTCGGGGCGTTCCGGGTGCTCACGCCGAGCCCGGTGGGAACCCGGTCGCTGGTGCCGGGCGCGCTGCTCGGGGCGACCGGCTTCACACTGTTGATCACGATTGGCTCTGAGCTCGTCCGTCACCAGTTGAAGGACAGCTCGGCTACCTACGGGCAGTTCGGCGTGGTGATCGGTCTGGTCGGCTTCCTGGCCCTCGTGGCCGAGATCAGCCTGTACGGCGCGGAGTGGAACGCCGTCCTGGCGCGCCGCCTGTGGCCCCGGAGCCTGACCGGCAAGGAACCGACCCGGGCCGACGACCAGGTGCACTCCGACATCACCCACCAGCAACGGTCCCGACCGGACCAGAGGATCGGGGTCGGCTTCGGACCTGAGGGAGCGGCAAGCGCGGCGGAGGACGCGTTATGGGACGTCGTTGCGGATGGCAGACGGACCGTCCCGGAACCGGCGCAGCCGGAGCCCCCGGGCGGCAGGAGAACGAAGGCATGAGCGGTCACCGTAGGGTGGTCCCGGCACACCTTCGGCAGTGAGGGTTGGTGGCCCGGGAGGCGACGCCCGACGGTGAGTGCCCCCGGTACGTCGCTGCCTCCAATGACGCCGCATGGCGATTCGAGATGCTCCAGAGCAGGCTGGGCCAGGGTCCGTGCATAGATGCGCGTATCGGACCGGGGAGGCCGTCGCCGTGCCTGAGCCGCGGCGAGCCGACAGCGGCACGATGGACGCAGCCCAGACCTTGGCCGACGCGGCCGGCGCCTACCCCCTCTACGGCAGTGCCCGTGAGGATCTCCGCCAAGCGGCGGAGCAGTCGCTGAGCTCCGGTGAGCTATGACTGCTGCGCCAGCTGGTCCACCTCGGCGGAGAGCGCCAGGACTGACGCCCGGGCCCGATTGCGGAGGTCGATCGCAGCCCGTACCCCGGTGCCACACGGTGGGATCGGCGTCCCGATCCGTACCTCCAGTCGTCCGGGTTCGGGGAGCCGCTGTCCGGGGCGGACCACGTTCCGGCTGCCTCGGATGCCCATCGGGAGCACGGGGACGCCAGCCTCCACGGCGATGGCGAACGCGCCCAGATGGAAGCGGCGGAGCCCCGGCTCCCGGTTCAGGGACGCTTCGGGGAAGAGGGCGAGGGACCTGCCACCGGCCAGGACGCGTCCGAACCGCTCCGCGTTATCCCCCCCTCTGTCGTCCTCTGCGGGACGGACGAACTCACAGCCAAGTCCCCGCAGGAACGGACCGGCGATCCGTTGGTGCTCGAGCTCGCCACCGGCCACGATGACCAGCGGGCGAGCGGAGGCCAGGATCATCACCATCCCGTCGACGAAGCTGGCATGGTTGGCGACGATCACGTATGGGCCCTCGTCGTCGGGACGCGTCCCGGAGAACGAGACCGCGACCCCGGTGAGCCGTGCCAGGAGCAGGCCGGCCGCCCGCGTCAGGCGCCAGTTCCACTCCTGGACCGGGAACAGCGACACCACCGGCCACACGACGACACCCACCAACGCGACGAGCAACCAGACGTAGCCGGCATAGAGCAGCTGCCCGTCACGCACCGCTGGTGCTCTGCCCGTCATGCACCGGCCCGCCATCGATGGGCGCCGGCCCGCCATCGATGGGCGCCGGCCCGGGAAGGTCGAGGCCGTACGCGGTCATGGAGAGCGAACCGTAGGTGAACCCCTCGAGGACGGGGTCGACGGCCCGCCCGGCGGCGTCGGCCAGTCCCGCCAGGTAGAGCAGGGGGAGGAAGTGCTCGGGTGTCGGTGCGGCCATGGCGTAGTCGGCGTGACGGCACAGTGCGGCAGCGCCGGCAGGATCGGACGTCATGCAGGCGGATGCCGCGGCGTCGAACCGTCTCGCCCAGTCGAAGCCGCCATCCGGCTGATGCCAGTCGATCCTGTGCAGGTTGTGCACCACATTCCCGCTCGCCAGGATGAGCACACCCTCATCCCGCAGGGGCGCCAGGCGTCGGCCGAGCTCGACGTGCTCGCGGGGCTCCTTCGACGCGTCGATCGAGAGCTGCACGACCGGGACGTCGGCCCGGGGGAAGAGGTGCGCCAGGACCGACCAGGTCCCGTGGTCGATGCCCCAGCTCTCCGTGTCGAGCATGACACCCGCCGGGGCGGCCACCGCTGCCACCTCGGCAGCGACGGCTGGAGAACCGGGCGCCGGGTAGTCGAACGCGAACAGCTCTGGCGGGAAGCCGGAGAAGTCGTGGATCACTCGGGGCCGCGCCATGGCCGTCACCGCGGTGGCCCCGATGTACCAGTGTGCCGAGATCGAAAGCACGGCCCGGGGCACCGGCATCGATGCCCCGAGCGCCCGCCACGCCAGGGTGTAGCGGTTGGACTCCAGGGTGTTCATCGGGCTGCCATGCCCGACGAACAGGGCCGGCATCGGTGATCCCGTGCTCATCCCGGTTTCGCCACCAGCGTCGGCGCGCCAGGAGAGCCCACCACCCCGGCTCCAGCGACTCGCCTATCTGGTGCAGAGCCGGATGTGCGGGCTCCCCGGACGACGATCACTGCTCGTAGTGCTCGACCGTCTCGAGGTCGCGCGGAGCCACCGCCGCCGCGTCCTGACCGAACTCCCGCCGGGCCCGCCGTTGGCGCAGGAGGTCCCAGCACTGGTCGAGCGTCTCTTCGAGCTGGGTGATCCGAGCACGGTCCGTCGGCGACTCCGCGTCCCGGAGCCCGTGCTCTTCGGCCACCAGCGTCTGGATCTGGTGCAGGATCTTTTCGTCGGCCATCAGGCCTCCCTTCCCGAGCGGTCCGGCCGTCCGGACCGGGAGCGTGTCATCGACGGGCCAGTCGCCGGCCACTCTGGATCTCCGGGGGCGTGTAGTTCAGCTCGAAATGGTGGTAGAGCTTCGACTCGTCGTCCTGGGTGAGCTCCTCCCCGTGCATGGCCAGATCGGGAGCCGACCGGACCTGCTCCTTCGTCACGCTCACCTGGAGGCCATCCGGTCCGACCTGGATCCCGCCCAGCGGGACGAACGTGAGGTGACGCCCGACGATGCCCTCCTTGACGGTCGCAAACTGCGGCTCGTCGGTCTCGACGTCGACGTAGACATCCTGGAGCTTCCCGATCTTCTCTCCGTCGACGTCGACAAGCATCTTGCCGTGCCACTCGGAGACGTTCCACCTGGCCTGTCCATCTTCATCTTCCGACATCGTCACCTCCCTGTCCTCGCATCCGAGCCTACCGACGAGCGACCGCTCACGGCCCTGCACCGCATCCCACCCGACGGCACCGGCACCGGTACCGCCAGGAATGCCGCCGCTCCGTGGGCCGCTCCTTCCCACCCGCCGTGCTGGCGGCAGCTCATCCCGGGAGCGAACCGGCACCCTGCCGGGTGCCGTCGTGGTCGGCACCGGCGACCCCGTTCGGAGCAGCCGTCGGTGCGTCAGCTGACCCGGCCGACGGTGCCGTAGAGCCGGAGGGCACCGGCGGTGCGGTAGAGCCGGAGGGCACCGGCGGTGCGGTAGAGCCGGATGGCACCGGCGGTGCGGTCCGCAACATC
>DAHXOA010000030.1 GCA_027365145.1 Acidimicrobiaceae bacterium | reverse complement strand
AGGTGGGGTTCGATGACGTGAAGATCTCGGTGAAGGCGTCGTCGGTCCCGCTGATGATCGAGGCCTACCGGCTGGCGTCGGCCACGTTCGACCACCCCCTCCACCTCGGGGTCACGGAGGCCGGGCCGCCCCCGGCCGGTCTCTTGAAGGGCACTGCCGGGATCGCCACTCTGCTCGCCGAGGGGATCGGCGACACCATCCGCTACTCCCTTACCGCCGATCCCGTAGAGGAGGCGAGAGCGGGTCGCCAACTCCTCGAAGCCCTCGGGCTGCGCGAACGGAAGAACCTGGACCTCATCGCGTGCCCGTCGTGCGGCCGGGCCGAGATCGACGTCATCGCCGTGGCGAAGGCGGCCCAGGAGGCACTGGAGGACCGGCAGCTGCCGATCCAGGTGGCAGTCATGGGCTGTGTGGTGAACGGCCCCGGCGAGGCACGGGGCGCCGACCTCGGCATCGCGGCGGGTCGCCATCGCGGTCACCTGTTCATCAAAGGGAAGATCGTGCGGGTCGTTCCCGAGGACGAGATGGTCGACGCCCTGGTCGCCGAGGCGGAGCGCCTGGTGGCAGAGGGCGTCGAGGCGCGGTTGGCCGCCGCCGACGCGGGAGCCGAGGCCGAGGCCGAGGCCGACCGGCGGGCGCTGCTCGACGACCGGGGAGAGGACGCCAACGCATCGGAGGTGCGGGTGGACCTCATCCGGAAGAAGTTCGGCGAGGCGGGCGAAGTGTCTGGCGCCTGAACGGGCGGAGCCGGAGGTGCTCGCGGGCGCGATCACCCTGTTCGTCGGGATCGAGGCGCCGGTCACTGCTATAGTGGCGTGCTGCCGTTCGGTTGGAGTGGAGAGGCGCTGGAGGAGCGTGGGCGGAGAGCCCACGCTTTTGTTTTGCCGAACAGTCCGCCGGGCAGCACGAAGAGACGGCCAGGTGGACATCCGAGCGAGGAGGGAGCAGCATCGTCATGACCGACCAACTGTTTGCCGCGCTCGCCCCGGTGGTGGTGGCGACGGGTCTCGAGCTCGTGGACGTCGAGGTCAAGTCGGGCGTGCTCCTCGTGTCAGTCGACCAGCCCGGAGGCGTTGACCTCGAGGCGCTGACGAAAGCCAATCGCGTGCTCTCGACCTACCTCGACCAGCACGATCCTCTCCCCGGGCCCTACGCCCTCGAGGTATCCAGCCCCGGGATCGAACGGGCCCTGCGCACACCCGACCACTTCAACCGTGCGATCGGGGCCACCGTCTCGGTGAAGACGCGGCCCCAGGTTCCAGGGCCTCGCCGGTTCGTCGGGGTGCTGGTCGCTGCCGACGACGACGGCTTCGTCGTCGAGGCCGAGCATGCCCCTGAGACCCTCCGGCTGGGCTACGGCGACGTCGACAAGGTCCGCACGGTGTTCCAGTGGGGGCCGCAGCATCCCGAGGGCGGACCCGGCCGTGGGCGCAATGGGCCGCCGGTGTCCCCGAAGAAGCGACAGAGGAAGCAGGTCACCACGCCATGAGCCAGACGAACTTCGAGTTCCTCGACGCGTTGGGCCAGATCGCCCGGGACAAGGGGATCTCGGTCGAGACACTCCTCGATGCGCTCGCCAACGCCCTTGTGGCCGCCTACAAGCGCCGCCCGGACGCCGCCGAGGAGGCTGTGGTCACGATCGACCCGGACTCTGGCGAGATCCGCGTCTACGGCCAGGAGCTCGACGACGAGGCCAATGTCATCCGCGAGTGGGACGACACGCCGGACGACTTCGGAAGGATCGCGGCCCAGACGGCGAAGCAGGTCATCCTCCAGCGCATCCGGGAGGTCGAGCGCGACCTGAAGTACGAAGAGTACGCCGGCCGGGAGGGCGACATCGTCACCGGGATCGTCCAGCAGACGGACAACCGTTACACCCTTCTCGACCTCGGGAAGGTCGAGGCGCTGCTCCCCCAGGCCGAGCAGGTCTCCTACGAGCGCTACGAGCACGGCGCCCGGCTGAAGGCCTACATCGTTGAGGTTCGCAAGACCACGAAGGGTCCCCAGATCGTCGTGAGCCGGAGCCACCCTGGCCTGATCAAGCGGCTCTTCGAGCTCGAGGTGCCCGAGATCTCGTCCGGGGCCGTGGAGATCAGGGCGGCGGCGCGCGAACCCGGTCACCGG
Organism: Acidimicrobiaceae bacterium; assembly: GCA_027365145.1. Taxonomy (GTDB): domain Bacteria; phylum Actinomycetota; class Acidimicrobiia; order Acidimicrobiales; family RAAP-2; genus JAKADK01. The sequence goes on along the minus strand of DAHXOA010000030.1, from coordinate 29,706 downwards.
ACGAAGATCGCGGTGTGGTCGAACGACCCGAACGTCGATCCGGTGGGCGCGTGCGTCGGTGCCCGCGGCTCGCGCGTCCGGATGGTGACGAACGAACTCCGAGGCGAGCGGGTCGACGTGGTCCCGTTCTCCGACGACCCGGTGGAGTTCATCCAGAACGCGCTGGCTCCTGCACGGGTGCGCGAGGTCCGTCTCGACGACACTACCGGGACGGCGACCGTGGTCGTGAGCGACTACCAGCTCTCGCTGGCCATCGGCAAGGAGGGCCAGAACGCCCGGTTGGCGGCGCGGCTCAGCGGCTGGAGGATCGACATCAAGAGCGAGTCGCAGCTCGCTGAGGAGGAGTCGGGGTACGCCGGCGAGGAGTGGGCCGAGGGCGAGTGGGTGCAGAACGCCGCCGGGGAGATGGTCTGGCAGCCGGCCGAGGGCGGTGAGGCGGTGTCCGCCGCCCAGTGGTCCGAAGGGGCGGGAGACGCCGAGGAGGCCGGGAGTGCCGAGCAGGCTACCAGTGTGGTCGCCGAGGCCGAGGAGGCCGGGAGTGCCGAGGGGTCGGGATAGGCTCGGCACCGGTCCGAACGTGCATCGGTTGTCGGGTTGCCGCCCCCGTCGACAGGTTGTTCCGAGTCGCGCTGCTGCCGGATGGAAGGCTGGCTACCGGCACCGGTGTCCCTGGCCGTGGAGCATGGCTGTGCCGGTGGTCGCCCAGCTGTCTGGGTCTGGCGACGAAGCGTCGGTCCTTCGACCGGGCCCTGAAAGCCCGTGTCGATCCGGGCGCCATCGAGCGTCTCGGGCGGTCGGAAGTGGTCGCGGGGGGAGAGAGTGCGCCGTGATGTGCGAGGATGGTGGTTCTCGCTTGCGAATCGATGGATGGGAAGCAGCGAAGGAAGGGCAGTAAGAGCCGTTGCCGAAAAAGATCCGTGTCTACGAGCTTGCACATGAGCTCGGTCTGACCAACAAAGAGGCCCTTGACCTGTGCCTGTCCCTCGGGATGGGAGTCAAGAGCCACTCGTCGTCGATCGAGGACGCCCAGGCCGATCGGGCCCGGCGGAAGGCGGATCGCGAGGGTCTCCGGAGGGACGTCCAGCCCGACGAGCCGGAGCCGGTGAAGAAGGCCGCGGCGAAAAAGGGGCCGGCGAAGCTCGGCGAGCCGCAGCCCGAGGAGCGCCAGCCGTCGTCCGTCGAGGTACTCCCGTCCGGCACCACGAACGCGGCGGGTGACCGTGGCGCATCATCCTTGCCCTCTGATACGTCGAGGCCGGCGCCGGTGAAGCGGTCCGGCCGACTGGTGACCAGTCGTCCGGCGTCCGACACTCAGGTGCTCCGCCCGCCGGTCCCAGCGCCGGCCGCGGCCGCGGCTGTGGCGCCCGTGGCTCCGGCCACGCCGCCCACCGCCCCTGCCGGAGGGCACACTGCCCCGACGGGCGATCCGGCCGCGGGCGTGGACCGGCCTGCCGCCGCTTCGGTACCAGCTGCGACGGAGGCACCGCGCCCACCGGCGCCGGTCGCCGGAGCACCGCGCCCACCGGCTCCGGTCGCCGGAGGACCGACGGCTACACCTCCCGATGGCATGCCGACCGCGCCGGTAGCCGGTGACCCGGCGCCACCCGCCGCGACCCCGGACGCGCCGGTCCCGCCGACACTGCCGACTGTCGTGGTCGCACCGGTCGCACCGGTCGCACCGGTCGTCGGGCCCCAGGGAGCGACCAGTGCAGGTGGTGAGACCGGGAGCGTTGCCGAAGCTCCCGGACCGCCCGCCGGCGCTGCCCGTCCGCCCGCCCGGCCGTCTGGCCCACCTCGTCCGCCGACGAGCCTCACCGGACGACCGATCCCACCACCGCCCGGAGGCCCGCCTCGTTCCGCCACCGGCAAGCCGATCCCGCCCCCGCCGGGTGCGGGAGGGAGGCGGCCGTCGGCGCCGGCCCCGAGGTCCGGGGGTCCCGGACGCCCCGCCGGCACGGGCGGTGGCTATGGAGGCCGACCGCCGAGCCCGGGTGGAGGTGGCTACGGGAGCCGGCCCGGAGGTGGGAGCAGCGGGGGGTATGCGGGACGCCCGTCGGGAGGACCTGGTGGTGGCCCTGCCGGTCCGCCGGGCCGGGGCGGCCCGGGCGTCGGTCGGGGACGCCCCAACCAGCGTCGTCCCCGGCGTCGTCGCCGCAACCTGGAGGAGCTCGAGCCGACCCAGCTCACCGCGTACCTGCCGTCGACGGCCCCGGTTCCCGACAGCGAGGTGGTCATCGAGCGCGGGTCGACCGCGCGCGACCTCGGTCCGAAGCTGAATCGTTCGGCCGGAGACGTGATCCGGTTCCTCCTGCTCCAAGGGGAGATGGTGACGGCCACCCAGTCGTTGAGCGATGACATGATCGAGCTGTTCGCGGCCGAGCTGGGTGCCGTGGTGCGGTTGGTCGACCCAGGGGAGGAGCGGGAAGCCGAGCTCCTGGCGAAGTTCTTCGACGACGACGACGAGGAGGACGACGAGGCGATGCTCCGGCCTCGCCCGCCGGTCGTCACCGTGATGGGCCATGTGGACCACGGCAAGACGCTGCTGCTCGACCGCATCCGGTCGGCCAATGTCGTCGCGGGTGAAGCCGGGGGGATCACCCAGCACATCGGTGCCTACCAGGTCGAGCTGGGCGACCACTCCATCACGTTCATCGACACCCCGGGTCACGAGGCCTTCACCGCCATGCGGGCGCGGGGCGCCGAGGTCACCGACATCGTGATCCTCGTGGTGGCGGCCGATGACGGGGTCATGCCCCAGACGGTCGAGGCGATCAACCACGCCAAGGCTGCCGAGGTGCCGATCATCGTGGCCGTCAACAAGATCGATCGGGAGGAGGCCGACCCCAACCGGGTGCTCCAGCAGCTGTCCGAGTACGGCCTCGTGCCCGAGGCCTGGGGAGGCGACACCATCACGGTGGAGATCTCGGCGCTCCAGAACCTGGGCATCGATGACCTTCTCGAACAGGTGAACCTGGTGGCGGAGGTCGAGGAGCTGGTGGCCAGCCCCGAAGGGCACGCCCGGGGCGTCGTCCTCGAGGCGGAGCTCGAAGTCGGTCGGGGTCCGGTCGCTTCGGTGATCGTCGAGCGTGGCACCCTCCGTGTCGGTGACCCGGTGGTTGCCGGGGCAGCGTGGGGGAAGGTCAAGGCGCTCATCAATGACCGGGGTGACCAGATCAAAGAAGCGCCACCGTCGACGCCGGTACAGGTGCTCGGGTTCTCCGAGCCGCCGAACGCCGGTGACGAGTTCCGGGTGGCGCCCGAGCTGGCCCAGGCGAGGACCATCGGGGAGGCTCGGGCGCACCGCTACCGGGTCGCCGGTCACGGGCCCGCAGCGTTCTCCGCGTTGGGCGGAGCGAAGCTCGAGGACCTCTTCGAGCAGATCCAGCGGGGCGAGACGGCCACGCTGAACATGATCTTGAAAGCCGACGTCCAGGGATCGCTCGAGGCCGTGACCGAGAGCTTGCGGAAGCTCGAGCGTGACGACGTGAAGCTCAGCTTCGTCCATCGTGGCGTCGGGGGCATCACCGAGAACGACGTCCAGCTGGCCCAGGCATCGAACGCCACGATCATCGGGTTCAACGTGCGCCCTGATCGCCGGGCTCGGGAGCAGGCCGGGAAGTCGGACGTGGAGATCCGGACCTACGAGATCATCTACAAGCTCATCGAGGAGATCGAAGCGGCGATGCTGGGGCTCCTCGCCCCCGTCTACGAAGAGGTCGTCACCGGGGAGGCCGAGGTCCGCCAGGTCTTCAGGGTGCCGCGGATCGGCGCCGTGGCCGGGTGCTACGTACGTGACGGGGTGATCACGCGTGGATCCAAGGTGCGCTTCTTGCGCGACGGCGTGGTGATCTGGAAGGGGACGATCACCTCGCTCCGCCGGTTCAAGGACGATGCCCGGGAGGTGCAGTCCGGCTTCGAGTGCGGTATCGGGCTCTCGGACTACCAGGACCTGAAGGAAGGCGACGTGATCGAGACGTTCGAGGAGCGCGAGATCCCGCGCACCTGACCGGAGGAACTGTGCCGGGTCGTCGCCAGGACAATCGAGGAGCCCCCCCCTACGCCAGGTCGCTGCGCGTGAACGAGGTGTTGCGACAGGTGCTCGCCGAGGAGCTCGAGCGCCTGTCCGACGCCGACGAACGGCTGTCGATGCTGACGGTGACCGGTGTCGACGCCGCTCCCGACCTCCGTCAGGCCCGGGTCTACCTGGGCTCGCTCTCCGCCGATGCCGCCGAGGCGTTGGCCGAACGCCGGGCGCATCTCCAGCGGGCGGTCGGCCGTCAGGTCCGCATGAAGCGGACACCGCTGCTCAGCTTCGAGGTCGATCCTGCCGTCGTGGCCGGGAACCGCGTCGAAGACGTGCTGCGCCGGCTCGGGGAGCAGGGGTGACCGAAGAGCCCCTGACCGGGGTGGCGGTGGTCGACAAGGAGCCCGGATGGACGTCCCACGACGTCGTGGCCCGGTGCCGGCGCCTCTTCGGGCAGCGTCGTGTGGGTCACGCCGGGACACTGGACCCCGATGCGACCGGCGTGCTCCTTGTCGGTATCGGCCGGGCGACCCGGCTCCTCCGCTTCCTCACCGCACTGCCGAAGACCTACGAGGCCGAGGTCGTCCTAGGTGTCGCCACGACCACGCTCGACGCCTCGGGTGAGGCGACGGAAACCTGGGACATGTCGGCGGTCACCCTGGAGGACGTGCGCCTCGCCACTGGCGATCTCACCGGACCGATCCTCCAGGTGCCGCCCATGGTGTCGGCATTGAAGGTCAACGGGACGCGTCTCCACGCGATGGCGCGGGCGGGGATCGAGGTGGAGCGGGCGGCGCGCCCGGTGGTGGTCCACCGGTTCGAGGTCGATCCCACAACCGATCCACTGGTCTACCGGATCGAGGTGGAGTGCTCGTCGGGCACCTACGTGCGCGTGCTTGCCGCGGACCTGGGGGCAAGCCTCGGCGGGGGGGCGCACCTACGGGCGCTACGGGGGACGCGGATCGGGTCGTTTGGCGTCGACGATGCCCGCCGTGTCGACGAGCTGACGCCGGCCGCCGTGCTCACCACGGCTCAGGCAATGCGGGATCTGCCCCAGGTGGAAGTCGGGTCCGACGTGGCCAAACTGGTGCGCCGGGGCCTCCCACTGGATCGGGTGCCGCTCGGGGCAGTCGGGGATGGCCCGTGGGGCATCGTGGACCCGGACCACAACCTCCTGGCCGTCTACGAGCGGACGGCGACGGATCGCATCCGTCCGGCGGTGGTGCTGGTGGGCGGATCGTGACACGGTGGGATGGTGCGGCGCTCGGTGCGGCGCTCGGTGCGGCGCTCGGTGTAATGGGCACGGACTGATGGAGGTCGTGACCGATGTCGCGAGGTGCGTCCCGCCGGCCACCGGGTCGGCGGTCACGATCGGTGCGTACGACGGCGTCCACCTGGGCCATCGGGCCCTGCTCGCCCGGCTCCGGACGCGGGCAGGGGCACAGGGTCTCGAGACGGCGGTGGTGACGTTCGATCGCCATCCGGCCACGGTGGTGCGTCCCGAGTCCGCTCCACTCCTGCTGTGTAATCTCGACCAGAAGCTGGAGCTCCTGGCATCGACGGGGGTCGACCGGGTGATCGTCCTTCCGTTCGACGAGGAGCGGGCCCGGGAGTCGGCACGGGCGTTCGTCGACGAGGTCCTGGTGGGAGCGCTCGGGGCCCGGCTGGTGGTGGTCGGGGAGGACTTCCACTTCGGCCATGGGCGCAAGGGTGACGTCGCCATGCTCCGGGAGGTCGGGACCCAGGCCGGTTTCGCCGTCGACGGGGTGACCCTGGAGACGTCCTTCGTGGCCGGGAACCTGGGTCCCATCTCGTCGACCCGGATCAGGGCGTTGGTGGCCTCTGGGGAGGTCTCGCAAGCGGCTGCGTTGCTCGGCCGGCCCCACGAGCTCCGCGGCGCGGTTGGTCACGGCGACGGCAGGGGTGGCGCCGAGCTCGGGTACCCGACGGCGAACGTCGACGTCCCTCCCGGGATGGCGGTGCCGGGTCAGGGGATCTATGCCGGCTTCTACGACCGGCCCGACGGGTCGCGCTGGCCGGCGGCGGTCTCGATCGGGACGCGACCGACGTACTACGGTCCCCGGGGTCCAGTCCTCATCGAGGCGCATCTCCTGGACTTCGACGGCGACCTCTATGGGGAGTTCGCCCGCGTCTCCTTTGCCGAATGGCTGCGGAGCAACCAGGTCTTTGACACGACAGAGGCGCTCGTGTCCCAGATGGACCGGGACGTCGCCGCTACCCGGAAGTTACTGGCTGATCGCTGATCGCTGATCGCTGATCGCCAGGCGGTCAGAGGGGCGGGTCGAGGAGCTCTGCCCTCAGCTCGCGTTTCAGGAGCTTTCCGGCGGCGTTCCTGGGTAGGAGGTCCCCGCGGAACCAGAAGTGGGTGGGAACACTGAAGGTGGCGAGCTGCTCGGCGACGAACCGACGGAGCTCTCCGGCGTCGACATCGGTCCCGGGGCGCAGGACGACGACCGCGCCCACCTCCTCGCCGAGCACCGGGTGGGGCACGCCGATCACCGCACAGTCCGCTACGGCCGGGTGTGCGAAGAGGGCGGCCTCGACCTCGACACAGTAGACGTTCTCCCCGCCCCGGATGATGAGGTCCTTTGCCCGGTCGACGATGGTGACGAACCCGTCGGCGTCGATCCGGGCAATGTCGCCGGTATGGAGCCATCCCTGTGTGAAGGTGTGGGCGGTCTCCTCGTCCCGGTGCCAGTAGCCGCGCACGACGTTCGGACCTTTCACCCACAGCTCGCCGACCCGGTCGGGAACCGGCGGACCCGGAGGGGGCTCGTCGCCGACATGGTCGTCGGGAACCACCGCGACGTCGCACACCGGAGCGGGTGGACCGACGCTTTCAGGACGGGCGACGTAGTCGTCTCCGGCGTTCATCGTCGTCATGGCCGACGTCTCGGTGAGTCCGTACCCGTTGGCCGGCGCCCCCACGGGAAAGTGCTCCTTGATCCGGCGGACGAGGTCCGGAGGGGCCGGTGCCCCGCCGTAGGAGATGCTGCGCACCGAGGAGGTGTCTCGCGAGGCGAAGCTCGGGGAGTCGAGCACCTGCATCACGGTGGCGGGCACCCCCCCGAAGTTCGTGATCTGCTCCCGCTCGATCAGCTCGAGCGCCCGCTCCGGATCGAAGTGGTGCATCATCACGAGCTTGCCCCCGGCTGCGGTGTTCGTCACCAGGATGGCGTGGCATCCGGTGGCGTGGAAGAGGGGAACCGACAGGAGATTGGCGTTCTGGCGATCGCTCGGTGCGTCTCCGGCCGCTGCCTTGGCGCGCATCGAGCCTCGAGCGGCGCTGAAGAACAGGTTCATGAGGTTCGAGCAGCTGTTGCGGTGCGTCCCCACGGCACCCTTGGGCTTCCCCGTCGTCCCCGAGGTGTAGAAGATCGTGGCGTCGTCCTCGGGAGCGAGGTCGACTGGGGGAAGGGTCGCGTCGTCGTCTGCAGAGGCGAGCAGCTGGGCGAACGGGACGACCGGCAACACCGGCAACACCGGCAACACCGGCAACACCGGCAACACCGGCGTGCCCTGGCTGGCGTCAGCCGACGGTGCAGCCGACGTGGGGGAGCGCGTGCCGTCCGGGCCGACGTGCTCGCTGGCGACGACCATGGCGCGCAGGTCGGTGATCCCGTCGACGTAGGGAGCGATACGCTCGCTGCGCTCCTCGTCGGTGAAGACCATCGACGTACCGGAGTCCTCCAGGCCGTACGCCAGTTCGGGTCCCGTCCACCAGGCGTTCAGTGGGACCACCACCGCCCCCACGGACACAGCGGCCCAGAAGGTGATCACCCACTCCGGCAAGTTGCGCATGGCGATGGCAACGCGGTCGCCCTTCGTGATGCCGAACCGGTCGGTGAGCTCGCGGCCGACGGCCGCCGCCATGGCGAAGTGTCGCCGGAAGGTGATCCGCTCGTCTTCGTAGACGAGGAAGTCCCGGTCACCGTGGGCGGTCGACAGTTCGAGGACCGCTCGCAGCGTGGTCGGCGCGTGCTTCCACACGCGTGTCGGGATCCCGCGGATCGCGAGCTCTTCCATCTCGAAGAACTGCCCGGGCGCGGTGAGTGCAGCGGTCGCCTTGTCCCGTGTCACGGCAGACCCTCGGGAGTCCTCCCGGGGTGCGGCTTCTCAGGCGGAGCGTCTGCCGTCGCTACGGCCGGGAGGAACAGTGCCGAACGGTAGTAGGCCAGCTCGGCGATGCTCTCCTTGATGTCGTCCATGGCGCGGTGCGCCGTCGCTTTCGCCGGGGCGCCGGCGAGTACCTCGGGGTGCCACCGGCGGGCCAGCTCCTTGACGGTGGAGACGTCGACGGACCGGTAGTGGAGGTAGTTCTCGATGGCCGGAAGGTAGGCGGTGAGGAACCTCCGGTCGGTTCCGATCGAGTTCCCGGCGAGCGGCACCGCGCGGGGCTTGGGGACGTGGGTCCGGATGAACTCCAGGGTCGCCGCCCCGGCCTCGTCGAGGGAGGTCGTCGCCGACTCGATCTCCGCCAGGAGCCCGCTCTTCGTGTGCATCGAGCGGACGAAGTCGTCCATGCCGGCCAGCGCGTCGGCCGGGGTGGCGATCACCAGGTCTGGTCCCTCGGCGATCGTCACGAGGTCGTCGTCGGTCACCAGGGTGGCGATCTCCACGATGGTGTCGCGAGTGGCATCCAGGCCGGTCATCTCCAGGTCCATCCAGACGAGCACGTCGCTGGACGCTAGTGCATCCGTCACCGGCGCTCCGAACGCGGCCTGGCGCTTCGGCTCCGACCCCGGTGGCGGGCCTGGGGGCGGCGAAACGAACGGCACGACTGGCGGGCTAGGTGGGGCCGGCCTTCTGGAGGCACGGGAGCCATTGCTGTCCGGCCCGGCTATCGTCGGCGTGCACCGTGCGTGGCGTGCGGCGTCGCCTCGGTCGGCGGGGAAGCGGATCGGAGCACCGTGGAGAGCAGGGAGCCTTGGACGATCGGGACCGACCGGCAGCCCGCCGCGGCGGACCCGCAGGCTGGAAGCCGGAGGTGGCCCTCCCGTGGCCGGTGACGGGAACGCAGAGGCGAACGCGGGCGGGAACGCAGAGGTCCAGGTCGTCCGGGTCCCTGTGAAACGGCTCGATCCCGACCTCCCCCTTCCTTCGTACGCCAGGCTCCACGATGCCGGTGCCGACCTGATGGCACGAGTGGACGTCGTGCTGGCCCCGGGGGGCGGTCGAGCCTTGGTCCCGACCGGCATCGCGCTCGCCATTCCGCCCGGATGGGCCGGGTTCGTCCAACCTCGGAGCGGTCTCGCCCTGCGACACGGTGTCACCTGCCTCAATACCCCCGGTCTGATCGACGCCGGCTACAGGGACGAGCTGGCCGTCCTGCTGATCAACACCGACCCGACGACGCCCTACCAGGTGGAGCGGGGCGACCGTATCGCCCAACTGGTGATCCAGCGGGTCGGCCTGGCCTCGTTCACCCCGGTGCCGTCGCTGGAGGCGAGCCCCCGGGGCACTGCCGGCTTCGGGTCCACCGGTCGGTAGCGACGGAGACCGGATGGCTGACGAACGGCTCGGAGGGCTTGATGCCGCGTTCCTGTCCATCGAGACGAAGGCGATGCACCTCCACGTGTCGGCGGTGCTGCTCCTCGAGGCCACCGGGGAATGCGGAGCGCCCGCGCTCGGACCGGAGCAGGTCTACGCCCGCATCCGGGAAGCCGTTGCCTCCCGGCTGGCGCGCGCGCCGGTCCTGCGCCGCCGGGTCATCGAGGTGCCCTTCGGTGTGGGCCGGCCGTTCCTGGTCGACGATCCGGAGTTCGACATCGGCGCACACGTGCGCCGGGCTGCGCTCCCCCGACCTGGTACTACCGCCGAGCTGGAGCGGGTGGTGGCTGACGTCGTCTCCCGGCCCCTCGACCGATCGCGCCCGCTCTGGGATCTGGTGGTGGTGGAGGGTCTGGACGACGGCCGCACGGCCGTGGTGGCGCGTCTGCACCACGCCATCGCCGACGGGATCTCCGGTCTCGGTGTCCTGGCCGCGCTCTTCGACCTCGACGGCGTCGTCGCTGACGCCACCGTGCCTGATACCGCCGCCGCCGAACCAGGTGCCGAACCAGGTGCCGAGGTGTCCGGCGGTCGGCCGGTGGACGAGCCGTCTCCTCCGTTGCCACCGTTGACCGGGCGGGTGCCGACCGGTCCAGAGGTCCTCCGGGTCGTGTTCGACAACGTGTTCGGCGACGTGGTGCGGTCGGCACGTTCTGCGGCCCGCGGCATCCGTGACATCCGGGTGCTGGTGGCGCGCCATCAGGACGGCGACGGTGCACTGCTGCCCCGGCCGTTCGACGCGCCGCGCACCTCGGTCAACCGGGCGATCTCCCCCGACCGGGAGGTCGCGTGGGCTGAGCTCCCGATGGCTGTCGTCCGACAGCTCGGCGTGGTGCTGGCCGGCACGGTGAACGACGTTGTGCTGACGTTGGTCGGAGGTGCGTTACGCACCTACCTCGCGGAGCGAGGCGAGGTTCCCGACGGGTCGCTCGTGGCGATGGTGCCGGTCTCGGTGGCGGCGCAGGGGTCAGGGGCGGGATTGGTGGCGGCCCAGGGTACGGGGGCGCGTGGGCCGGATGTGGAGACCGGGAGAGGGGCGGCCGGGAACCGGGTGACCGGGATGCTGGTGTCGTTGGCTACCGGGGTCGAGGATCCGGTGGGTCGTTTCCGGCTCGTGCGCGACAGCGCCCGACGGGCGAAGCTGGTCTGTAGGGACGTGGGGTCAGCGTGGTTGGAGAGCTGGGCGGACGCGCTGATCCCGGCCGCACCGGCCACGGTTGCGCGGGCCCTGTCCGACCTTCGCCTCTTCGACTACCTCCCCCCGGTGTGCAATGTGGTGGTGTCGAACGTTCCCGGTGGGGAGGATCCTGTACGTCTCGGTGGTCTGCGCGTCACGGCGATCTACCCCTTGGGCCCGATCAGTGAGGGCGTGGGCCTGAACGTCACCGTGCTCTCCTACGCAGGCACGCTCCACGTCGGGGTGCAGAGCTGCCGTGCGCTGGTGCCCGATCCCCGGAGGATGGCATACGGCGTACTCGGGGAGCTGGACCGGCTGGTGGCGGCGGTCGCGCCCACCGAGCCATGCCAGAAGCGGCACCAGGCCGCAGACACCCGTTCAGTACCCTGGTGGCACGGCGACGTGGCCGTGTGACGAGCAGCGTCGGTCGCCGATGCTAGGGTACGCGGGTACGCGGACGTGGCTCAGCTGGTAGAGCATCACCTTGCCAAGGTGAGGGTCGCGGGTTCGAATCCCGTCGTCCGCTCTCGTGTCCCGCATCCGAACCCGGGCGGGTTGGGGATGTCGTGGACGGGTGGCGGGTGCGACGGCGATCTCCAAGGTCTCCTGCCACTCAGCGAGGTTGGCAGTGAGGTCGGCCAGGCGGTCCGTGGCGGTTTCTTCGACGGATCGTGCGCTGCCCACCCGATCTGCAACCGCCCCGTCGGGCACACCCGAGCCGAGCACGGAACCAGCCGTGGCAGTCATGCGTCAGATGGGTCATGGAGCAAAACCCAACGACAGGTTCGCCCGGAGCGGCCCGTGGTGACGGTCGGCGCGTGTGGGGGTCGAGGACGCGTGCATCGGCGGCGGCGTTCCTGGCGGCAGCGGCGTTCGTGCTCGCTGCCTGTGGGAGCTCGGTGGGCCGCGGCGATCCTGGCCCGTCACGCCCGGCGTCGGCAGCCGACTCGCCCCTCTGCACCTCGGTGCCCACCCTCGACCGGCTCGCCGTCCATAGGAGCGATGCCTTTCCCCAGAACCACATGCGCTTCTCGTTTCCTGCCGAGGTGACCGTCACCGATGCCACCAAGGTGCGTGCGGCCGCTCGGGCGTTGTGCTCGTTGCCCACGATGCCAAGTGGCACGTTCCACTGCCCGGCCGACGTCGGCATCGTCTACCGCCTGGTCTTCTCTGCCGGTGAGCGGGCTCTGACGCCCGTCGAGGTGGACGCCACTGGCTGCGAGAGAGTGCGCGGGCTTGGCCATGTCCGCTGGGCGGCCCACTCGCCTGAACTCTGGCCCACGTTGGGCAGGGCGATGGGGCTCTTGTCTCCCGGCTACGCCACGTTCCGGGGCCGCGGGCCGAACGGGTGATCGGCCGGTGTCATTGGTCGATCGTGACGGGGCGACGAAGATGGCCCGATGCCGGCCACCGGTGACCTCGAGGAGCTGGTGCGACTCCATTACCGGGGTCTGTTGCGACTCGCCTACGTCTTGTGCGGCGATCCAGCCGAGGCCGAGGACATTGTCGGCGACGTACTCGCCCGCGCCTGGCCACGGCTTTCGCGGGGCAACGTCGACGACCCACGGGCCTATCTGCGGCGGGCCGTGGTCAACAGGGTGGCGAGCTGGCGACGTCACCGCTTCGTCGCGCGGCGAGAGGAGTTGCGCCGGCGCCCAGAGCCGCCGGCCGCGGACGTCGAAGAGCGGACCGCGGAGCGCGACCGGCTGTGGACGGCCCTGCGGGCGCTGCCGGTCGCCCAGCGCCAGGTGGTCGTCCTGCGTTACCTGGAGGACCTGTCCGAAGCCGAGACGGCAGCCACGTTGGGGGTGGCATCCGGAACCGTCAAGTCGCGCACCGCTCGGGCCCTCGAAGCCCTGCGCCGAGCCCTCGACGGGGACATAGGGGACATAGATGTCTGACCTCGAATCCGAGATCGCTGCGCAGCTGCGCCGCCGGGCCGAGGCGCTGCCCGTCGATGACCAGGTGCACGGTCGCCTGGTCCGGCGGGTGCGGACGCATCAGCGCCACCGGCGTGCCGCGTTGGTGGGCGGACCGGTCGCCGCCGTCGCTGTCGCAGTGCTCGCCGTCGCCCTGATCGTGCCGTCCGCTGGGCATCCGAGCCGGCCACGGGCAAGTGCTGCCCCAGCGGTCCACGGCCCACAGAAAGCGGCCGTCCCACGACAGCCCTCGGCCTACTCGCTGCCCCCGCGTTCGCCGGCCCTGGCACCTGGTGGCGGCGACCTGCGCTGGGTGGACTTCGTGTCTCCCACAAGGGGGTGGGCTCTCGCCCAGGTGCAGGGTCGGATGCGGGTGGCGCGCACCAGCGATAGCGGCCTGAGCTGGGCGGTCGTCGGCGCAGCGCTGCCGACACGTGCAGGCGGCCCGACTCCTACCCGTCTGGTGGTGGCACTCGCCGGCAACGGGCAGGGCGCCAACGTCGCCGACCTGTACGCCTATGCCGGCACCGACCCTCTTGGTAGCGGAGGTGCCCGGCGTCTCTACGTGAGCCTGGATCGGGGCTCGTCGTGGCAGGTGGTCGAGTTCCCCGGACCGGTGCTCGGCATCGCCCCCCCTCTCGGCCCGGGCGGGTCGACGCTCGGTCCCCCAGTCGGTGATGGCGAGCTGTGGGCCCTGATCGGCTCAGCCTCCCAGGGCGGTCGGACGAGCCCCGCCCGGCTGGAGGTCTCCGTCGACGCTGGCCGCACCTGGAAGAGCAACGCCTCGATACCCGGTTCAGGAAACATCGGAGAGTTGGCCAGGGTGAGCCAGCGAGGCGGGTTCGTCGTGTCGGAGAGCACCGCTGGCGGCCGTCTCAGCTCGACGTTGTTCCAGACGACCGACGGTGGGTCGAGCTGGCAACGACGGTCCGACCCGTGCGGCACCTTCCCCGACCAGCAGCTCAGCGCGGTCAACGTCGACCACCTGTGGCTGGCGTGTGGCAGCCGGCCGGCGGGAACCCTGCAAGCCAAGTCCGTCCACTTCTCGACAGATGCGGCCCGGAGCTGGCGGCAGACGGCCAGCGTGGGGCTCGCCAGGGCTACCTCGATCGGCGCGCTCGGGCGCACCGGCTCCATCGTCGGCCTGGCAGCCGTCTCCGACCAGGACGTCTGGCTCGCCTTCGGGCGCGGCCCGGTCGACGTGACCACGGACCAGGGGCGCACCTGGCGACCGGCGTTCCTGCCGCCTTCCGGCTCCGGCGGGGCCGTGCAGGTCACCTTCGTCGATGCCACCCACGGATGGGTCCTCACTCCACGAGGCCTTTGGCGCACCTCCAATGGCGCGCAGTGGCAGAGCCTCGATGGCTGAACGACACAACGTGACGGCTGAACGACACAACGTCGAGCCGCGCACCGAGCGCGCCGGCGCGAGGGGGGCGCCGGCGGGGAGGCACGGGGACCTGGCGTCGGGAGCCGGCAGGCGGAACCTGGCGAACCCGTCACGAGTCAGAAGGGACATGGGAAGGGAGAGGACCCTGAGCCGCGTCAGCCGGCGTCTCCGGCGACATCGGCAACGATCGCGGCCCGCTCGCCGCAACGCCGCAGTTGCCGGCGTGCTCGCCGCCGGCGCACTGTTGCTGGCGGCATGCGGAGCAGCGGGCAGCGCGGCCCCGAGCCCTCGCTCCAGCCGTAACGCCCAGCTCGCCGCCAGCGACCCGGCAGGGTGCACGACCACGGTGCCCGGGGTCGTGCCCGGGCCGGCATCGCTCGCCGCCCAGTGGCTGCCTGCCGGGTTTCACCTCACCAGCGGGACGACCTCCGATCCCACCTCCGGGCTCACGTACTCGGCCACAGGATCGGATCCGCCGCGGATCGAGCTACACCTCTCCACTAGCCCCGGAGCCCTCACCGCCGCTGCCGGCGGGCGAACCTCCGCCACGGCCGTCGAGGTGGAAGGACACCCCGGCCTGCTCGAGGACGGTCCTCCCGACCCGCACTTCATCGGTATCTACTGGAAGCCGACCACCGGTGATCTCCTGAGCGTCGTCGGCTACAAGCTCCCCGCAGCGACGATCATCGACGTGGCCCAGCACGCCGCGTTCAGCCCGGCCAGCGTGGTTTCTCTTCCCGTCCAACCAGGGCCTGTCGTCACCAAGGCGTCGGCGGTCGCGACTGCCGTGAGGGCTGCTCACCTCTCGAGATCCTCGGCACAGGCCAAGCTGTCCTCCTGGGCGGAGATCTCCGCCCTGCTCCAATCCGACCACGCCGTCACCTCCAAAGAAGCCTTCTCCACCCCGACACCGTGGCAGCCGGTCTGGGCCGTGCTCTTGACCGGAACGCGCCCCGACTCCGGATCGACCGGCACTTCGTCGACGTCGTCGGGCACCGAGCTGGTGGTCGTCGACGCAGCCTCCGGCAAGGCCCTGAACGTCGGGGCGATTGCCCACCGAGCATGGTTCGCAGCGCTCACCAACCGGGACCCGAGCCTCGGAGGATGCCCCGGCGGCTCGACCGCCCGCCTCCCCTTCGGCGTCCTCACGAGGGACGAGGAGACCTACGTCGCCACCTCCTCACCTGCACCTCTTGGCGCGCCGGGGGCGACCAGGTCCGTGGTCTTGAAGCTCACCACCGTCCCCGTGCTCAACCGTGCAGACCCGGGCCTCTACGGAGGCTGCGTGCAACAGAACTGCTCGCTGGACCAGCTGGTCTGGCCCACCATCGTCGTCGTGGGCGCGCCAGCCGGTAAGACCCTCTCCTGCCCCCCACCGTGGGCGTCCTATCCTGCCGGCTACCATCCGAAGCAGGTGGGCCAGTACGTCACGATCGGCGTGGCGGGCAACTCCGGGATCCTCTGCGGCCCGGTACCGAACTGGGTCAACCAGCTGCACGACCTTGCGCCTCCTGCCGGAACCCGAGGCACACGGTAGGTCTCCGCTGACGGGAAGTTGACGAACCCGGCCGGTCATGTCGAGCGACAACACAACAGCTCCAGAGACAGCCCGCCTCGCCGGCTCAAAGAGGGTCCCGGAAAGAGCCCTCTCGCCACGTCCGGCAGGCTCGGTCGGGCTCGGTCAGGCTCCCGGTGCCGCCAGGTCGGCGATCGTCGTGGCGAACCGTTGGTCGTCGCGAAGAGCCGTCAAGCCGGGCCTCTCGGCCGGATCTGCCTGCCGTTCCTCCCCGTCGGCGGCGCGCCGCCGTAGTGGGGACGCGCCGTACGGGCTGAGGAGCTGGGCCTCGCCATGCAGGCTTCGGCCGCGCCGACGAGACTCCGCGTCCACGCAGTGGCAGTGGCAGTGGCAGTGGCAGTGGTGATCCCGCCATGGCCGGTCAGTGACCTTTCCCTGGTCCCTTCCCGTTCCCCGGTCCCGCCGCCGGTCCCGGCGCGGCGGGCGGCACGGTCGTCGTTGTGGGCACGGTCGCGGCGGCGAGGCCGAGCACGTCGCCGAGCACCGAGAGGTCGTGGGACAGTGTGGCCGACTCGGCGGTGGCCACCGATCCGTTCTGCGTCGCGGCGGTGAGCGCGCTCACCGCGTTCTGGATGTCGGTGGCCGCCTGCCCCGCCTTCCCGGCATCCTCGTCGGCTACCGCCTTCTCGGCGGGGTTGACGATGCTCTGGCCTGCGCCGGCGGTGACTGTTCCCGCACTCTCGCCAGAGGCGACGTCGCGGACGAGGTCGGCGAGCGCGACCGGCGCGGTCACGGGGACTGTCGTGGTCGTCGTGGTCGTCGTGGTCGTGGTGGTCGAAGTGCTCGTTCCCGCCCGTGGTGTGGTTCGGACGGTTGGTGTCGCCTTCCCGGAGGTGGACGCCCGCTGGCCGCCGCCAGCCGAGCTGGCGAGAAGGAAGGCGACGAGAGCGATGACGACGATGCCTGCCAGCCCCAGCGCGTAGATCCGTTTCTGCCGGCGGTCACCAGGGGGGATGACGGCGGTCGGGTCACCAGGGGGGATGACGGCGGTCGGGTCATCAGAGGCCAGCGCGGTGAGGTCGTAGCGCTGCGTCGCGTCGTCGGTTCCCCCGGACCGCTGTGCGCGGTGCCACGGCGTCGCCAGGACCGGGCTCTGGAGCAGCGACGCGGCCTCGGCTGCCGTGAGACGCTCCTCGGGGCGGTGGTCGAGCATTCCCGTCAACACGAGCCTCCACGCTCGGGGCAGGTCGGCGGGAACGGGCACCGGAGCGGCCATTCGTCGCGCTACCACCTCGCTTGGCGTTCCCTCGTACACCCGTCGCCCGGTGAGGCACTCCAGGAGCACGATGCCGAGTGACCACAGGTCGGCAGGGGAACCCACCTCATGGTTCTCTAGCTGTTCGGGTGCCATATAGGACGCGGTGCCGAGGGTCGTGCCCGTCGCCGTCATCGAGGAGGCGTCGACGAGTCGTGCGATCCCGAAGTCGGCCAGCTTGGCCCGCCCGTCCCCGGTGATCAGGATGTTGGCCGGCTTCACGTCGCGATGGACGATGCCCCGCCCGTGCACGTAGGCGAGTGCCCCGGCCAGCGCTGCGCCGAAGGCAGCGACCGTTTCGGGCTCGATGGCCCCACCGGCCAGCATGCCGGCGAGGGTCGGGCCGTCCACCAGCTCCATCACCAGGTACGGCTGGCCGTCGTGCATCCCCGCGTCCAGCAACGAGACGAGACCGGGGTGGTCGAAGCGCTCGAGCGCGACGGCCTCCACCGCCAGCCGGCGCGCCATCTCGGGATCGCCCGTTCGCACCAGTTTCACCGCCACCGGGGTCCCGTTCTGGACATCCTCGGCCCGGTAGACGTCTGACATCCCGCCTCGACCGATCGGGGCACCGAGCCGGTACCGGCGATCGAGGAGGTCGGGGGGTGTCGACATGGGGAGGAGCTGTCGGAGTACCCGGGCGGGGTCAGGCCGTGGGCATGGGGAAGATGAGCGGCTCTTCGCTCACCTCGCGCACGGCGGCGTCGCGTTGGACGGGGCTCATCGGTGAGGCGTCGCCAGCTACCTCCAGCGCTGTGCGCAGGACAGTGACGTCACCCGGGGTGCACACGGCGTGCACCCCGGGGACCGACAGCGCGAACCGGATCCCCCGTGCCAGCTCGTCCGCGCTGGTGTAGGGCTCGTACCAGGTCGTCGCCGTGTGTTCCCGCCCACCCCACGGCCGTGCTGCTCCAGCCTTGATCGCCATCACCCCGACGTCGTGGGCGGACGCATACGACAGAAGCGCCTCGGCGTCCCTGCGGTAGGCCTCGTCCGCCCACATCCGGGGATTGACCGGGAACATGACGGTGTCGAGGTCGTAGCGGCGCAACGCCTCCAGATGGGCGGCGGGCGCTCCGAGGCCGTGACCGGTGATGCCTACCCACTGGCACAGTCCCTCGGCGCGTGCGGCGAGCATGGCCGCGACCGCGCCGGACCTCGTGTCGAGCTCGGCCAGATCGGTGACGGCGTGGAGCTGGTAGAGATCGAACCGGTCGCAACGGAGGAGTGTCAGGGACTCCTCCATCTGAGCCCGGACACCGTCGGGGTCATGTCGGAGCGTCTTGCACGCCACGAACAGGTCGTCACGGACAGCGGGGACGAGCGGTCCGAGCAGCTCCTGGGCCCGTCCGTACTGGGGTGCGACGTCGAGGTGGTTGACCCCCGCGGCCAGTGCGGCGGCGAAGGCCTCGGCGGTCTCTTCCGGATCGGAGCCCCAGAAGGCGGCTCCGCCCAGAATGGCAACCGACGATCGATGCTCTGTCCTGCCGAGTCGGCGCAACTCCATGTCCCGACCGTAGCGCGCCCTGCCGCACGACCGTGGCCCCGCTCCTGGGCCGGCCGGCCTGGGTGGCCTGGGTGGCCGAGGCGTTTACCACCGCGCCGAAGTGGGAAGGATCTCCGTGTTGCCCGCGCAGCGTGGTGCACACCCTGATGCGCGGTGACCGGGCTCCGGTCGTCGGCGCGAGGAGGAGGACCTCATGGGAGAGATCGCGGTGGTTGTAGTGCTCGTCGTGTTCGGTGTATCCGTGGCGGAGATCGGTCGGCGAGCCTTCCTGGGGCGGCAGATGGAGCACGCCATGAGCCGGCTGCAGACGTCACCGCCTCAGCAGCTCGCATGGGGTGAGGTGGCACCCAGTCTCGAACGGGGAGAGCTCGATGGTTCGGTCGGTTCGAAGCCGGGCCCGGGGCTTGTGGCAGGGTCACACCTCAGTCGGGCGTCCTGACCGGACGGCCATCACGCCCACTCCGAGGGCAGCTGCAACGCGCCGCTCGGCGCGCGCCATCCGGCAACGCTGGCGCTGATCGGCCAAGCTGTCGGCGATGCCGGTGCTCCTGGCTGCCGTCGATAAATTCCGAGGCACGCTCACTGCGACCGACGCAGTGACGTCTGTTGCGCGGGCCGCGCATCGATCCGGTTGGGAAGTACGCCCGATCCCCCTCTCCGACGGCGGCGAGGGCTTCTTGGACGTCTTGGCCCGGTGGGGTGAGACCACGGGTGTGACGCGTGTCACCGGCCCCCTTGGAGGTCCCGTCACCGCTCGGTGGCTCGACATCGGCGACGAGGTGTACGTGGAGAGCGCGCAGGCCTCGGGGCTGTCCCTGCTCGGCGGCCCTGACAGGAACGATCCGATCCGAGCGTCGAGTCGCGGGACGGGCGAGCTGGTCTTGGCCGCCATCCGTGGCACCGGCGTGGACCGGACGAGCGGGGTTTCGTCTGAGCCGGGGAGACGGCAGCCTCGCCGCGTGGTCGTCGGCCTGGGGGGTTCGGCGGCGACCGACGGGGGACTCGGGGCGTTGCGGGTGATCCAAGAGCAGGGCGGTGTCAGCGGTGTCGAGCTCGTCGGCGCCTGCGACGTGGCCGTTCCCTTCGCCGACGCGCTCCAGTTCGCCGCCCAGAAGGGTGCCCACGGTCGGCAGCTCTCCCGTCTCGCTCGACGCCTGGATCGGATCGCCTCGTTCTACCGCCGGCGCTACGGTGTCGACGTTGCCGTGCTCCCGGGTGCTGGAGCCGCTGGAGGTCTCGGTGGGGCGATCGCTGCGCTTGGCGGCACGCTGCGCCCCGGTTTCGAGATCGTCGCCGAGCGCGTTCGCCTGACCCAGGCGATGGTTGGCGCGGCACTGGTCGTCACCGGTGAAGGCAGGTTGGATGCGAGTTCGTTCGCCGGCAAGGTGGTCGGTGGGGTACTCGGCGCAGCCCGGGAAGCCGATGTCCCGGTGCTCGTGGTCGCAGGCGGGACCGACGGTGAGGACCGGTGGCGGTTGGGTGCCGGTCGCGTCCGCGTCGTGTCGTTGGAGGACCGGTACGGGTGCGGCCCGGCCCGGACTGCTGCTGCGACCTGCCTCGAAGAGGCAGTCGGCAGCGAGCTGGAGGGGTTCGACCCGGGCTCCTGGTGAGTGCCACCACCGAGGGTCGCCGCGTGTGGTGCCCGTGCCCGGGCGGGACGCGCCACACTGGTGGGCATGGCCCCCCAGTACATCTTCGCCATGCGCGAGTTGAAGCGGTTCTACCCACCCGACCGTGAGGTCCTCCGGGGGATCACGCTCTCCTTCTTCCCCGGCGCGAAGATCGGCGTCATCGGCGCCAACGGCTCCGGGAAGTCGTCCCTGTTGAAGATCATGGCGGGGGAGGATGACGGGTTCACCGGCGAAGCTCGCCTCACGCCCGGCTTCACGGTGGGGTATCTGGCCCAAGAGCCGACACTCGACGCGACCAAGGACGTGCTCGGCAACGTGACCGACGGCGTGGCCGGGACGAGGGCGCTCCTGGATCGCTACGACGAGGTCTGTGCGGCCATGGGCGAGCCGGATGCCGACATCGACGCGTTGCTGACTGAACAGGCTGACCTCCAGGACCGGATTGACGCCGCCGGGGCATGGGATCTCGACCGCACGCTGGAGATCGCCATGGACGCGCTCCGTCTCCCGGCGCCGGACGCCGGCATCGGCACGCTCTCGGGTGGTGAGCGTCGCCGGGTGGCGCTGTGCCGGCTGCTTCTCTCGCAACCCGACCTGCTGCTGCTGGACGAGCCCACGAACCATCTGGACGCTGAGTCGGTGGCGTGGCTGGAGCGCGCCCTCCAGGAGTACCCGGGCACCGTGGTGGCGGTGACACACGACCGGTACTTCCTCGACAACGTGGCTGGGTGGATCCTCGAGCTCGACCGGGGGAGCGGCATCCCCTGGGAGGGCAATTACTCCTCGTGGCTCGAGCGCAAACAGGCTCGCCTGGCGGCGGAGGAGCGTGCCGACCGGGCCCGCAGCCAGGCGCTTGCCCGTGAGCTCGAATGGATCCGTCTCTCCCCGAAGGCTCGCCAGGCCAAGGGGAAGGCTCGGGTGAACGCGTACAACGACCTCGTTGCCGCGGCCGAGTCGGCCGAAGGGCGGCCCGACGGCTTGGAGATCTCCATACCGCCGGGACCCCGGCTGGGTGACCAGGTCGTCGACGCCGACGGGCTCGTGAAGGGCTTCGGCGACCGGCTCCTCATCGACGGCCTCTCCTTCATGCTCCCGCCCGGTGGCATCGTCGGCGTCGTTGGCCCGAATGGGGCGGGGAAGACCACGCTTTTTCGCATGATCGTCGGGGAGGACGCGCCGGATCGGGGCACGCTGACGATCGGTTCGACCGTGACCCTGGCCTACGTCGACCAGTCCCGTGAGGACCTGGCGGCAGAGGCTACGGTCTACGACGAGATCACCGGGGGGTTGGACCGGATCGTCGTCGGTCAGCGGGAGCTGCACGGTCGCGCCTATGTCGCCGGGTTCGGATTCAAGGGCTCCGACCAGCAGAAGAAGGTCGGCCTCCTCTCCGGTGGCGAGCGGAACCGGCTCCAGCTCGCCAAAGTCCTCGTGCGGGGTGGCAACGTACTCCTGCTCGACGAGCCGACCAACGATCTCGACGTCGACACGTTACGTGCGCTCGAGGAGGCCCTCCTCGCCTTCCCCGGGTGTGCCGTGGTGATCAGTCACGATCGCTGGTTTCTCGACCGAGTGGCCACCCACGTGCTCGCGTTCGAGGGCGACTCCCAGGTGCGTTGGTGGGAAGGGAACTTCAGTGACTACGAGGCCGACCGGCACCGGCGGCTCGGCGCCGACGCCGACCATCCCCACCGCGTCAGGTATCGGCCGTTGGTGCGCGACTGAGGGTCCACTCGAAGCCAGGAGGCGCGTCGGTTCGCTGCGGTGTGGAGACCACCTCGGAAGGTCTGGCGCGATGCCTCGACGTCGTGGAGCGCCGCTCGGAGCGCAACGTCCGCCGAGGACCGGACTTCTCCGGGGCGCGTTGTGAAATGGGAGGACTAGGTTCTGGTCCGATGGCGACTCGGTGGATGGGACGACGTTTCGTGCGTAGACACCGTTACCCATGTCACAGCGGTCTGTTTCACTGTCTTTGTGGCCTCAGAGAGCACCGAGCTGTTCAGTGAACTAAAAGCGTCGATTGATGCACTTGTCGCAGCCGGCCCGGTCGCGTTCTCCGATGGACCGGCAGTCTTGGAGTTGATGCGCCAGTCGCAGCGCCTTGCCGCCGTGGTGTCGGCAGCCGCGTCGTCCTTTGATCGTTCGGGTGACTGGGCCGCCGACGGTGCGAGATCGGCCGTGCCGTGGCTTTCGACTCGGTGCCGACTGCCTCGGGGAGAGGTGAGTCGGATCGTTCGTCGTGGACGCGTGGTGGAGGATCTTCCGGCCGCATCTCGAGCGTGGTTCGACGGTGACCTTGCTGGTCCCCACGTCGACGTCCTGGCGTCCCTCATGGGACGACGCACTGCTGACCAGCTGATGCGTGACGAATCGATGCTCGTGTCGGAGGCCGTCACGCTGTCGTTCCGGTCGTTCACCCAGGCCGCCGGGTACTGGGAGCAGCTTGCTGATCCCGATGGCTGCGAGGAGGCCGAGGAACGACGCCGAGCGCGTCGCGATGTTTCCGTGCATCAGAGTTTTGAGGGTATGTGGCTGGGGTCCATCACCCTCGACCCAATTGGCGGAGCGATCGTGGCCGGAGAGCTCCGTCGGATCGAGCAACGACTGTTCGAGGCGGATCTCGCCGACGCCAAGGAGCGGTGCGCGATGACTCCGTGCGAGAAAGGGGGACTCCGGCGGACTGCTGCTCAACGTCGCGCTGATGCTCTTGTGGAGATGGCAACCCGCAGCGGGGCTTCGCCGGGCGACGGGCGGCGTCCCGCCCCCCTTTTCTCGGTGCTGATCGACTACCCAACCCTGCACGGTCGGGTATGTGAGCTGGCTGACGGGCACGTCGTCACCCCGGGCGCCCTCGTTCCCTGGTTCGGACGGGCTGACGTCGAGCGAGCGGTGTTCGGGCCCGATGTGCGGGTCGAGGTGGGAGCGGCGTCCCGCTTCTTCTCGGGTGCCACCCGGCGGGCGATCGAGTTACGGGATCGAAGATGCACGCACCCGATGTGCGATATTCTTGCCGAGCGTTGCCAGGTTGACCACATCGTTCCCTGGGCAGTGGGAGGGGCGACGACCCAGGAGAACGGGCGACTCCTCTGCGGCTTCCACAATCGATTGCGGAACCAGCATCCAGACCCGCCGTGACCTCCTTGCTCGTTCGTGGTGCACGTGAGTGGGCCTCCGGGCGGGCGCGATCTGTCGGGACACCCGGTCGGTACGCCGCACTCCCTCGACCTTGATCCCCGCAAATCTCGCAGAAGGGTGACGGTCGTGAGCTCGGGGAGATAGCCCCTGCATGTGCTGAAAGCCCGGCTAGCCGGGCGTGCCGATCCGGTCGAGAGTCGCGGGCAGGTCGAGCCCGCTCGGGAGCGTCCCGAACGCCAGCCCGCGGTCTCGGTCGAGCCGGGTGGCGGAGAAGGTGTCTGCCACACGCCCCGGGGCATGGTCGGACGAGGAGCGTCCCTTGGAGGACCAGGGCCAACCGCTCGGTCACCCGTCGGGCCGACGACTCGTCCACTCCGCCCCCCCGAACTCGTGGCGCAGCGCCCGCCAGGCCACGTCCAGGTGCCAGTCCGCCGCCGCCGGATCTACTTCGGCAGCGAAGGCGTCGATGCGTTCAGAACGACGGGCCATCGCTCGCCTCACGTCGAGGGCCATGACGTTACCCGACCCCTCCCAGATGCCGTTGAGCGGCGCCTCCCGGCAGAGACGTGGCATGCCCGGCTCCTCGACGCACGCGTTGCCCCCAAGCACTCGAGAGCCTCAGTCACCAGCGACGGCTGGCGTTTACACACCCGGAACTTGCCGACGGGCACCGCCACTCGAACAAACGCGTCCTCCGCTGTGTCGCCCGAAGCGACGCGGTCGACTGCACCTGCCAGGCGCATCGCCAACGTTCTCGCCGCTCGCCAACGTTCTCGCCGCATCGGATTCGATCGCCATGTCGGCGAGGACGTTCGCCATGAGGGGCTTGTCCACGAGACGGCCGCCGAACGCCTGACGATGCAGGGTGTGGTGGTGCGCCTGGAGCAGTGCGGCATGCATCCCGGCGGCGGAGCCGACGAGCCAGCCGATCGTGCCGTCGAGCTCGATCTTGCTACTGGCGTTGCTGCGGTTGCCGGGCTTCTCCTTCAACCGCTGGATAGCGAAGGCGTTCCTCGATCCGTCGGGGAGGATCCAGGGCACGAGGAAGCACGACATGCCCCCGGGGGCTTAGGTCAGGATCAGGAACACGTTGTCCATCGGGGCACTCGTGAACCATTTGTGGCCGAGGAGGCTCCGGGTGCCGTCTCGCGCCGGCGCCGCCAACGTGGTGTTGGCTCGGACGTCGGACCCTCCCTGCTTCGCGGTCATGCCCATGCCGGCGAGGAGGCCGCGTTTCTCCGCCGGCGGGCGGAGGCCCGGGTCGTAGTCACGACTGGCGAGGAGGTCGACGTAGCCGGACGCCAGTGCGGGGTCGGTGCGTAATGTCGGCACGGCGGCATAGGTCATCGACAGGGGGCAGGTGTGACCGGCCTCGACGTGGCTCCAGACGTAGAGGCTGGCGGCTCAGGCTACGTGGGCGCCTGGGCGGGGATCTCCCCAGGGGGCCGCCCCGAGCCCTTCGGACACCCCCACCGCCATGAGCTCGCGCCATGCCGGGTGCATGGTGACCTTGTCCACACGGTGGCCGTAGCGATCGTGGGTGTGCAGCTCAGGTGGGTTCGCATTGCCTTCTTCGCCCCACCGCAGTGCCTCGGCGGTCCCGGCTCGGCGGACGAGACGGTGGAGATCGTCCCGGTGCCAGGCAGCCCCCCTTCTCGTCCGAGCGCCTCTCCGAGCGGGGGATGGTCGGCGACGTCGTGGCCGACGAGTAGGGACCTGGTTGGTGACCCCGTGGGTATGGAGGGGGTGTCGCGCTGGCATATCCGAGTGAAGCACGGTTCCTGCGTCGTGGGCCGTCCGGGCCATGGGGCGCGGGCTGGGCCGCCGTGACGCAATTGCACTACATTCTGTGGGGCAGTGGCCGGAGGGAGGGTAGCCCACCGGTAGGCGCACGAGGGGTATGCGCGGGTGGTCGCTCGCGTGGCGAGGAGTGGTAATGGGATGCCCACCGACAGGTGAGGCCGACGCCGTGATCGGGATGCTGCGACAGTTGTGTGCAGCGAGCGATGCCGGGGTGGACTTCGTATACGCAGCGCTCGACTACGTGGCCGGCATGTACCGGCTCACCGATGCCGAGGTGGTCGTGGTGGACGAGGCGCTCGGCGTCCAGCTGTTCGCGCTCGGACGCCGGCCGATCACCCGGGAGCGTGCCGTCGAGCTCATGGCGCTCGAACCCGGGTTCTACACCACCCCTGACGTCGTACCCGCCGCCCTGAGCAGCGGGATCGCCAGCTTGTGTCAGCTGGCGCTCGCACTCCACCTGGCCCGGCACCGGGCCTCGCACGACGCGCTCACCGGGTTGGCGAACCGACGGGCGTTCGAGGCCTCCATGGCGACTGCGGCGGCGAAGGGCTCCCGCTATGGCTGGAACTTCACCGTGGTGATCATGGACCTAGACGGGTTCAAGGCGGTGAACGACACGTTCGGTCACGTGGCCGGCGACCAGGCCCTGCGCACCTTCGGGCAGGCACTCCGCAAGGCGCTCCGGAGCGGGGACGTGGCGGCACGGGTGGGCGGTGACGAGTTCGGCGCCATCCTGAACAGCGCCTCCCCAGAAGCGGTCGACGCCCTCATCCGGCGGGTGTGGGAGGAGATCCCATCGAACTACCCGGTGCTGAGTGTCTCGGTGGGTGCCGCGTCGGCGCCCGACGAGTCAGTCGATCCCGCCGAGCTGTACCGTCTGGCCGACACCCGGCTCTACGACCAGAAGGTGGTCAGTCGGTGACCGCGGTCGTGCGGCAGCCGGCAATGGAACTGGGCGACCTCGAGCTGGAGCTGCGGCTCCTCCCGGGTGCCGTCGGTGTGGCGTTGGTGCAGGCCGACGA
Organism: Acidimicrobiaceae bacterium; assembly: GCA_027365145.1. Lineage (GTDB taxonomy): Bacteria > Actinomycetota > Acidimicrobiia > Acidimicrobiales > RAAP-2 > JAKADK01. The sequence goes on along the minus strand of DAHXOA010000030.1, from coordinate 3,696 downwards.
CGGTTCGGCGTCGCGGGTGACGCTCCTCGCCGTCTCCCCGGGGCCGTCGCTCGCCGAGGAGGCCGCCCAGCTGGCGCTGGCGCACGGCATGGAGGCGCCTCTGGATGTCGTCGACCTCGGGGAGGTGGCAGAGGTCGCCACCCCACCGTCTCCGACCCGGCGCGACCATCGGGTGGCGCTCGTGCGCGCCGACTTCCTGTCGGACACGGGCGTGTGCGAGGTGGAGCTGTCGGCCGGCGAGATCCGCGGCGTGGGTCGCGCCGCCTACGGTCCGCTGATCGGCGGGGCGGTGGCGACGCTGGACGCCCTGCGCCAGGTCGGGATGGACCCCCCGTTCTACCTCCTCTCGGCGTGCCGCGTCAGCGTGGTTCCCGACGCCCCGACCGTGGTGGTGCTCCGTCCAGTGGCCGGCGGGAAGGACCGCATCGGGATCGCTCATCGAGAGCACGACGTGGAGTCCGCCAGCCGGGCCACGCTGAGCGCCGTCAACCGCGACCTCACTCGCTGAGGTTCCCAGACCTCCTACACTCGGGCCCCGTGCCCGCGCGCCGGTGCGGTGCCGCCTCGCCGCTCGACGGAGGAGAACGTATGGTCACAGGCTCGACGACTCGCATCTCCCTGCGGTACGGGACGGGGTTCGTCGACCGGACCACCGGGTTGCGGTTCGAAGGGCACCATCCATTGGAGCGACCCGATCTGTGGCGGCAGTACCTCGACGGGGTCGAGGCCAGTTACGAGCGCTACGGGCTGACCCAGGTCTTCGACCGTCGCGCGCTGGAAGGAGGGGACGAGGTCTCGCTGTTCTTCGTCGGCCTCGACGCCGACGGTGTGGCCCGAGCGGGGTTCCGCTGTCACGGCCCGCTCGATGCCGCTTCCACCTCGCGGGCCCTGGCGGAGATGTCGAGCTCGCCGGAGTCCGAATCCATGCGGAGGACGGTCGAAGCGCTCGTGCCCTACGGGGTGATCGAGATGAAGGGGGCATGGGGGGCCATCGAGGGAAGGGGCGCCTACCTGGTAACCAAGACGCTCGCCCGGTGCACGATCTACGCGCTGGCATGGCTGCGGTGCGAGCTGGCGCTGGGGGCGGTTGCCGACTACCTCCACGATCCGCTGACCGAGAGCGGAGCGCGCCGGATGGGCGTGACCACCGCCAGCTATCCGACTGAGGACTACCGCACAGTGCTCATGAACTGGCGCCGAGCCCGGGCGGTGGCGCAGAGCGATCCCGAGCAGGCGGAGCTCGTCCGCAGGGAGCTCGCTGAGCTGGAAGACGGCTCGTCGGCACGCCGGACGAGCTACCGGGGCGATCGCCACGCCCGTAGATGGGCGACAGGATGGCGACCGGTGGTGCTGAGCGAGCGGGACCGGGCCGGGCGGACCATCATCGAGTCGCTCCGCCGGGATCCGGGTATCGAGCTCCTCGATCTCGTCGATGCCCAGCGCGACGAGCTCCGCCGGCTCCTCGTGCCCGGTATCGAGCAGCTCGTCGATGAGCCGACGGCGTTCGTCTACTACCCCTGGCGTGACATCGTGGTGAGGATGGTCGGCCCCCGGGCCTTCGGCGCCTTGCGGACGGACCGGAACCGGCACAAGATCACGAGTCACGAGCAGGAGCGACTTCGTTCCCAACGCGTCGGCATCGTCGGCCTGAGTGTCGGCCAGGTCATCGCCCATCTGGTGGCGATGGAGGGGTTGTGCGGGATGCTCCGGCTGACCGACCCCGACACCATGGAGACGACGAACCTGAACAGGGTCCCGGCGACGGTGCTGGACCTGGGGCTGGACAAGGCCGTCGTGGCCGCTCGGCGCATCGCCGAGATGGATCCGTACCTGGAGGTCGAGGTGGTTCCCGGCGGGGTGCATGGTGGCAACGTCGACGCGTTCGTCGCCGATCTCGATGCCGTGATCGAGGAGTGCGACGCGTTGGACGTGAAGGTGCTCGTCAGGAGGGCGGCCGCACGTCACCGAGTAACGGTCTTCATGGCCACGAGCGATCGGGGTCTCTTCGACGTCGAGCGGTTCGATGTCGACGGCGACCGCCCACCGTTCCACGGGCTCGGCCCGTCCCTGAGCGAGGACGAACTGGCCGGGATGTCACTTCCGGAGAAGGTGCCCCACGTGCTCGGCATCCTCGACGCCGGGGCGATCTCGGCGAGCGCGGCCGCGTCGCTCGTGGAGGTGGGGACCTCGCTTTCCACCTGGCCTCAGCTCGGTGACGACGTGTTTCTGGGAGCAGCGACGGCTGCCGCGGCACTCCGTCGGCTGGGCACGGACCGTCCGCTCCCGTCGGGAAGGATCCGCATCGACCTAGACGAGGTGCTGGGCAGCGCACCCGACCCGCTCGAGGGTGGGCAGGGAGGGGAACCAACGGCACCGCCAGCGGATAGCGGTCGGCTTCCCGCGGCGGTCGGCATTCCGGCCGATCCCGACGCGGCCGTGGCCCATGCGGCGTCTCGGGCGCCCTCCGGTGGGAACGCACAACCCTGGCGCTTCGAGCGGGACGACACCGGCCTGGCCTTCTACCTGGACCCGGCGCGAACGACGGCGATGGATGTGGCGTTTCGTGGCAGCCTCGTGGCCATCGGTGCCGCCCTCTTCAATGCCCGTGTCGCCGCCGCCGCCCAGGGACGCCTCGGACCGGTGTCCGTGAGTCGCGAGGTGCGGCCCGGGGAGCCGGTGGCACACCTGGCATTGCGACCAGGTGGCGACGACGAGCTGGCCAGTCTCCACGAGCCGATGCTGGCGCGCGCCGCCAACCGGCGGCCGGGTGATGGCCGGCCGATCGACGACAGGACCCTGTCGGTGCTGGGTGACCACGTAGCAGCGGAGGGGGGGATCCTCCACCTGGTCGTCGGGGGGGAGGCGCTGGCGCGGTGCGCCGGGATCCTGGCGGCGTCGGAACGGATCCGCTTCCTCGAACCCCGGTTGCACGAGGAGATGATCGGCGAGCTTCGGCGTCCGGGCATCGATCCGACCGACACCGGCGTCGACCTCGACACGCTCGAGCTCGGGCCGGCGGACGAGGCGCTGCTGGCGGTGGCCCGCCGGCCCGATGTGATGACCGTCCTGCGCCGGTGGCGTGCCGGCGCTGCGCTCGGGGGGAGCGCGCTGCGATCGGTGATCACCAGCTCCGCCCTGGCCACCGTCGCCGTTGGGGGGGACACCCCTGGCGACTACGTCGCCGGAGGCCAGGCCATGGAGCGGCTGTGGGTGGTGGCAGGCCAGCTCGGGCTGGCGGTGCAGCCGGTATCGCCCGTGTTCCTCTATGTCCGCCATGCCGAGGAGTTGCACGGGCTGGTTGCCGATACCGAGGGGGAAGCGGAGCTTCAGGCCCTCGCGGATGCCTTTGCCCGAGAGATCGGCCTCGAAGAGGGCGAGGCTCCGGTGCTGGTTCTCAGGATCGGAGTAGCGGTACCGCCGTCGGCTTCCAGCCGGCGCCTTCCTCTGGACCAGGTGTTTTCCCGGACGCGCGTCTCCGGGGGTCCAGTTGCCGGCACGACGAGCCGACGATGAAGGGGATGGATGACCACCGTGCTCGCCCGGTTGGGCTAGAAAGGATCTCCATGTTCATGCATCGGCCGGGACGGGGGCCGGCACCGGCGGTCGGGCGCCGGTTCCGTCAGGTGTTCGAGGGTGCCAACCGCCGGGCGGCGTGGCGGCGCCGGAGGGCGTTGCTCGCCCGGGGTGCCGGTGTGG
>DAHXOA010000027.1 GCA_027365145.1 Acidimicrobiaceae bacterium | reverse complement strand
GCCCCCGCCTTCGCCTCGACGATCCGGCCGGTCGAGGCGATGGCAGCGGAGCGGGGGGGTGACGAGGGGGCGTCCATGGGTGACGATCCTAGTTGGTCACTACTCCAGGCGGACGCAAGGTCTCCTCCCCTGTGCCGTCCGGTACGCCGAGCCGGTCCGCATCGGCCGATCGGGCGAGCAGCGGCGACACCGCGTCCAGCCATCGTCGGCCGGCATCCCCGAGCTCCATGGCGGCGACCCTCCGGCGACCACGTTCGGACTGGAGCCGGTAGGCGTCCCGGTCCGACAACAGCCGGCCGATCGCCTCGGCCACCACTCGGGGACCGCTCCGTTCGAGGAGCACGCCGGCGTCACCGGCGACCTCGGGAACCGCGCCCTCGGCGAGGGCGACCACCGGAAGACCGTGTCCCATCGCCTCGACCAGCGGCACCCCGAACCCCTCGTGCTCGGAGAGCATCACCAGCACGTCTGCGGCCCGGTAGCGGGCTGCCAGGTCGGCGCTGTCGATGCCGACCGCGAACTCGACTGCCTCGGCCAGGCCCAGTGAGGCGGCGAACCGGCGCAGCGCCGCGGCGTAGTGGGGTTCGGACGGAGCCCCGACCACGGTGAGCCGTGCGAGGGGATCGATGGTCGCCCGGGTGACGAACAGTGCGGCGATCGTGCGGTGATGGCCCTTGTTCGGGGCGAGCCTCCCCACCGAGAGCCACGACGCTCCCGCCCGCCGAGGCACTCGCGGGTCGGGGTCACCCGCCGGCCCCGATCGAGGGATCGGGGCATTCGCCACCGGCACCACCGTGGTGTTCGTACAGCCGGCGGCCCGCAGCTCGCCCTCGTCGAACCGGGACACCGCGATGCCCAGATCGGCTCGCTCCGCCAGGGCGGCGAGGTCGTAGAGGCCGTCGACCTGCAACCGTGCGATCCCGTTGTTCCATGCCTCGAAGAACGACGGCGGGGTGATGCTGTGGTAGTTGACGACGAGCGGCTCCGGTCGCTCGATCAACCAACGGGCCATGACCGAGTAGGTCGCCAGCTGGTAGACGAGCACGTCACCCGGTCGCGCCTCGTCCTCGTAGGTGCTGAAGTGCCGGGTCGACCCCGCGGTGGCCGGATCGTCACGGTCCACGTAGATCCTCGACTCGATACCGGAGGTCACGAGCAGGTCGTGCAGGGCCAGGGTGTGACCGCCGACCGCGTCGTGGCGGTGGAGCATGGGCACGAACTGGTGGATGGCGCTCACGGAGCCACCGTCCCGAGCACCGCGTGGACGTCACCCCGCTCCGGGGCCAGCCAGGACGCGCCGGGGACACCCAGGCGAGCGAGGAGGTGGATCCACGTCGTCGGGTGCAGTGGCCGGCCGGGTGACAAGTCGCGCTCCACCGGGGTCAGGCCTCGTTCCCAGGCCTCCCGGTCCGTGGTCAGCAGGGCGACCGTTCCCCCGCTCCCTACCGCCCGGACCGCCTCGCGGACCAGGGCCACCTGGCCGGCGAGGGAGAGCCGGTCGACCGCTCCGACCAGGACCGCTCCGGCCGCACTGCCGGCGGGAAGCGTTCGCAGGATGTCGACCACCTCGCCGAGCACCACCCGACCCGAGGTGGGCTTCCCTGCGTTGCCGGTCCATGCCAGCGGGCCCCGGGGCTCGATCCCCCAGGCCGAGGTGCCCGATCGCTCCAACGACGCCAGCAGCTCACCGGCGCCCGACTCGCCCACGACGACCGGACCGGTGGCACCGGATCCGCGATGGGTGGTGGTGGTGGCGAACCAGTCGGAGACGGAGCCGACCCACTCGGACACGTCTGGAGGCGGCGGCGCCCCATCGGGCGGCACGACCAGGTCCGCAACCGGGTCGATCCGACCCTCGAGCACGTCGACCCGGGCGACCAGGTACCGCAACGCGTCGAGCGCTCCGGTGAGCCGCTCGCCCACCGCCCTCTGGACCGCGTCGGCCACCGTGCGGGCGTCCTCGGCCAACAGCTCGGCGAGCACGCCGACCACGTCACCCACGAACCGCTGGCCGATCCGGGCGCTCCGCCCCCGCTCCCACAGGTCGTCGGGCAGGCCCGACCATGAAGCCGAGGAACGGCCACTTCCCTCGTGGACGTCGGCCAGTCGCCGCATGGCGTCCTCGAACCCCCAGGCCAGGCTCCCCTGGGGGCTCAACCGGTCGAAGGCATCGAGCAGCGCTCGCTCGTCGGGTGCCAGCGCATCGCCGCCCGGACGCCCCGGATCCGACCCCTCGTCGTCTGGATGCTCAGGTGCCACCCGCACCTCCCCCCCGCTCGTAGGCCTCCCCGGTCCCGACCACGGGGAGCGAGCCGAGCGACAGGCGCTCCCGCGGACCCCGCTCGACCACGCCCCGCAGGAAGCTGTCGTACCGCTCGATGATCGCCGGCCACCGGTAGTAGCGCTCGGTGTAGCTCCGCCCAGCGCTCGCCAGACGGTCCCGCATCGCGACGTCGCCGGTCAACCGTGACACCGAAGCCTCGAAGGTCCGGTAGGAGTCGAACCAGAGCCCTCCCGACGAGCGGCGACAGTGCTCCATCGTGGCCGCGCACGAGGCGTTGACCAGCACCGGCACGCCGCTGGCCCACGCTTCGAGCAGCACCAGGGAGAAGGACTCGTAGGCCGACGGGGAGACCATCACGTCGGACCCGGCCAGGATGTCCCACTTGTCGGCCTCGGACACGGTGCCGGTCACGACGACGTCGGGATGGTCGGGAGCCCGGTCGGAGACGGGACCCACGAATGCCATGGCCAGGTTCCCCGGGTGACGCTCCTTGTAGCGGGCGAAGTACTCGGCCAGCATGCCGCACCCCTTGTGCTCGTCGACCCGGCCCAGGTAACAAAGGTAGGGACGGTCGCCGATGCCCAGGATCTCCCCGCCCCGGCAGCCGGCTCCGGCCGGGTCGTCGATGCCGAGACCGAGCACGATCTGTGGCCTGGCCCCGACCCCGAACACGTCCTCCATCAGCTCCCGCTCCGCCCGGGTGTGGTAGACGAGGCCGTCGAGGTCTCCGAAGCTCCGGCGGAACGCCTTCAGGTAGAGCGCCGGCTCGTCGTGGGCGGCAGGGTGGAGCACCACCGGCTGCCTGGCCACCGAGATGGCGGCGACGGTAGTGGCGAACAGGTAGGGGTAGCAGGCGACCACGTCGGCGTCGCTCGATGCGACCGCGTCGACGAGGTCCGGGCACATCGGGCCATTCAGGGCAACCCAGCGTCTCGACTCCTCGAGGGTGGCGGTCGCCGGCGACACCCGCAGCCTGCCGTCGAGAGCGAAGTACTCGAGCAGGCGTCGGCTGGCGGTCGGGAATCGCCGAACGGTGACACCGTTGACCGTGGTCATCCCGGGGGGTTCGGTGTTCTCCCAGGTGAGATGGTCAAGGGCGCAGCTGGTGAGGATCTCGACCTCCCATCCGCCCAGTGCGCTCATCCGTTCCGCCAGCATGCGGGCCGCGGTCTCCGCCCCCCCGATCACCTCGGATCCATACCGCGGGGTGACGAACGCGAGCTTCATACCGACGACCGGGACCGTGGGCCGACCACCGGATCCCGTTGCGCCGTCGGCTCCGGGATCCCCCCTGACCGCCGACCAGCGAGATCGGCGAGCACCCGCACGAATCGGGTCCTGGTCGTCCCGGGGTCGAACGCGGCCAGCCGCCGGTGGCCTTCCCCGGCCAGGCAGGCCGCGAGACCGTGGTCGCCTCGGATCCGATCGACCGCGGCCGCGACGGTCCCCGGCCGCTTGGTGTCGAGCACGATGCCCGCATTGCCCAGGGTCTCGGGCACTGCGCCGGCCGCATACGCCACGATCGGGAGGTCGAAGTGCATCGCTTCGAGGAGGGGGATGCAGAAGCCCTCGTGGTCGGAGAGGCAGACGAAAACGTCCGCGTCGGCGTACCAGGCGGCGAGCTGGCCGGGTGTGAGGTGCTCCCCGTGCACCACCGCGTCCCCCAGCCCGAGCTCGTCGGCGAACGACCGCACGGCGTCCGCATAGCC
>DAHXOA010000019.1 GCA_027365145.1 Acidimicrobiaceae bacterium | reverse complement strand
CAGTTCGTGGCGTTCTTCGTGGTGGCGTCGGCGGACCGGTTCGGTCGGCGGCCGATCCTCCTGTGGTCGATTGTCGGCTACACCGCATTCACCAGCCTGACCGCATGCTCCTGGGACATCTGGTCGTTCACCGCGTTCCAGTTCGGGTCCCAGGTCTTCATAGGTGCCGAGTTCGGGGTGGCGGTGACGCTGCTGTCGGAGGAGGTCCCTCCCGACCAACGGGGACGGATCTTGGCCCGCTTGTTGATGTTCAGCCCCATCGGGGCCATCCTGGCCGGAGGCCTGCTGGCGGTCGGCCTCCTGCACAACCCCATCGGCTGGCGGATGTTCTTCCTCGTGGCGGCAGTCCCCCTCGTGATCGCCTCGATCGCCCGACGCCACGTCCGTGAGAGCCAGGTCTACCTGAAGGATCGGTCCGAAGCGCCCGCCCGCCCTCCGCGCGTGCACGAGCCGATCGGGGTGCGGGTGCGGCGGGTGCTCGCCATCTGGTCCAGTCCCGTTCGGGGTCGGCTGGCTGCGGTCTGCGCCATCGCGTTCTTCCAGGGCCTCCCGGCTGCAGCTGCCGTGGGATGGTGGACCTACTACGCCGAGCACCAGCGACACCTGAGCAACAGCTTGGCCGGAGTGTTCTTCGCCGCCGCCGCTGCGGTCAGCATCGGTGGATACGTGGCGTGCGGCCGGCTCATGGACCGGATCGGCCGACGCCCGACGGCCATGCTCTACGCCGGCGCGGCGGGTGCGTTCGCCATCGGTGCGTTCCAGGTGAGCTCGCACATCTGGATGCTGGTGCTCCTGCTCGGGACGGCCTGGTTCGGGGTGGGGGTGGCACCGGTGCTCTCGGCGATGGCAGCCGAGCTCTTCCCGACGGACATCCGGGCCGAGGCGTCGGCCTGGATCCGGAACATCGTGGGGAACACGGGATCGGTGATCGGCCCAGCGCTGGTCGGCGTCCTCGGCACCGCCGGGGGGCTCGCCGGGAACGTGGGAAACGCCGTCAGCCTCCTGGCACTGTGCGTGTTGCCGGTGGTGGTGATCGTCTGGAAGGCCGTCCCCGAGACGCGGGGTGAGTCCCTCGACTTGGTGGGCCGATGACCGACGGCGGGCCGGACCCGGGCGATGGCCCGACGCGGGCCGCGGCCCGGGCTGCCGGCTACCGCACCCGATCGACGGGAGGGGGGGCCCACGCGCCGCTGAGAGCTTCGGAGCGCGCCGCGTAGAGCCGGAGGTTGAGCGAGATGGGCCCGGTGGGAGCGGGGAGCCAGTTCGACTCCCGTTCGACTCCCGGTGACTCCCGCTGGATCCAGATGTCGAGCGACCCCCCGGGCCCGTAGCGGAGCGGGTCGCGGTCGCCGATGGCGAACCGTTCGAGCGGGTTGGCTACCTGGAACCCCTCGGCGTCGTACATCGTGAGGGACCAGAACGCGTCGGCCGGGGGGAGCGCGTCGCCGTCGAAGCGGAGCACGTAGTCGTGGGCCCCGTCGAGCGCATCGCCGTTCCGGTCGGTGAGGAGCTGAGGGTAGATGGCGTCCTCGGGCGGGAGCGCCCCGAGGCCGATCATGGCGATGAAGGCCCGCTTGGCGTACTCGTTGCCGTAGACGCCCATGGTGGCGAGTCCAAGCCGCCATCCATTGGCGACCACGGTCCCGGCGACTCCTCGTGAGGTCATGATCCGGCGCGCCTCCCGGGGCACCGTGTCGAGCGCCGCCCGGGTCCCGGCATCCAGGGCAGCGGCGTCAAAGGACTTCCCGGCCACGATACCGATGGTGGCCATGCGGGCCATGATCGACCAGTCGGAGCGGTGGGGTGGGTGGACGGCCAGCAGGTCGGCGCCCATCTGGAACAATGCCTCGGCGGAGAGCGCATTCACCTTCCGAAGGGGTGGCGTGGCGGTATCGAGTGTCGGGTCCGGCTCGGAGGTGGGGCGCCAGTCGGGGTTCCCCCACTCCGACAGGGGTCGGGTGACCAACTGCTCCTGGAGGGTGTGGACAGCGGCGTAGTCGCCGGGGCCGTTGGTCTGGATCCGCCCGATGACCCACACGTAGGGGGTCGGCGCGTCGATTCGGGCGGTGCCGGCCGGCAGGGAGCCGACCCAGCCCGGGGGGACCACGGCGAACGTCCCGCCCTCGTCCCCGGTCGTCCGGGTGCCCGGCGCGGCGAACACGTCGGTCCACATGTCCATCATCGGGAGGATGAGGTAGCGGTCCGGGGTGGCGGGAACGGTCACGATCGCCGGCTCGACCGTGAGGTCGAGCCAGGCGATGGAGTAGAGGGTGTCGAAGTTGGGTCGGACGACGTCGCGGAACGCGGCGGTCGGGTAGGCCCGGGCATGGGCGAACGCCGACATCGGACCGCGACCCGACGGATGCGGCGCTGCGACGTTGGTCATCTGTCGGCGGGTCAGCTCCATCAAGACCAAGGGGTACAGGTAGCAGTAGGCGTCGATCGCCACGGCATGGGCCGGGGTGGGGCGCGCCGGCTCGGGCGTGGAGGAGGTGGTGCTCATGACCCCGATCGTTGCACGCGGAAGGCAACGTCTGCAGATTGCAGTGCTCGAGCCCCACGGGTGGGGGTCAGCGTACGAAGAGGTGCCATCCCAGCCAGCCCCACCCGAGGAGCAGGGCGACACGGGTGGGGCGGCTCCGCGCGAGGAAGGCCATGATCGACTCGAATCCCTGGAGCCGGCGCATGACCGTGTGTGCCGCCAACTCGGTGGCGACGATGGCGGCGGCAAGGACCGACCATCCCGCCAGCGTGATCCAACGCCAGCTCACTGCAGGACGATCCAGATCCCGAGCGCCAGCCACGCGGCGAAGGTCACGACGCGGACGAGGAGGAGGCGGCTGGCCTCGACGTAGAGGGAGCTGAACGTCGGGTGGAGGTGGCGGGGGAGGTGGAGCAGCGCGAACAGCTCCCAGGCCACGGCGAGCGTGATGATCGCTCCCCAGATGGCGATGGTTCGTCGTGCCACCGGGGCCGTCCGGCCGCTCGTCGGCGCGGTCGGATTGGAGCCGCCCGCACCACGCACCCCCCCCGTATCGGTAGGGCGCCCTCGCCGTCGCCGTGCGTAGGCGTACGCGTAGACCGCGGCGATGACGATCCCGGCCGAGACCTCGGCCGGGATCGTGAAGGTTCGGGTGTGGGCGTCGAACCATCCCCAGACCAGCCCGACTGCCCCGATCGCAACCCACTTCCATGGCCGACCCCCTGCACGCTCGCCGGGTAGGACATCGGGAGAAGGGCGGCGGCGCAGGTGCATCCGGCTCATGCATCCGGCTCAGTGGGAGAACAGGTGGTAGCCGGCGTAGAGCCAGACCACCAGCGCGAAGGCTCTCCCGATCGGATGGGAGAAGTAGCGGGTCACGAGGGCACCGAGACTGGGCATCCGACTGGCCGGGACATGTCCGATCACCTCGATCACGGTGAATGCCAGGAGGACGCAGCACCAGAAGGTGAGCCCGATGACCTTGTCCGACCCGATGATCACCGCCATTGGAACCCCCCGTTGCGGCGGCGGAGGCGCCCGGTCCGGGGCGGAACCGTCCGGGTCATGATCGGCGCCGCCGGAGGGGAGTGGATGCGAGGACCCACCCGGCGAACAGCCAGTAGACGAACATCAGGGAGTGGAGTGGTCGGTAGGCGAGCTCCAAGGCGCTCAACGTCAGATGGTTCTTGTCCGGGGGGGTGAGAAGCCCGCAGACGTCCCACGCCGCTGCCACCACCAAGATCCCTACCCAGATGGCCACCCCGCGGCGGTCAAAGGAGCCCCCGCCCGTTTCCGGCCCCGCCCCCGGCCCCTGCACCGACGGTGAGGTCCGCTCCCTTCGGTGCTGCCAGGCGACACCGAGGCCGAATACGATGAGCCCGCTCCCGAACGTCCCGATGCGTGCACCCCAGGTGTACTCCTTCCACCCACTGGCGAACCCGGCCACGACCACCGCTGCGGTGACGAGAAGGGCGACCGCAATGAGTTCGCCTACCCCGAGCGGCCTGCCTCGCCTCCGTGTGCGCCCTGGCGGTGACGACGCATCGCGGTCGCCGATGTCCATACCCGCGAACCTAGAGCCTTCCGGCGCGCGATCGCTGGCAACCCTGTCCCAACCCCACCGGAGGCTTCACCCCACCGGAGGCTTCACCCCACCGGAGGCTTCACCCCACCGGAGGCTTCACCCCACCGGGTGCGCCCTCTGGGTGCATCGATGTTCCGGTGCCCTGCTACCAGGTGTCGACGCAGGGTCGTTTCTTCCCCGTCCGGACCGAGCGAGGGGGTGTGGCGCGCAGGATGCCCATGATCCTCTGGCGCGTCTCGGCCGGATCGATGACGTCGTCGATCTCGAACTGGGAGGCCACGTTGATCGCCTTGCCGTGCTCGTAGGCCCGTTCCACCATGGTGTCGAAGAGACGCTCGCGCGCGACGGGATCCTCGACGGCGTCCAGCTCGCGGCGGTACCCGAGCCGGACCGCACCCTCGAGGCCCATGCCCCCGAGCTCGCCGGTCGGCCACGCCGCGGTCAGCAGCGGCGAGCGGAAGCTACCCCCGGCCATGGCCTGGGCACCCAGGCCGTAACCCTTGCGGAGCACGATGGTGACGAACGGCACGGTCAGGTTGGCCCCGACCACGAACATCCGCCCGAAGTGACGGACCTGAGCGGTGGTCTCCGCTTCCGGGCCCACCATGAACCCGGGGGTGTCGCAGAGGAAGACGACCGGGAGATCGTGGGCGTCGCAGAGCTGGAGGAAGCGGGCCGCCTTGTCGGCGCCGTCCCGGTCGATGGCGCCGCCGAGGTGCGCCGGGTTGTTGGCGACGATGCCGAGCGGTCGGCCCTCGATGCGAGCGAGCGCGGTGACCATTCCCGGACCGAACCCGCGGCGGAGCTCGAGCACGGAGCCCGTGTCGGCCAGGATGGCAAGCAGCTCGCGGATGTCGTAGACGGACTTGCGGTGCTCGGGGACAGCCCCCCGCAGCCGGCGCTGGTCTGCACACGACCAGGTGTCCACCGACCCCTGGAAGTAGGAGAGGTAGGTGCGGGCCAGGGCCACAGCGTCCTCGTCGGAGGTGGCGAGCAGATCGATCACGCCGTTTGGAACCTGGACCGAGGTCGGTCCGATCTCTTCGGGACGGAACGTCCCCAGCCCGCCGCCTTCGATCATGGCCGGGCCACCCATGCCGATCGACGCGTCCTCCGTGGCGATGACCACGTCGCAACAGCCGAGCAGGGCGGCGTTCCCGGCGAAGCACCGCCCTGAGGCGATGCCAACCAACGGCACGAGCCCGCTCAGCCGAGCGAACAGCGTGAAGGCCATGCAGTCCAACCCGGTGATCACGGGGTAGTCGGTGTCCCCCGGCCGGCCGCCGCCGCCCTCGGCGAAGAGGACGACGGGGAGGGCCAGCCGTTCGACGATGTCGAAGAGGCGGTCCTTCTTCCGGTGGTTCTGCTGGCCCTGGGTACCCGCCAGGACCGTGTAGTCGTAGGAGAGCACGGCGCACCGTGCCCGCTCGTCGTCGACGGTGTCCCCGTTCACGGTGCCGATCCCGCCCACGAGGCCGTCGGCCGGGGTCCGTTCGATCAGCTCGTCGAGCTCGCGGCGCCCGCGCTGGGCGGCGATGACGAGCCCGCCGTACTCGGCGAAGCTGCCGGGGTCGCACAGGTCGTCGATGTTCGCCCGGGCGCTGCGGTGCCCGCTCCGATGGCGCCGGTCGATCGCCTCGGGCCGGGCGGCATCGAGCGTCCGTGCCCGGCGGTTGAGTAGCTCGGCCAGGTCCGGTCGGATGGTGTCGGGGTCCGCGTCCGGGCCGGCCTCGGCAGGTCGCCCCCTGTCCTCGCCGGTGACGAGGGAGGCGAGGCGGTCTCCCCGGGCCACGAGGTTGCCCACCTCGACGGCGACCGCAGTCACGGTTGCGGGGGCCGTTGCCACCACGACATGCTCCATCTTCATCGACTCGATGACGACCAGGGTCGCACCCTGGGCCACCCGGCCGCCTGCCGCCACGGGCACGGCCACCACCGTTCCCTGCAGCGGGGCGACGACCTCCATCGGGGCACCGCCACTGGACCCGGACCCGGACCCGGTAGACGCGGTCGAAGATGGATCGGGCGTGGCGTCGGCTTCGGGCATCGACGTGACCCTACCGGTGCGCGCAATGGCCGCGCTCGGCGGTCACCCACCCCGCCCGGTCAGAGCCCGCAGGCGAACCGGGTGCTCCATGGCTGCCAGCCGTACATGTTGTAGAGACGGAGCGCCAGCGCGTCCTGTACCGCGGGGGATGCCTGGTAGGGCCATCCGGAGTAGCCGAAGGAGTGCCAGGTGACCGGGACGATGCCGTAGGCGCCCGACGGAGCGGCCGCGCTGTTGTACCGGTCGCTCGACTCGTGGATCCGGATGCACTGCCAGTCCGGGGTATTCGTGCTCGTTGCGTTGGTGACGGGCGGTGGTGGCGGGGTAACAGGTGGCGCCTGAGGCGCAACCTGTGGTGCCGGCGGGGCAACGGGTTGTGCGGTTGCCACCGAGCCAGCCGGTTGTGGAGGCGGTGACACCCGGATGGTCAGCGAGGCGTCAGCCACCCGCTGGAGGGTCTCGCCGAACCGGCTGAGGTTGGCCAGCTCGACCATGGCCGGGTTGCTGGCATGCGATGCCAGGTAGACGGCTGCGGTGTCCGATCCGCCGGCGGTGTTGTCGGCGGTGAGCACCTGTTGTGCGGCTGCCGTCTCTACGAGGGCGATCGTACGGGCTTCGATGGTGGACGGGGGTGTCCGCGGCGACGATGCTCCCGCTGCGCCGTTGGACATGACGGTGGACGTGACTGATGTGACCATTGCGACGGGGAGAACCGACGCGAGTGCAATGCGGATCCGCATGGCACCTCCCTTCGTAGGGCGCGAACGCGCCTTCCTCTGCTCGGTGTTGGCGGGCTCCGGCCATCGCATGCTCGCCCCGGACCGAGAGCGGGAAGGCGTCTCGGTCCTGGCTTTGCGCCGTAGGGTGTGCGGCCGGTTTCGTTGTGCCCGGGTTCAGTGGGTCGGGGGCGCTCCTGGTCGTGCGGTCGGTATCGCTCGGCTCGGTTCCCGTCCCGGCGCGATGGCACGCTCAGGAGGGTGGTGTCGCTCACGGACCGGACGACGGGGTCGCTGCCCCGATCGGACCACGAGGCACTGCCGACGCGGTCTCACCGTGAGATGGTGAGGGAAGTATAGAGGTTGCACTCGTGGTGAGAGCAAATTGGGGCTGGTGTTCGCCACCTTCGGCTTGGTCACGTGTATCCCGGTGCTCTGGTACGTCTACCGCCGCCAGGTTCGTCCGGTCCGGTGCCGGACCCGGGGGACCAGCGGTTCGACCGTGCGGGCCCGGACCGAGCCGACCCAGACGCCGGCGCCATACGCCAGGTCGTCGGCCACCGACGCCGCGGTCCAGCCCACGGGACCGATGGTCGGCCGGGCGCGCAGCCACTCGGCGAGCCGAGGGCCGACCAGGACGGCCACGACCACGGCCACGACCCGCGTCCGTAACCGACGACTCGGGTTCCGTCGGTCGTCCCGACGCCACCTCTGGCTCGGACGCACGGCCGTGCTCCGCCCCCCGCTCGTGGCGCACCCTTCGGGGCGGTGGCGGCCACGCCACCAGTGAGCCGCTCCGATCGGCACAAGGACGGGCCATCCGCAGGTGGCCACCCATCGGCCCAGCCCACCCAGGGCGCCGACGGTACCCCAGAGACCCCACCAGAGCGCCCCGGGTCCCCGCTCCACTCCCACCGCCCGGGGAGCCTCCGTCGACCGACGGACCTGGAGCGCTCGAGCGCCGATGACGAGCGCCGAAACCCCCCAGCGGCCGGTGATCGCCCCGACGACGGCGGCACCGGTCGCGACATCGACCTCGTAGGGGATCAGGGATCCCGGGTGACGCCGGGCGAGCGGTCCTGCCGAGGTGCCGTAGCGGTACCGGCGGGCAAGGAGCGCCGCCCACGTGGAGGGCTCAGCGTGGTGCACGACGACAGTGGGGTCGTAGCGGACGACCCACCCGTACTCGATGAGGCGCCAGACTAGGTCGACGTCCTCGCCGTAGCGGAGGGACTCGTCGAAGTTTCCGATGGCTCTGCGGCCTGGCCACCCGGGAGCCGGCCGGGTGAGGGCGCGGCCTGGCCACCCGGGAGCCGGCCGGGTGAGGGCGTCCCGTCGGACGAGGAGCGCGGCCGTGGGCACGTAGGTCACCCGCCGGCCGGGTCCGACGTTGCTCTCGACGGCCCCGAGGTCGAGTGGCGAACGCCCGACGGCGTAGGCGGCGGCCGAGCTCCGGCGGTGCGGGGTCGGATGCCCGGGTGTCCGGCAGGGCGTGGGATCCACCCGGGAGGTGCCGACGACCCGGGGTGCGATGGCGCCGACCACGGGATCCTGCATGGTACGTACCAGGTGGTGGAGCCAGCCCGGTGACACCTCGCAATCGCTGTCGAGGAACGCCACCAACTCCGACGTGGTGGCGGCCATCCCGGTATTCCGGGCTGCAGCTGGCCCGCCTTGCCGTGAGTGCCGCACGAGCGCAGTGCCGTGCGACTGGCACACGGTCTCGATCGTCTGCGGATCCGGGGACGCGTCGTCGACGACCAGGACGGGACAGGTCGGACCAAGGGAGGCCAGGCATCGTTCCAGGCGCTCTGGACGGCCCCGGGCGGGCACGACCACCGTCACCCGGCTGGCAACCGCCTCGTCGGACAGCGTCGCCTCGTCGGGTGGCCACCGGGGGTGGGCCATGCCCGCATCCACGAGGCGGCGCCCGAGCTCGAGGTCCGCGGGTCGGTGGTCCGGGGACGGCCCTGCTTCCAGGCGGTCGAACGCGGCGGCACCCGCAGCGGTCAGGGTCACGATCCGGAGCGGGCGCCCCCCGATGAGCACCCGCCCTCCGGCGGAGCGCCGAAGCGACGGATCGGGAGCGAGCCCGGTCCCGGGCGGGAGGGGGATCACCGGGCCAGATCCGGCGGGAAGTGGATCACAGGGCCAGGCCACCGTCCACGGGCAGGTCGATCCCGGTGATGGCGGCACCGGCCGGACCGGCCAGCCACACCAGCGCGGCCGCCACCTCCTCCGGCCGGATGAGGCGTTCGATGGCGTGCTGACCGGCGAACGCGCTGGCGGCGTCCAGGCCGTAGAGCCGTGCGCTCTCGTCGAGGATCGGTGTCGCGGTCGAACCGGGGGAGACGCTGTTGGCGGTGATGCCGGTGCCTCTGAGCTCGGCGGCCAGCCCCCGGACCAGGCCGGCCACCCCTGCCTTCGCCGCTCCGTAGGCGGCGAGCATCGGCAGTCCGCGGCTGGCAGCGGTCGAGCTCACGGCCAGGAACCTCCCGGAGCGGGGCTCCGGTCTGCGCAAGAGGGCGGGGATGCCCACCCGGGCGGCGACGACCACGCCGCCCAGGTCGACATCGAGCACCGCCTCGACCTGGGCGGCGGGCATCTCCCAGATCGGGACTCCCCCGGCGATCACTCCGGCGGTGGTGATCACGGCGTCCACTCCGCCGAAGCGGTCTTCTGCCTCCCCGATGGCCCCGACCAGGCCGGCTTCGTCACAGGTGTCGGCAACCCGGGCCACGACCGGATGGGCGGGGGAGCCGGCCTCGGTCGCCAGCTCTTCGAGCATGCGAACCGAGCCCAGAGCGTAGGGGAGCCGGGGGTCGTCGGATCCCCGGTCGACGGCCAGCACCGACCAGCCGGTCTCGGCGAGCAGGCGCGTCGTGGCCGCCCCGATACCTCGGGCCGCCCCGATGACCACGGCGGCCCGGCTCACCGCGGCCCGGCTCACCGCCGGTCCCCTTCGGGCCGGTCGGGAGTTGCCGTGCCGATGTCCAGGTCGGCCGCGCCCGGCCGGGCCCACGTGTCGAGCATGGCGGCCAGGTCGGCGGTGGCGGACTCGATCAGGATCCTGCCCTCCTCTGCCGAGGCACCGTCGGGGTCGCCGAGCACACCGTTGACGCTGGCGGTGCGCACACCCCCGACCCGGAGCTCGGGGAGCAGGCGGGAGAGCGGCGTCGTGTTCCCGGCGACAGCCCGGTCCAGGCGCACCCGGTCTCCGGATATCGCCAGCATGACCGACGTCTCCGTCCTCCCGGCGTGGGCGTCGCCCCGCCACCGAGGTGACCAGGCGTGCACGGCGTGCCCTTCGGTCCGGAGCCGCGCCACCGATCGAGCCATCGCCTCTGCGTTCCCGCCATGCGTCGAGATGTACACCACGAGACGGAACATCGGGGATGCGGAGCGGGTGAGCTCCGTGACGACCAGCTCGACGGCAGCCTGACCGATGGAGATCGTCCCGGGGAACGCTTGGTGCTCGCCGCTTGCCCCGTAGGGGAGCGGGGGCGCGACGAGGGCGTCCGGCCGCCGGGCGGCGGCGGCGTGGGCGATCGCCACCGCGATGTCGGTGTCGGTGGAGAGGGGGAGGTGTGGCCCGTGTTGCTCGGTGGCGCCCACGGGCACGAGCACGATCGTCGCGCCG
>DAHXOA010000006.1 GCA_027365145.1 Acidimicrobiaceae bacterium | reverse complement strand
TCGGGGTTGGACTTGGCGGCGAACTGCCCACCGGCGGGCTGTCCCTTAGACTCGCGTGATTGGTTCATGACTCTGTAGAGAGCGGCGGAATCGGGAACAACGAAAACTACGGACCGTTGATGGCCGGACAGGCCGGCGGCTGTGCCGTCCTCATGATCCCCGCCACCCGCGCCGTCCACGCCGGCGCTCGGCCCGGCCGCGTCGCCCGGCAGGGTGGACTCGTGGATGGACATCATGGACTTGAAGGTGGAGATGAGGTCACGGACCTCGGTCACCGGCTTCCCCTTCACCGTCGCAGACATGAGCGACGCCGAGGACTGGCTGATGGAGCAGCCGGTCCCGGCGATCTTGATGTCGGCGAGGGTGTCACCCTCCACCCGCAGGGTCACCACGATCTCGTCGCCGCACAGGGGGTTGAACCCCTCCACGCGCTGCGCGGGGGGCGACTCCAGCTCACCCCGGTTCCGGGGCGAGCGGTAGTGGTCGAGGATGATCTCCCGGTAGAGGTCTTCGAGTCCAGGCATCAGGCCCTCCATCGGTCGTCGGCACGGGTCGTCGAGCCGAGCGTACCGCCCGTACCGGCAAGACCCTTCAGCCTGTCCGCGCCTGGCGGCGAGCCGACCGCCACGTCCGCGCCCGTCGGTGTGCCCGCTCCACGGCGTGTGCGGAGCCTCACGCGAAGAACCGTCCGGCCTCGGCCAGGGCGTCGGCCAGGGCGTCGATGTCCTGCTCGTCGTTGTACAGGGCGACCGAGGCCCGGGCCGTGGCCGTGCACCCCATGCGGCGCATGAGCGGCTTGGCGCAGTGGTGACCGGCCCGGATGCACACGCCGGCCTGGTCCAGCACCTGGGACAGGTCGTGGGGGTGGATCCCACGGTAGGCGAAGGAGAGCACGCCGCCCCGCTCTTCGGCCTCGGGTGGTCCGAAGATGGTGAGGTCGCCCCCGAACCGCTCGGCCAGGGATCCCAGCGCGTACCGGGTGAGGTCCAATTCGTGGGCCCGCACCCGATCCATCCCGACGGCCTCCAGGTAGCGCACGGCGGCGTGCAGCCCGATGGCCTCGGTGATCGGTGGCGTCCCGGCCTCGAACCGCCACGGGATGTCGTTGGGGGTGAACCCCTCCTTCCGGACGTCGAGGATCATCTCCCCCCCGCCGAGGAACGGCGGCATCTCCTCCAACAGCGCCGCCCGCCCCCACAGGACCCCGATGCCGGTCGGGCCCAGCATCTTGTGTGCGCTGAAGGCCAGGAAGTCGCATCCGAGAGCGGTCACGTCGGTGGGGAGGTGGGGCACCGACTGGGCGCCGTCGGCCAGCACGAGGGCGCCGGCCCGGTGGGCGGCCTCGGCGATGCGGGCGATGGGGTTGAGCGTGCCCAGGACGTTGGACATGACCGTCACACCGACCAGCTTGGCCCCGTCCACCAGATCCTCGAGGTGGTCGAGCACGAGCCGCCCCTCGTCGTCGATGGGGATCCACCGCAGCTCGATGGCCCGTTCCTCGGCCAGCATGAGCCACGGCACCACGTTGGCATGGTGCTCCATCTCGGTCAGGACCACCACGTCGCCGTCGTGGAGGTGGCGGCGTCCCCAGGAGTGGGCGACCAGGTTGACCGCCTCGGTGGCGTTCTTCGTGAAGACGACCTCCCGGGCCGGGTCCGGGGCGCCGATGAACCGGCCCACCGCCGCCCGTGAGGCCTCGAACTGGCGGGTGGCTTCCTCGGCGATCCCGTACACGCCACGGTGCACGTTGGCATGGGTCGTCTCGTCGTAGGTGCGCATGGCGTCGAGCACCTGACGAGGTCGCTGTGACGAGGCGGCCGAGTCCAGGAACACGATCGGGTGGCCGTGCACCGTCAGGTCCAGCAGGGGGAAGTCCCGCTTGAGTGCGGCGATGCCCCGATCCGTGTCGTTCACGGTCGCCACGGGTCGTACCCTTCCTGCTCGAGTCGTGCGGCCAGCTCGGGGCCGCCCTCGGCTACGACCGCGCCGTCGACGAGCACGTGGACGGCGTCGGGGGACAGCTCGTCCAGGATCCGCCGGTAGTGGGTGATCACGAGGACCCCGAGGTCGGGCCGGGTCTCCCGCACCGTGCGCACCCCCCGGGCCACGATGCGCAGGGCGTCGACGTCGAGGCCGGAGTCGGTCTCGTCGAGGACGGCGAACTCCGGCTCGAGCAGCGCCATCTGGAGGATCTCGTTGCGCTTCTTCTCCCCCCCGGAGAACCCGTCGTTCAAGTGGCGCTCCCCGAAGGCCGGGTCCATGCCCAGCTTCTCCATCCACTCCATCATCGACAGCCGGATCTCGAGCACCGAGAGGTCCTCGCCCCGCCGGGCGGAGAGCGCCTGGCGGAGGAATTGGAGGACCGGCACGCCGGCGATCGACTCGGGGTCCTGGAAGGCGAGGAACATACCGGCCTTCCCTCGGACGTCGGTGGGCCAGGCGGTGACGTCTTCGCCCTGGAAGCGGATCGCGCCCTGGGTCACCTGGTAGGCGGGATCGCCGAGCAGGACCTTGGCCAGGGTGGACTTCCCCGAGCCGTTCGGACCCATGAGGGCGTGGACGCTCCCGGCTCCGACGCTGAGGTCGACCCCCTTCAGGATCGGGACACCGTCCGCCGAAACGTGGAGGTCCACGACCTCCAGGAGGGGAGCGGTGCCGGGTTCGCCGGTCGTGGCGCCGGGCCCGGAGGTGGTTGCACCCGTCCCGGGCGCCACCGCGTCACCGACACGGCTCGGTGGACCAGGCGAGCGGAGGGGGTTCTCTTCGGGCACGATGCCAGTCTACCCGTACGCCGGTGATTTCCCCTACGTCGGTAGGAGGAATCCATGTAGGTCGGGAACTGCCCCCGAGTGGCAGGGTCCGGGAGCCCTCGATCCGGGAGCTTCTGTGCTCGGGTTATCGACGACCAGCAGGTGTCCACTACGGTGACCCGATGGCCGACCCGTTCAACTACGCCGGACCGGTGACGAGCGTCGACCCCGGAAGTGGCGTGGTGACGCTGGTGGACGAGTCCACCTTCGCCATCTCGGCCCGGTCCGGGGACGTCTCGGTCGGGGCGGCCCAGGGGCTGTTCTTCCGCGACACCCGCATCCTGTCCCGGTTCGAGCTCCTCGTGAACGGGGCTCCGACCGAGTCACTGGCGGCCACGGCGGACGATCCGTTCACCTCCACGTTCGTCTCCCGGTCCCTGCCGCCGGTGGGGCGGGCCGACTCCACGCTCCTCGTGTTCCGCTCCCGCTACGTCGGGCAGGGCATGCGCGAGGACCTGGTCATCCGGAACTTCGCCGCCGAGCCCACGTACTGCCGGGTCGAGCTCCTCGCCGGGTCCGACTTCGCCAACCTCTTTGCGGTGAAGGAAGGTCGGGCCGGCCGCGACCCGGCTGGTGAGACCGCGGTCACCGTCACCAACCGGTCGGCGCCGACCGCCACGGGACAGACCCCAGCCGCCGAGATCTCCGTCGCCCAGACCTCAGCGGCCCAGACCTCAGCGGGACGGCCCCCGGCGGGACGACAACCGGCGGGATCCCCCGGCTCCGGCACCACGTTCCCCGACACGATCGTGCACACCTACCGCCGTGGCGGGGTCCTGCGCGGGGTGGAGCTTCGTTTCCAGGGCCCGGTCACTCTGACGCCGGGCCTTGCCACCTTCGAGGTCATCGTGCCCGCCCGGGGCGAGTGGTCGACGTGCATCGAGGTGGCGCCGATCGTCGACGGTGAGGTGCTCCATCCCCGCTACCGGTGTGGGCAACCCGTGGAGCGGGCGGAGCCGGCTGAGCGGATGGCCCGGTGGCGCCGGCAGGTCCCCGAGGTCGTCACCGATCACGCCGGTCTGGCTGCCGTGGTGGCGAGGAGCGCCGAGGATCTGGGCGCGCTGCGGATCTTCGATCCCGATTTCCCCGAGCGGGTGGTGGTGGCGGCGGGCGCACCGTGGTTCATGACCGTCTTCGGGCGTGACTCGCTCCTGACGGCCTGGAGTGCGCTGCTCGTGGATCCCGATCTGGCACTCGGTGTGCTCCAGACCCTCGCCCGGTTCCAGGGGAGCACGGTCGACCCCCGCCACGAGGAGGAGCCGGGCCGCATCCTCCACGAGATGCGCTTCGGGGATGCCGCCTCCCTGTCTCTCGGTGGGGGATCGATCTACTACGGCACCGCAGATGCCACGCCGCTCTTCGTCATGCTGCTCGGGGAGCTGCGGCGGTGGGGAGTCGGGCGTGACGTGGTCGACCAGCTCCTGCCCAATGCCGAGCGGGCCATCGAGTGGATCGAGCGGTTCGGCGACGCCGACGGGGACGGCTACGTGGAGTACCACCGGGCCACCGATCGCGGGTTGGTCAACCAGGGCTGGAAGGACAGCTGGGACGGGATCCGCTACGCCGATGGCAGGATCGCCCAGGCGCCGATCGCCCTCTCCGAGGTCCAGGCCTACGTCTACGGGGCCTACCTGGCCCGCGCCCACTTCGCCTTCGAGGCGCGAGACCCTGCCACCTACGGACGGTACCGGGCCAAGGCCCGGGCGCTGAAGGAAGCCTTCAACCGCGACTTCTGGCTGGAGGAACGGGGATCGTTCGCCGTCGGCCTGGACGCGGACAAGCGGCCGATCGACTCGGTGACGTCCAACGTGGGCCACTGCCTGTGGACCGGGATCGTCGACGAGGAGAAGGCCCCCCTGGTGGCCAGGAGCCTCATGGATGACGAGATGTTCTCCGGATGGGGCGTCCGGACCCTTTCTTCCCGCAACGGCGGGTACAACCCGATCAGCTACCACGGCGGTTCGGTATGGCCCCACGACAACGCCATCGTGGCAGCCGGTCTGGCTCGCTACGGGTTCGACGACGCTGCCCGGAAGATCGTCCTCGGTCTCGTCGACGCCGGTTCGGCACTGGGCGGACGGCTGCCCGAGCTGTTCAGCGGGCTCGGTCGGGGGGAGCTGTCGGTGCCGGTTGGCTACCCGACGTCGTGCTCGCCCCAGGCGTGGTCGGCGGCGTCCCCGTTGCTCTGCCTCCGGACCCTCCTCCGGCTCGACCCCTGGATCCCCTACGGGAAAACGTGGGTGTACCCGTCGCTGCCAGAGGGCATCGGCCATCTCCGGGTGGAGGGCATCCCGCTGGCCGGGGCCCGGGTGACGATCGAGGTGGGCGACGGCGTCCCCGGGGGGTTCACCGTCTCCGGCCTCCCCCCCGAGATCGAGCTGATCCGGGCCCCGCGCCACCCGTCGACCGCCGTGTGACCGGGCAGCTCGGCTCGACCAGCTTTGGCCGACCGGGCTGCGCGAGGCACCAGGTGTTCGGCCGGCCGGCTTGAACACCTGCCAGGCGCCCGGCTGGTGCTTCGTCAGCCGGCTACCAGCCCCGGGCCACCCACTCGTCGAGGTGGGGCGACTCGGCGCCCACAGTGGTCGAAGCGCCGTGTCCCGGAAGGACCAGGGTGTCGGGGCCAAATCGGGCGAAGATCCGCTGCTCGATCGAGGAGATGATGGTGGCGAAGTCGGCGTTCTCGAAGGAGGTATTGCCCGGTCCACCGGGGAACAGCGTGTCCCCGGTGAACAGCAGGGGTGTGCCGGCAACGGCGAAGCACATGGACCCCGGGGTGTGGCCCGGCGTGGCCATGGTCTCGATCCGCAGGCGTCCGACCTCGATCACCGACGCGTCCTCCAGGATCTGGTCGTAGGAGGGGAGCATCTCGGCGTCGGCCGCCGTGACGGCCACGTCGTAGCCGGCATCCCGGACGGCCTCGACGGCCTGGATGTGGTCCCAGTGCCCGTGGGTCTCCACGACCCGGCGCACGCCCAGCTCCCGGCACAGCTCCACCAGCAGGTCGTGCTCGTTGGCGGCGTCGATCAACAGGGCGTCCCCGCTGGCCCGGCACCGCACGATGTAGACGTTGTTGTCGACCGGGCCCACCACCACCCGGTGGACCTCGACGGTCGCATCCTCGTAGTCGACGATGGTCTGGCTCACGGCATCACCCTTTCCCGAGCGTACTGCCTGCACCGTCGGGAGCACACTCCGGCACCGAGCCGGGGAGAAGGGCGAAGGCTGGGATCGCGCCAGCGGGGGAGCCCATAGCCCCTTGACCTGTTGGTCAACGGACGGTCGGTTCTGGTAGAACACAGGCACGACTTTTCCCGTCCGGGGACTGCGAAGGGGGATGGAGAGCGCCATGAACTTTGCTTTCAGTGAGGAGCAGGACGAGCTGCGGGCTTCGGTCCGGCGGTTCCTCGAGGACAAGTCGCCCGAGACCGAGGTCCGACGGCTCATGGCCACCGACGAGGGCTACGACCCGGCCGTGTGGGCCCAGATGGCCGAGCAGCTCGGGCTCCAGTCGCTCACCATCCCCGAAGAGTTCGGTGGTGCCGGGTTCGGCTACGTAGAGCTCATCGTGGTGCTAG
This sequence comes from Acidimicrobiaceae bacterium, assembly GCA_027365145.1. GTDB lineage: Bacteria > Actinomycetota > Acidimicrobiia > Acidimicrobiales > RAAP-2 > JAKADK01. The sequence continues at coordinate 1,473 of DAHXOA010000006.1, read as the reverse complement.
AGGAGATGGGCGCCGCGTTGCTGTGCGCTCCGTTCTTCTCCACCGTGGCGTTGGCGGCAAACGCGCTGCTCACCTCCGGTGACGACGAGGCGAAGCGGGCGTACCTCCCGGGGATCGCCTCGGGTGAGACCATCGCCACCCTCGCCTTCACCGAGGACAGCGGCCGGTGGGAGCCCGACGCCGTCACGCTGTCGGCGTCGCCTTCGGGCGACGGGTGGGTGCTTGACGGGCATAAGAGCTTCGTCATCGACGGTGCCACCGCCAACCTGGTGCTGGTGGTGGGCCGGACGCCGGCCGGCCTCAGCCTGTTCGCCGTGGACGGCGACGCGACTGGCCTCACGCGGAAGTCGCTCGCCACCATGGACCAGACGCGCAAGCAGGCCCGCCTGGAGTTCGCGTCCACGCCGGCGCGGCTGGTCGGTGCCGACGGGGGAGCCGAGGACGGTCTGGTGAAGACACTCCAGCTGGCGGTGGTGGCGCTCGCCGCCGAGCAGGTGGGTGGGGCCCAGCGGTGCCTCGACAGCTCGGTCGAGTACGCCAAGACCCGGATCCAGTTCGGTCGGCCCATCGGGAGTTTCCAGGCCATCAAGCACAAGTGTGCCGACATGCTCCTCGAGGTCGAGTCGGCCAAGTCCGCGGCGTACTACGCCGGATGGGTGGCAGCCGAGGACTCCGACGAGCTCCCGGTCGTGTCCAGCCTGGCCAAGTCCTACTGCTCGGAGGCGTTCTTTCACGCCGCCGCCGAGACCATCCAGATCCACGGTGGCATCGGGTTCACGTGGGAGCACCCTGCCCACCTCTACTTCAAGCGGGCGAAGTCCTCCGAGCTGCTCTTCGGCGATCCCTCCTACCACCGGGAGCTCCTGGCCCAGAGGATCGGGATCTGATCCCCTCACGTGTCGCGATGGCCTAACGTCTAGGGGATGTCGGATCCTCGCCGTGTCCTCTGCTGGCTCCTCCTCGTCATGGTGGTCGTGGTGGCCGGGGGCGCAGCTGCCCTGGGCGTCACTGCCGCCCCTTCAGAGCCCGTGACCGGCCTGAAGGCTGCGGCCGACAACACGACGGCGGCGACCAGCTACTCCGAGCAGCTGGTGACGACGGGGTCGTCGGGTCGCGTGGTGCAGCACTTCGTCTTCGAGGCACCTGACCGGCTGGCCGGGTACGAGACCGTCTCGGGGCGGCGGTCCTACATCGTGGCCATCGGTGACCTCGTCTACGAGAGCGCCGCCCTCCCGGTGAGCGCACCGGCGTCGGCGCGGCGCTACTACACCCAGACGGTCTCCAATCCCATTGCCCAGGTCGACCCCCTCTCACAGCTGCTGAGGTACGTCGGCATCAACAAGGCCGTCGACCGCCAAGGTGAGGATTTCACGTTCACGTTGCCGACCACGCAGGGTTCTACCGCCACCTTGACGTTCCATGTGTCGGGCTCCTACATCGGTCGAGCCACGGTGCACGCCGACGGGTCGGTCA
>DAHXOA010000138.1 GCA_027365145.1 Acidimicrobiaceae bacterium | reverse complement strand
TCGACCTCCTCGTCCGGATAACCGATCGAGGTAGACAGGCCGAAACGGTCGAGCTGGCTCTCCACCAGCGGGTAGGTCCCGAGCTGGCCGACCGGGTTCTGGGTGGCGATCACCAGGTGGGGCCGGGGGAGGGGCCACGACTCTCCGTCCACGGTGACTTGGTGCTCCTCCATCGCCTCGAGCAGCGCCGACTGGGTCCGGGGGGGCGTCCGGTTCAGCTCGTCGAGCAGCACCACGTGGGCGAAGACCGGCCCGCGCCGGAACTCCCAGGTGTTGGTGTCCGACGCGAAGACGGACACCCCGGTCACGTCGGAAGGCAGTAGGTCGGGGTGCCCCTGGATCCGCGAGAGCGAGGCGCCGATGCTGGTGGCCAGCGACCGGGCCAGGACCGTCTTGCCGACTCCCGGGACGTCCTCGATCAGCAGGTGGCTGCCGGCCAGCGCAGCCACCACCGCCGCAGTGACTGCTCCCGGGGTACCGAGCAGCACGCCGGACAGCGCGACGTGAAGGGAGCGGGCGACCCCGACGGCCTCGTCGAAGCGGGCCGGGTCGATCGGTGCGCCGGGGACCAGAGTCGCACCGCCGTCCGCTCTGCTCTCCGTGGCCGAGGCGGTCCCTGTCGCCGAGACGGTCCCTGTCGCCGAGACGGTCCCTGTCGCCGAGACGGTCCCTGTCGCCGGCACGCCGCCGGTGGTGGCGCCGGTGATACCGGAGCCCGTGTCGGTCGTCATGGCTTCGTCCCCCTGGCCACCGGCGTGGCACACGCTTGCGCTGGTCGCGGAACACCCGCGACCGCTACGTTACCGGGCGACGCTCAGGGGTTGCCGTCGGACCGCCCACCGCGCCGGAACCGCGGGCGTTGGACCGTCAGAAGTCGAGCGCCGACAGCTCGGGAATGGTTCCTTCGGAGCGAGCCCGGGCGGCCAGCCACCGTTCTCGGCGTGCCCTGCGATCAGTGTCGGTGCCACGGGGCTCCACGATGGCCCGGGGGGACCAGGCGTCGGCCAGCTCTCCCTCGTCTCCCCAGGTGCCGATGGCCAGACCGGCCAGCGAGGCTGCCCCCAGCGTGGTCGCCTCGAGCACCGGTGCGATCTCCACCGGGCGGCCGCAGGCGTCGGCCAGGGCTTGGGTGAACACGGCGTTGGCCGACATACCTCCGTCGATGCGGAGCGAGTCGATCGCCAACCCTGAGTCGTGCTCGGCCGCCTCGAGCAGGTCGGCACCGCGGTGGGCGATGCCCTCGAGCACGGCCCGGACCAGGTGGGGTCGACCGCTGCCCCGGGTGATCCCGACGAAGGTCCCCCGGGCACCGAAGTCCCACACCGGCGTGCCCAACCCGAGGAGTGCAGGGACGAACCACACGTCCCCGGTGTCGTCACACGCCGCGGCCACCGCCTCCGACTCGTCGGCACTCCCGATCAGTCCCAGGTCGTCGCGCAGCCACTCCACGCAGGTGCCGGCCGAGAGCATGATCGCCTCGATGCCCCAGGTGACCGCGCCGCCGCGTTGCCAGGCCACCACGGGGAAGGTGCCGGCGGCCCCACGGGCCGGGAACGGGGGGCGGACGGGTCCGACGCACTGGTCGAGCATGCCCCCGGTGCCGAAGGTGGCCTTGGCCAGACCGGGTCGGGTGCACCCCTGGCCCACCAGCGACGCTTGCTGGTCACCGGCCATGCCGGCGATGGGGGGAGCGCCGTCCAGCGCTGCGGCCTCGCCGACGATCCCGCTGGAGTCGACGATCGTGGCGAGCATGGTCGGTGGGATGCGGAGTGCGTCGAGCATCGCCGGATCCCAGCCCGAGGCCTCGCGGGTGACCAGTCCGGTGACCCCGGCGTTGGTTGCGTCGGTCACGTGCAGGTCGGTCCCACTCAGCGTGCGGGCCACCCAGCTGTCTACGGTGCCGAAGACCAGGTCTCCCCGCTCGGCGCGGGCGCGGTCGGGGTCGACCTGGTCGAGGATGGCGGCCACCTTGGTGGCGGACGCGTTGGGGGCGCAGCGGATCCCTTGGGCCTGGAGCTCGAGGCAGGTGCCGACCGTGCGGAGATCTTGCCATCCGATCCCTGGTCCGACCGGGCGACCGCTGTCCCGTTCCCAGACCACGGTCGACGCCCGTTGGTTGGCGATGCCCACCGCCTCGACCGGTCCGCCGTCGGCCAGTGAACGGCCGGCGACCTCCAGGACGGCCGCCGCCATGGCCGTGGCGTCGAACTCCACCAGGCCGGGGAACGGGCTGTCCGGCAGTACGGGGACGTGGTGGATATGGGTCACGTTCCCGTCACCGTCGACGATGGCGCCCCGTACCCCGGACGTGCCCACATCGATCACCAGGATGGTCACGGCCGGGAGCCCGAACCGGGCCAGCCCGGATTCCCGAAGGGGTGGGCCAGGCCCAGCTTGCCCGGGTTGAGGATCCCGTGGGGGTCGAGGACGTCCTTGATCGAGGAGAGCACGTCGAACGCCGGCCCGAGCGCTCCCGCCAGGAACCGCCCACGATTGAGCCCGATGCCGTGGTGATGACTGATGGCCGCCCCGGCCGCCATCGTCGCCTCGGTCACCGCGTCCCATGCCGTGGTGTAGTACTGCTCCGCCCAGGAACGCTGGCCGGGGTCGGAACCGGCATCGCCGCCGGCCCGACCTGCCCCGGCACCGGCACCGGCATCAGGGGAGCGGCCGGCGAAGGTGAAGTAGAGGCAGGCGCCGTCGGTGTAGGCGTGCGACTGGTGGGACGACGCGGCCAGCGTCCCCTCGATGCGCCCCAGCGCGTCGAGCACTGCGTCGTACAGTCCGGGGAGCGCGGCCCAACGGGCCGAGATCTCGATGGTGTCGACCACGATCCCGTTCCGCCACAGGGGGGCCAGTGCCGACACGTCGTTTCTCTGCTCCATCCAGCGGCCGACCAGGGCGTCGTCGAGGGCCTGTGCTCCGGAGCACTCCTGGTCGACGACGGCCAGCGTGGCATCGACGAGCCCCGGGTCCGCCTCGTCCGCCACGATCAGCACGTTGGTCTCGGGGTGGTCGAACGACCGACCCGACTCGGTGGCATCGTAGAGCCGGAGGACGGCCGGGGTCGCTCCCCGGCGGAGGATGCGACGGCAGGCGTCCAACCCGTCGGCGAAGGTGGCGAACCCGAAGGCACGGCGGCCCGACCCGTCGGGACGTGGGTGGACACGGAAGCGGCCTTCGGTGATCACCCCGAGGGTGCCCTCGCTGCCCACGAACAACTGGGTGAGGTCGGGACCGGTGGCCGATCGGGGGCCGTGCCCTCCGGTGCGGACCACGGTGCCGTCGGCGAGCACCACCTCGAGGCCGAGGACCATGTCCTCGATCTTTCCGTAGCGGTTCGAGTACTGCCCGGCGCCGCGGCAGGCCAGCCAGCCTCCCACGGTGGAGAGCGCCATCGACTGGGGCCAGTGGCCGAGCGTCAGTCCGTAGCCGTCCTGGAGGCCCGACTCGACGTCGGGGCCGAAGGTGCCGGCCCGCAGGTCGGCGATCAGAGACTCCGAGTCGACGTCGCCGATCCCGGCCAGGTCGCACAGGTCGAGGGTCACCCCGCCGAACAGCGGGACGGAGGCTCCACATACCCCGCTGCGACCCCCGGCCGCGGTGACCGGCACCCGGGCCTCGTTGCACCGGGCGAGTACGGCGGCCACCTCGCCGGTCGACGTCGGCCGGGCGACGGCTGCCGGTCGGCTGGGCACTTGGCCGTCGACCGCCCATCCGATGGCGAGTGGCCACCAGTCGCGTCCGGAGTCCATCCGGTCGCCGGCGTCGGTGCTGACAGTGGCGCAGATGTCGGAAAGCTGGCGCAAGAGCTGCTCGTCAACTCCGATCTTCGGGCTGTCGATGCGGTCGGTCGCCTGATCTGGGGGGGTGTCGACCGGGGTCACCGGCGTGGGTTGGGTCACTGGACTCCATTCGTCTCGTCGGTGCTGACGGGGACTGGCCCCGCTTCCCCGGCGTGGGTCCGGTCGGGTGGTGCGCTCGATACCCCGACGGGAGCGGACCGGGCGTCCAATCCGGCCCGCTCGAGATCGCCGCGGACAGCCTCGGCATAGGCGGCTGCCTCCCGGCGGCAACGCTCGGGGCCCCACCCCAGCTCGGGTCCGATCAGGTCCGCCACTGACCCAGCGGCGCTCGCGGTGGCACGGGCATCCCGCAGGACGGCCCGGGTCCGGCGGTCCAGCACGTCGGCCAGCGAGGTGGCCATCTCGAATCGGACCGCGTAGAGCGCTTCGACTCCGAGGTAGTGCAGGCCGGGGACCAGCGGGTCGAGGAGCTCGGGCCGGCCATCGACGAGGGCGAGCACCTGGGGCGTCTCCGTCCCGTAGCGGCCGGCCAGGTGTGCGGCGGCACGCGCTGCCGGGTCGGCCGGGTGAGGAGCCGCGGCCGCCGGAGCGGTCGGAGGCAGCATCGGTCGCTGTCGATCCGTTGTCCCTGCGCCCCGCAGCCGGAGGTGGGTGGTCGAGCAGGGCAGCGCCGGGCGGTCGATCCGGGCGACGACCGCGTCGACGGTGTCCTCGGCCATCTTGCGGTAGGTGGTCAACTTGCCTCCGGTCACGGTGACCACCCCGTGCGCCGACGTACGGACCGTATGGCGACGGGAGAGATCGGCGGTCCGTTCGCTCGGGGCGTGGTGGCCCTCGACCGGGGCGAGCAAGGGCCGCAGGCCAGTCCAGATACCGGTGATGTCGCTGCGGGTGATCGCGGTGTTGACCACGGCGTTCGCCGCATCGAGGATGTAGTCGACATCCTCGGGCAGGCAGCTCGGGTCGTCGAGGGGGCCATCCCACTCGGTGTCGGTGGTGCCCAGGTAGACCTGGTCGCCCCACGACACCACAAAGATCGACCGGTGGTCGGAGCGCACCGGGATCACCGCGGCGATGTCGCAAGGGAAGGCGCTGGCAGGGACGGTGACGTGGATACCCTTGGCCGGCCGGATGGTGAGGGGATCGCGCTGCTCGTCGGGGGTGCGGACGCGGTCGGCCCAGACACCCGCCGCGTTGACCACCACCGAGGCGCGGACGTCGAACGGTTCCCCGCCGTCCGGCACCACCGTCGCTCCCCTGACCATGCCGTCCGGTCCGGTGGTGAGATCGCTGACCCGAAGGTGGTTGGCGATCACCGCGCCGTGGTCGAGGACCGCGGTCCGGGCGACCGCCAGGGTCAAGCGGGCATCGTCGGTACGGGCGTCCCAGTAGAGGAACCCGGCCACCAGCTGGTCGGCCCGGAGCGTAGGGAGGTGGGCCAGGGCCTCGTCCCGGTCGACCTTCTGGTGGCGCCGCCCGATGCGTACCCCGCCGGTCAGGTCGTACAACCACAGCGCCGTGCGGTAGACCCGGGCCACGCTGCGATTGAGGACCCCGTCGCGCCCGAAGAGCGGGATCAGGAACGGGAGCGGGGTGACCAGGTGGGGGGCGTTCTCGAGCAGTCGTTGGCGCTCGGCCAAGTTCTCGTAGACCAGCTTGAACTCGCGCTGTTGAAGGTAACGGAGCCCGCCGTGGACCAGCTTGGAGGACTTCGACGAGGTCCCGGAGGCGAAGTCGTCCTTTTCGACCAGGGCGGTCTTCAGCCCGCGGCTCGCCGCGTCGAGCGCGACCCCGACCCCGGTGATGCCACCGCCGATCACCAGCACGTCGAAGTGCTCCGCCGCCAGGCGCTCGAGTGCCGCAGCACGATCGAACTCGCTCACTGGCCGATCGGAGCCGGGGACGGTGGCGGACACGCCCGAAGCCTGCCACATCCGACGGGGTTGCCGTGTCGCCCCGGGAGACGGCCCCGCCCGGATCGGGGCGACGGTCGAGCGATGGGACACGGCCGTCGACGGGTCCGGATCCTCCGGCCGACCCGGTCGGAAGGTTTGACGCCGCGGGAACGGTGGTGGTAGATCGGTGTCGGTCATCGAGTGCGTCGGGAGGGGAATCATGGTGCGTCGTCGCCGAGGTACTGACGTCCGGGGTCGGGCCGGACAGGGAGTGCGGAACAGGATCGTGCGGAGGTTCGCCGTCCTCGCCTCCTTGCTGGTGGCGTTCGGCACCTTGGCGGTGGCCGCGGTCCCCGCTTCGCCGGCCGCTGCCGCCCCGGCGGCGGCCCCGCACGCGGCGTCGCCCGCCGGTGCGGGCTACTGGATGGTGGGATCGGACGGCGGCATCTTCAGCTTCGGGTCGTCGTCGTTCCACGGTTCGATGGGCGGCACCCACCTCAATGCGCCGATCGTGGGGATGGCCCGGACGCCCTCCAGCACCGGCTACTGGTTGGTCGCCGCCGACGGCGGCATCTTCGCCTTCGGTGACGCCGCGTTCTTCGGTTCGATGGGCGGCACCCACCTCGACGCGCCGATCGTGGGCATGGCGGCCACCCCGACCGGCCAGGGCTACTGGCTGGTCGCCTCCGACGGCGGGGTGTTCTCCTTCGGCGACGCCACGTTCCACGGTTCGATG
>DAHXOA010000131.1 GCA_027365145.1 Acidimicrobiaceae bacterium | reverse complement strand
GCTAGCCGTCGAGCTCGGGTCGGTCCGTCCTGCGCGGCGAGGACCCCGAGCCGTAGCTCGCCCACGGTGATGACCGACACGGCAACGCGATCAGGCGGCTGGGAGGAGAGTGGTCGGTCCTGCTCGATGGCGATGAACAGCGACGTGTCGGCGAGCGCCACCTCCCGATCGACGCGCTCGCCGGAAGCGGTCACGGGATCGGGAGGTCGTCAGTCGTATCGGGTAGGAGGTCTGCCAGCTCACGAGCCAGCCCGGGATCGGCCCGCCAGCGATCGCTGGCGCGGATGAAGGCGCTCCAGGCCATCGATCTCGGCCGGGACGGCAGGGGGAGCAACTCGGCGACCGGGCGGCCGCTCACCGTCACCCTGAGGCGTTCGCCGCGCTCGACCCGACGAAGCACGGCGCTGACGTCGTTGCGAAGGTCGCGTGCAGGGATGTCGGTCACGAAGTGATCGTAGCAGTTATGCTACGATCACTTCGTGCGGGGCTTGACTGGAAGTTCGAGCCGTTCCCGCAGCTCGACCAGGTTCGAAGAGGACAATCGCCTTCTCCAGCACATCGTCGTCTTCGAGCTTCGGCACAGGAGGGAGCAGGGCGAAGGACTCCCCGTGCGCTGCTGCGACGACGTGTCCGCCCCGGACGTTGCCCACGCCCTGAAGGGTAGGGACGTAGGCGCTCCACCCCGTGGCGGTTCGTTCGTCGATCACCGTGCAGGTGCACACCGGTCCTCCTTCGTCAATCCGGCTTGTCCCAGGATGCTTCCCGGCGTACCGGGCGCAACGTCCTGGTTTGGATTGCCGGCGACGGTCACTCGACCAAGCTTGGTGGGATGGCGGTACTGGCGGTCGCTTTCTCGCCGGAATGCACAGCCTGGCGCCAGCCGTCACCCCGGGTGATGAGCGCTGCACCACCGGCCGGGGCAAAGCCCTCAGCCTCGGTCAGCCCGGCGACGATCAGCGCGAGGCGTTCCTGCCGCGGGCTCAGCATCGAGGGCCGATCCCGTCCGCGGCGGCTGGACCACGCTCTCGTAGACGCACGAGCGATGCGCTCGCCGCCTGAGGTCGTAGGTGACGGATGGTTCACTCCGAGCGACGTGGAGGGGCAGTTCGACGGCGCCGGCCGCCCTGATGACCACGGCGACGTCGCTGTCCGTAGGAGTCGCGACCGGACGCGACGTCGGCCCCGGCGATGGGCTGCGAGTCCCGGTCATGCTCGGATCGCGCGGGCCGTGGGCACGACCACTTCGAGCCCGGCGTCCCGACCTCCGGCGGCCGGCTCCGCTCTGCTGGCTCATGGCGCGGTCGACGTGGTCCAACGGTTGACAGGGCCGGTCGCCAGGACGGATCCGGCGCCGCCCCATGCCTCGGCACGAGGAGCCGGCAAACCCGACGGCCACACCTGCCAGCCGTCGCCAGCGTTGCATCCGGCGCCGGTGCCGCGCCGATCGGGCGCCCGCGGTGTGGTAGCGATTGCGTCGTGACATCGCCCGGAGGACCGAGCACCCGGCTCGCCGGCAGTACCGAGCCCACACGGCTCGCCGGCAGTACCGAGCCCACCGGTGACGCGCCCCCACCCGACCGGCCCCGCTGGTGGGTGGAGCGTCTGGTCAACCGCATGGAGCGGGTGGCCGGGTTCGACGAGTCCCCGCATGCCCGGCGCCAGCGTGGCCCGGAGGCGAACGCCCGGATCACGGGGGCCACGGCGATCGTGCTGCTGGTGCTCCTGGTGGTCGAAGGGCTGACGCTCGCGTCGATCAACCGGTTCGTCCTCTGGCACCTCGCGGTGGGCATCGTCCTCATCCCGGTGGTGATCCTGAAGCTCACGTCGGTGATCTGGCGCTTCACCCGCTACTACCTCGGGGACCGGCGGTACCGGGCCGCCGGGCCGCCGGCGTTCCTGCTCCGGGTCCTCGGGCCCGTGCTCGCGCTGTCGACGCTCGCGCTGTTCGCCAGCGGGATCGTGTTGTTCGTCAAAGGGCCGGGGGCACCCCCGCTCTTCTACGACCTCCACAAGGCGAGCTTTGTCCTCTGGATCGCGGTGCTCGTCGTCCATGTCGCCTGCCATGCACCCCGGGCGTTCCGGTTGGCTCGCCGCGACCTCGGGAGGACCGAGATCCGGCGCCTCCGCCACCGCCTCCCCCGGGCTCGCACCCGCCAGGGCGTGGTCGCGGCCAGCGTCGTCCTCGGCGTCGGCCTGCTGATGGCCTCCAGCGTGCTCCTGGGCCCGTGGACGTCGTGGATCCACCACGGCTTTCCGTGACTCCGAGCACCGGGGCCGACCGCGTTCCCCGGCCAGGCGGCGGTATCCTCGCCTCGGGCGGACCTGCTCGCCCAGGGGAGCAGGTGGGCCGGCGTGGGCCGACCGTGGTGCCCGAGACCGGAGAGGTCCGTCAGGGCAGTGACGGGAGTGCAGATCGGGGGATCGACCATGAGCGACGAGCGTGCGGGCACGGGCCGGCGGGTGGTGGTAGCGATCGGAGTGGCCCTCCTCCTTGGCGTCGTGCTCGTTGCCTGTAGCAGTTCGACGAGCTCGACCAGTGCGAAGACCGCCAAGTCGTCTCCGTCGACGGCGACGCACGCCGCTACAGGGCCCGCTGTCGACACGGCGGTGTCCACCACCTACGGGCGGATCCTCGTCGATGCCGGCGGGAGGACGCTCTACGAGCTGTCCGCCGACTCTGCGGGTCACAGCACGTGTTCGAGCGCGTGCCAGGCCGCGTGGCCTCCGCTCGCGCTGCCGGCGGGTGAGCACGCAACGGGCGGATCGGGGACGCAGGCGTCCTGCCTGGCCGGCAGCGCCGGAGTCGCCACCGAGCCGTCGGGCGCGCACCAGGTGGCGTACTGCGGCCATCCCCTGTACACGTTCAGCGGCGATTCGGCCGCTGGTCAGGTGAATGGGTTCGGCATCCACGCCTTCGGTGGGACGTGGTACCCGGTCGGGGTCAACGGGTCCCCGGTGGAGCACGCCGCCGCGGCGTCGAGCTCGACGCCGACGTCTTCTCCGTCCTCGAGCGGGGGCTACAGCTACTGATCTGGGCCGGAGCCGGGATCAGAGCCGGGATCAGAGCCCGGGCCGAACGGGGGCCGGATCCCCGTCGGCCTGCCCCGGGGCGTGGCGTGTCACCGACCCCACCGCCGGGCCACCTATGGTGAGCCGGTGCCATCGACCAATCCGTCCCCGGGCCGACACCGACATGCCAAGGCGAGCTCTGCCCGCGGCTCCAGGAACGGGAGGGGGGGCGGTCGCAGGGGCAGCCGGCCGGAAGGCCGCAGGAGCAAGGCTCTTCCGGTGTCCATCGCCGTCGTCGTGGTGGCCGCCGCCGTCGCCGCCATCATCCTGGTGTCCCGGTCGCCGGCGGTAGTTGCCGGCCGAGCACCCGGGAAGCCGGCGAACAGCTCGACAACGCCGACCTCGACGACACCGCCGACCGCGACCGCGGTCTGCCCGCTCACGGGTACGCCGGCGCCCGGTGGGGTCGTTCCCGCCCGGCCCGCACTGGCGGTGAAGATCGGCAACAACCCGTCGGCGCGGCCCCAGAGTGGGCTCTCCAAGGCGGACGTCGTCTTCGAGGTCCCGATCGAAGGGGCGATCACGAGGCTCATCGCCGTCTACCAGTGCCAGGGGGCACCGGTGGTGGGGCCGGTGCGCTCGACACGCTGGATCGACGTGCAGCTGCTCGAGCAGCTCGGCCACCCGATCTTCGGCTTTGCCGGTGGCATCAACCCGGACCAGGCGCTGGTGGCGTCCTCCCCGCTCTTCGACGCCAACTACTTCGACCACTACGGCCTCTACCACCGGAGTACCGCTCGCTACGCACCCAACAACCTCTACGTCGCGACGTCGAGCCTCTGGGCGCTCGACCACTCCACCACTCCACCCCCCGCCCTGTTCGACTACTCGACGGCGGTGCCTTCCGGAGCGGGCGTGAGCGCGGCGGCATCTGCCGACCTGAACTACAGCGGGATCCTGGAGGTGACCTGGGAGTGGCAGCCGTCGTCAGGACGCTGGCTCCGTTTCTACGGAAGCACCCCGGCAGACGGCGCCAGTGGGGCACAGCTCTCGGCAGCGAACGTGGTTGTCGAACGGGTGAACACCGTGCCGGGTCCCTACGTGGAGGACTCCGAGGGCGACTACGGCGTCCACTCCATCACCGTGGGCCGCGGCGCGGCCACCGTGCTCCGCAACGGTGTCGCCATCACCGGCTTCTGGGAGCGTTCGTCGACCACCCAGGTCACCCGGCTCGTGACGGCGAGCGGCACGCCTATCGACCTCGCACCGGGGAACACCTGGGTGGAGCTGGTGCCGAACGACGCCAGCGCGTCGATCGTGCCCGGCTGAACTGCGGGTGTCCACGATAGACGTGCGGGTGTCCACGACGGACGTGCGGGTGACGTGCGCGCCGGTGTCCCGACCGCACCGCGGCGGCCGCCCCGGTTGTGACCCAGGGCGCCCGCGACGGCGGACGGGCGGGAAGTAGCGTCGCGCCCATGCCCCTCCACGGTCACGTGCACGATGACCGAGCCGACGACGTCGTCTCGTTCCGGCCCCAGTTCGCCGACAGCGGGGAGACTGCCGATCTTCCTCGGTTCCGGCTGCCGGAGCAGGGGATGGCCCCGGACACGGCGTATCAGGTCATCCACGACGAGCTCATGTTGGACGGGAACGCCAGGTTGAACCTGGCGACGTTCGTCACGACGTGGATGGAGCCCCAGGCCCGGACCCTCCTCGACGAGTGCGCCGACAAGAACATGGTCGACAAGGACGAGTACCCCCAGACCGCCGAGCTGGAGTTGCGGTGCGTCAACATGCTCGCCGACCTGTGGAACGCGTCGGACGCCGAGCACGCCACCGGTACGTCGACGACGGGCTCGAGCGAGGCGTGCATGCTCGGCGGCATGGCGCTGAAGTGGCGCTGGCGGGACCGCCGCCGGGCTGCGGGAGCCACCACGGACCGGCCGAACCTGGTGATGGGAGCGAACGTCCAGGTGTGTTGGGAGAAGTTCTGCCGGTACTGGGACGTCGAGGCCCGGCTCGTTCCGGTGGAGGCCGACTGCTCCCATCTGACTGCGCAGGGCGCGGTGGCGCACTGCGACGAGAACACCATCGGCGTCGTCGCCGTCCTCGGTTCGACGTTCGACGGCGCCTTCGAGCCGGTGGCCGAGATCGCGGACGCTCTGGACGATCTCCAGGCTCGTACGGGTATCGACGTGCCGATCCACGTCGACGGGGCGTCCGGCGCCTTCGTCGCCCCGTTCCTCGACCCCGACCTGGCGTGGGACTTCCGGGTTGCCCGCGTGCAGTCGATCAACGCGTCGGGGCACAAATACGGGCTCGTCTACCCGGGCGTCGGTTGGGTCGTGTGGCGGGACCGGGAGGCGTTGCCGGAGGACCTGGTCTTCAACGTCGACTACCTGGGCGGAAGCATGCCGACCTTTGGACTCAACTTCTCGCGACCCGGTGCACAGATCGTGGCCCAGTACTACAACTTCATCCGTCTCGGCTTCGAAGGCTACGCCCGGGTGCAACAGGCGTGCCGGGACACGGCGATGTGGCTGGCCGGCGAGGTCGCCGACATGGGCCCGTTCGCGCTGGTGTCCGACGGGAGCGCGTTGCCGGTGTTCGCGTTCAGGATGCAGGACGACACGGCCGGCGTCACGGTGTTCGACATCTCAGACGGGCTCCGGTTCCACGGCTGGCAGGTCCCCGCCTACAGGATGCCCCCCGACCAGGAGCACGTCGGGGTCTTGCGCATCGTGGTGCGCAACGGCATGAGCCGGAACCTGGCCGAGTTGCTCCT
>DAHXOA010000124.1 GCA_027365145.1 Acidimicrobiaceae bacterium | reverse complement strand
CCCCCGCCTCGGGGACGGCGGACCGGCAGCGGCCATCCGGATCGGCGTCGAGGACCACGGCGACGGTATCCCGCTCGACGAACGCGATCGGCTCTTCGAACGGTTCTACCGCGGTCGCCACTCGGGACGGCGCGGGAGCGGACACGGCACCGGGCTCGGTCTCTCGCTCGTCGCCGAGCACGTCCGGCTCCACGGCGGCGAGGTGTGGGTCGAGGACGGCCCCGGTGGGGGGGCCCGCTTCGTCGTCGAGCTCCCTCTCGCTCCGAATCCACCGGCAGGAGACGAGCCGGGAGGTGCGCCGTGAGCGCCATGAGCCGACCGGTTGGGGGAGCGCTCCGATCGGGAGCGCTGCGCATCGCCGCCATCGTCCTCGCGTCCACGTGTCTGGCGGCGTGCGGGATCGCCGATACCGCTCCGGCGCCGATCTCGCGCCAGTCGGTCCCGTTCCAGCTGCTGGACCCGACACCTCCAACCACCACCACGACCACCCTGCCCCCCGCGGTCGCCGTCCCCGAGGTGATCTATCTCGTCGGCCCGAACCAGCTCCTCGTTCCCGAACACCGCGACGTCGCGCTGCCGGCCGGCTACGACCAGATCCTCGCCGCGCTCTTCGACGGACCCACCGCAGCCGAGACGACTGCGGGCATCCAGAGTTTCGTCACCGGGAGCGTCTCGGGGGACACCGTCACCGTCACGGGCGGCATCGCCACCGTCGACTTCCGGACCAACCCGATCCAGGTAGTCGGGCAGGACCAGATCCTGGCGATCGCACAGATCGTCTTCACGCTGACGGCGCAACCCGGAATCAGCGGTGTGCTCTTCCAGATTGCCGGTCAGGCGACGCAGGCTCCCACGGCCGCCGGCGTGCAAGTCTCCAGCCCGGTGACCCGTGCCACCTACGCTGCCGACATCGCGCCGTCGGCGGCCGCCGCGTCGACCACCCCCGGCTAGGGCGCCGCCCATGGGATCCGCGGCGCACCTGACCACAGGTGCTCGAGGTCGTAGAACGCACGGGCCTCGTCCAAGAAGACGTGGACGAGGAAGTCCCCGTAGTCCAACACCACCCAGCGAGCGTCGTCCAGCCCCTCGATCCGGGTCGGGGATCCGCCACCCGCCTCCTTCAGCCGCTGCTCCACCTCCTCGGCGATCGTACGGACGTGGCGGGCGTTGCCGGCGCTGGTGATCACGAAGGCATCGGTGATCCCGAGGATCTCGTCCATCGCCAGCACGACGGTGTCGACACCCAGCTTGGCATCGGCCACCCGCGCCGCCAGGAGGCTCCGTTCGGGGACCGTACGAACCGGACGGGGGGTCACCCCGGGAGCCATCGGCGTCACTGCGTACCTCCTTCTGGTGCCTTCACAGCGTCACCGCAATCGCGTGCGCCACGTTCAACGTCCGGATCCTCCCACGATCCGGTGGACCGCCGGCACCGTCACTCCGGCTGGTCGCGACCGGGCGGGCCGACCGCGCGCCACCTGGACCAGCAGGATCGCGGCAACGAGGACGGCCGCCACCACCAGGACGCTCCACGCGACCAGCCGGTGCTGCGCCCGGCGAGCCACCCTCCGCTCCCGTCGCGACGGCACGGGTTCCGGAGTCGGCCGCCGCGGGAGTCGATCCCCGCTGCCGACCTCCGTCGACCCACCACCGCCTCGGCTGCCGTGGTCTGCTCCCAACCCGTGGCCCCCGTCTCCGCTACTGCCGTCCGGGACACGCCCCGGCACTGTCGGGGCGAGCCGTCCCGGTGCCGCACCCGCGCTCATCCCTCCGCCACGTAGAGACCCGATCGTTCGATACAGCGGATCACCCCCGCCGGGACCAGGCCCACCAGTGGCTCCCGGCTCGCCACGCGCCGTCTGAGATCGGTACTCGAGACGTCGAACGGCTCGACGGGTACCGGGACGAACCGCCATCCCGCCGGTCGCGCCCCATCCTCGGCCCCCGGGCGCTGCACGACCGCGACCACGACGGCGTCACGGAGCGCCTCGGCGTCGTGCCACGTGGGCAGCTCCGACACGATGTCTGCCCCCACGACCAATACCAGCTCGGCGGTGGGATCCGAGACCCGCAACTCCGTCACGGTGTCGATCGTGTACGACGGACCGCCCCGGTCGATCTCCAACCGGCTCGGTTCCAGGCCCGGGAAGTCCCGGGCTGCCGCCACGACCATCGCATACCGGTCCTCCGCCGGGCTCACGGTCCTTCTCGCGTCCTTCTGCCAGGGATCGTTGGCCACCACGAGGAGCATCCGGTCCAGCCCGAGACGCCGGCGTACCGACTCCGCCGCCCGCAGATGACCGAGATGGACTGGATCGAACGTGCCGCCGAAGATCCCGATCCGAGCCGGACCGGTCACGGGCACCGACCAGGCGCGGACAGCGTCCCGATCCGAACCGACACGGTTCCAGGGGGCACGGCCCGCCGACCCGGCGACAACCGCCGTCCTTCACCGGCACCTCCGTGCACCATGTGTCGATCATAGGCGTGCAGCCTCTACGCTGGCAGCGTGTCCGCGGAAGGCCCGTCCGAGCAGCCGTCATGGAGTCCCGACTCGTGGAGGACCCGGCCGGCCGAACAGCAACCGACCTGGCCGGACGGCCCTGCGCTGAAGCGGGTGCACGCCCGGCTGTCGGCGCTCCCGCCGCTGGTGTTCGCCGGCGAGGCCCGCCGGCTCACCGGTGCGCTGGCGGCGGCGGCAGAGGGCCGGGCCTTCCTCCTGCAGGCCGGCGACTGCGCCGAGTCCTTCTCAGAGTTCACCGCCGACGGCATCCGGGACAAGCTCCGGGTGATCCTGCAGATGGGCGTGGCCCTGACCTACGGCGCCGGGGTGCCCGTCGTGAAGGTGGGGCGCATCGCCGGGCAGTTCGCCAAGCCACGGTCGTCCCCGACCGAACGGGTCGGGGACGAGGTGATCGACGCCTTCCGCGGGCACATGGTGAACGACGACCTTCCGGTGGCCCGGGCCCGGATCCCGGACCCCGACCGGCTCGTCACCGCCTACCAGCAGTCCGTGGCCACGCTGAACCTGCTCCGGGCGTTCACGAAGGGAGGGTTCGCCGACCTGAGCCAGGTCCATGCCTGGAACCAGGAGTTCGTCGCCACATCGACGGAGGGCCGGAGGTTCGAGGCCATCGCCGAGGGAATCGACCGGGCGCTCCGCTTCATGGCCGCCTGCGGGATCGACCTCCACGGCGAGGAGACGCTCCACGAGGTCGACTTCTGGACCAGCCACGAAGCGCTCATCCTCGACTACGAGGAGGCGCTCACCCGCCGGGACTCGCTGACCGGCGACTGGTACGACTGCTCGGCGCACCTCTTGTGGGTGGGCGAGCGCACCCGCCAGGTGGACGGCGCACACTGCGAGTTCCTCTCCGGGATCCACAACCCCGTGGCGTCCAAGGTCGGCCCGTCGACCACGCCGGACGAGATCGTCCGCCTGGCCGAGCGGCTGAACCCCGGTCGGCAACCGGGCCGGCTCACGCTCATCACCCGCTTCGGGGCGGACCGGATCGCCTCCGGGCTGCCTCCGCTCCTCCGGGCGATCCGCGACGAGGGACACCCGGTGGTCTGGGCATGTGACCCCATGCACGGGAACACGTTCACCACCGAGGACGGGCGAAAGACGCGGCGGTTCGACGACATCCTCGCCGAGATCAAGGGCTTCTTCGCCGCTCACCGGGACGTCGGCACATGGCCGGGAGGCGTCCACGTCGAGCTGACGGGAGACGACGTGACCGAGTGCCTCGGGGGCGTCGAGGACATCGTCGAGGACCAGCTCCACCAGCGCTACACGACCACCTGCGATCCCCGCCTGAACGCCCGGCAGTCCCTCGACCTCGCGTTCCGGGTGGCGGAGCTCCTCTCCGACGGGACGATGCCACCGAACGTGATGGGAGCATCACGTAGCGGATTCATGGGGTCCAACCTGGATCCTTGACCCGGGTTCGATGACCGGTCAGACTGGCGCCGTTCAGGTTCGACCGGGAGGTGGCTAGGCCCGCCCAAGCCGTCGGACGAGGCACCGAGACCAGGGTGTGACGGCCACAGACGCGACGCCGCACCCGGAACCTACCCCTGATGACCCATCCCCGTCCTTCCCGCCGCCGTACACCGGCCCCCCACCCCGACCGTCAGCACCACCCGGTCGCGCCACGGCTCCACGGGCACGGGCACTGGCACCTGGGGCTCCCCACCCTGGCCCGGTTCGGTCTGGCCATCGCCGTCGTGATCGGCCTCGTCGGCGTGACGCTCCCGTTGACCGGTGCCGGCGTGGCGGCGGCCACGACATCCTCGACCGCGCTCGTTCCCTCGTACCGGATGGTGGCCGCCGACGGCGGGATCTTCGACTTCGGTGGCACGGCCTTCGACGGCTCCATGGGCGGCCACCCGCTCAACGAACCCATGGTGGGAATGGCCTCCACGCCGACCGGCCAGGGGTACTGGACGGTGGCAGCGGACGGGGGGGTCTTCTGCTTCGGGGACGCCCAGTTCTACGGGTCGACCGGGTCCATCCACCTCAACAAGCCGGTGGTGGGCATGGCCGCCACCCCCGACGGGAAGGGCTACTGGCTGGTCGCCGCCGACGGGGGGATCTTCACCTTCGGGGACGCCGCCTTCTACGGGTCGACCGGTGGCCTCCCCCTACCCGGACCGGTGGTGGGCATGGCCGCCACCCCGACCGGGAAGGGCTACTGGATCGTGACGTCAACCGGCTTCGTGTCCAACTTCGGGGATGCGATCTACTACGGCTCGGCGCCGGCCCACCTGGTCGAGCCGGTGGTGGGGATCGCTGCGTCCCTGGGGACCGGGCAGCTCGGGCCCGACCCGCCGTACACTTCGGGCTCGGTCGGCTACGACGTGTCTAAATACCAGTGCACCTCCCTGCCGCCCGGCCCGTACCGGATCATGGTGGTGCAGACCAACGGATGGGGGGACGGTGCGGCGAACCCGTGCCTGAGCCAGGAGGCGGCCTGGGCGGGAGCGGCTCTCAACCTCTACACCTTCCTGACGTGCAACGCCGCACCCTCCTCCACGGGAGCCACGCCGCCGGGAAGCCAACCCTGCAGCTACGACCAGGGGGTTTCGGAGGCGACCTACGCCTACGACACGGCCAAACAGGCCGGCGTGGACGTCTCGGTCTCGTGGTGGCTCGACGTCGAGCCGGGCTACTGGTCGCCGAACACTACGGACAACCAGAACCTGGTGGCCGGCGCCCTGGCCGGCCTACGCGCCCTCGGGGTGCCTGACGTCGGCATCTACGCCTCCCCCGGTGCGTGGTCACAGATGGTGGGCAGCTACTCACCGGAGGTTCCTTACTGGGCCGCCTACTGGCACCAGACCGCTCCCTCCACGACCTGTGCGACGCTGAACGGGAACCCCAAGTACCCGGTGCTCCCCGGACCGGTGGTCATGGTCCAGTACAGCTCGCCCTCAAAACCGGACCCCTTCCCCAACGTGGACTACACCACGTTCGACAACGACTACGCCTGCTGACGACCTGACCGTCAGTAGCGGGGGCTCGACGGCGACGGGGCCAGCCCGGGGATGGCCAGGTGGGCAGCGTCGTTGTAGCCCAGCAGCTTCCAGTTCCCACCCCACACGTCCCACGTGGTGAGCGACGTGTGGAGGGTGTGGAGCTGGAGCCGCCGCCCCTGGCGACCCCGGTCCATGGGGAGGTGGGCCAGCAGGGATGCCTCGATCACGCCGGCATGGCACACCACCACGACGAGCTGGCCCGGATGCCGGGCTGCCACCGCTGACAGGGCATCGGCGGCCCGGCCCACGAACCCGGTCCAGCTCTCGCCGCCGGGGGCGATGGGTCGGGACGGGTCGGCGTCCCAGTCGGGATCTCCGAAGCGGGCCGAGAACTCCTCCCAGGTGAGACCGTCGGCCTCGCCGGGGAGCAGCTCGTTCAGGCCCCGGTCCTCCACCAGCTCCGGCGGTGCGGCCGGCGTCCCGTCCGAACCGGTCCCGCACAGAGCCGGCGCGATCGTCCGCGCCGTCTCGATCGCCCGGGGGAGCACGCTGGCATAGAGCGCCCCCGCCCCACGGACCTCGCCGGACCGGAGCAGTCGCTCTCGCAGGGACCGGGCCTGACGGAGGCCGCGGGCGGTCAGTCCCGTACAACCCTTCTCGCCGCCGCAGACCCCGCTCACGTTGCACTCGGCCTCGCCGTGCCGGACCAGGACGAGGCGGGTGGTCTCTGGGGGCGGAGCCGCCGCCACCGTGCGGATCCCGGGCGGCGGACCGCCAACGGGGACGTCCCCGGGAACCGGCACCGGCCCCGAGCCCGGTACCGGGCTCGTCACCTCGGAGCGGTCGGCTCCCCCGGGGTCTGCCCCGCCAGGCCCGTTCATCGGGGCTTCCGCGCTCCCCCGACGGGGACCGCGCCCATCCCGCCGGTCCCGCCCATCCCGCCGGTCAGCCACCCGGTGCCGCTCACTCCAGAGTCCCGACGAACCGCTCCAGTTGCCGCAGCGTCCGGCACTCGACGACTTCGTCGCAGTGGACCCCGTACTCCCCCACGATCGAGTCTCCCGAGTCCCAGTACGCTTGGGGCTCGGGGTTCAGCCAGTAGACATGCCGGGCCCGCTTGCGGATGTCCCCCACCACCCACGCCTGGGAGGCGTGGTAGTTGTTCCGGGCGTCGCCGAGCAGCAGCACGCTCGTGCGCGGACCGATCTCCATGCCCCACCGCTCGTTGAACACCGAGAGGGCGTGCCCGTAGTCGGAGTGCCCGTCCACCCACACCACGTCCGCCTCGGTGTTGATCCGGTGCACGGCCTCGACCGGATCGTCCACACCCTCGAAGAACGAGGTCACCTCGTCCACCCCGTCGATGAAGACGAAGCTCCGGACCTGGGAGAACTGCGAGCTGATGGCGTGGACCAGGTGGAGGGTGAACCGGGCGAAGGACGCCACCGACCCGGAGATGTCGGCGATGACGACGATCTCGGGCTTCGCCGGCCGGGGGAACTTGAACCGCGGGTCGACGGGCACCCCGCCGGTGCTGAGCGAGTGCCGGACCGTGGCCCGGAAATCCAAGGGGCCCTTCCGTCCGTGGCGCCGCTTCCTAGCCAGCCTGACGGCCAGCTTCCTGGACAGGGGTCGCAGCGCCTGGCGCAGGGCCGCCAGCTCCTCCCGCGAGGCGTGCATGAAGTCGATGTCCTCCGGAAGGGGGGCACGGAGCGACTTGGCCAGGGCTTCGCTGCCCCGATCGGCAACCAGCCGCCGCCGGATCTCGTCTTCGATCTCCCGGCGGAGAGCGTCGATCCGCGACTGGTACTCCTCACGCAGGAGCCGGGTTTCCAGCGGGGTGAGGTCCGGTGCGTCTCCCTCGGTTGCCGGCTCCTCGCCAGGCGCCGGTCGGGGCGCCCCCGGCGAGCCGGGATGCTCGGCCATCAGGCGGGCCAGGACGCCGTCGAGATCCAGGTTTCGCAGTGTCCGGTAGAGGTAGTACGTGCCGCCGACCGGTCGCCCCGGCTCCATGCCGGCGAACCGGGCCACGGCGTGGCGGGCCACGGCCGCCAGCAGCGCCTGGTTGGCGCCGGCCAGCGCCCGGTAGAGCAGGTCGGCCAGCTCCTCGGGCGTCATGGCGTCGCCCGAGCCGCCGGCACCCAGCCCGCGTTGCCCCCCCGAGCCGGCCAGGCCGCGGCCGTCCGGCGGCTGCTGCCCGTCTTCCCGCTCCCCGGGCACCCCGTCGCCGTCGATGGCGTAGGCGGGCCCTCGCAGCGCGAAGTACACCTCGAACGCCGTCTCGAACGCCCGCCAGTGAGCCCCGGACTTCACCAGGCTGGCGGCGAGCGCGTACTTCAACGCCTCCCGGTCCTCGAGCGGGATGTGCGGGATGGCCTCGGCCGCGTCGAGGTGCTCCGACAGCGACACCGGGATCCCGGCCAGCCGCAACTCGGCGACGAACCCGGCCAGCAGATCGAGCATCAGCGGTCGCCCCCCACCGGATCAGGCACCGAGGTCGGACCCGACCAGTTCCTTCGAGGCCCGCTCGATGTCGGTCCGGTACTTCAGGAGGATGTTGAGCGTGTCCCGGGCCTGTTCGGCGCCGATCGACTCCACGCCCAACACGACCAGGGTGCGGGCCCAGTCGATCGTCTCGGACACCGAGGGGTGCTTCTTCAGGTCCATGCTCCGGATCGATCGGACGATCCGGGCGACCTGGTCCGCCAGCTCGGCGCTGATCCCAGGGACCCTGGTGGAGATGATCGCCCGCTCCCGGTCGAGATCGGGGTAGTCCACGTGGAGGTAGAGGCACCGGCGCTTCAGCGCCTCTGAGAGCTCACGGGTGTTGTTGGAGGTGAGGAAGACCATCGGGATCCTCGTCGCCCGCACCGTGCCCAGCTCCGGGATGGACACCTGGTACTCGGAGAGCACCTCCAGCAGGAGCGCCTCGGTCTCCAGCTCGACGCGGTCCACCTCGTCGACCAGGAGCACCACAGGATCCGGGGAGCGGATGGCCTCCAGGAGCGGCCTGGCCAGGAGGAACTCCTCGGCGAAGATGTCCTCTTCCAGCTGCTCCCACGACTGCCCGGCATCAGCCTGGATCCGCAGGAGCTGTTTCTTGTAGTTCCACTCGTAGAGAGCCTTCGACTCGTCGAGACCCTCGTAGCACTGGAGGCGGATCAGTCGGCTCCCGGTCATGCGCGCCACCGACTTGGCCAGCTCGGTCTTCCCGGTGCCGGCCGGCCCTTCCACAAGCACCGGCTTTGCCAGCCGATCGGCCAGGTAGACGATGCCCGCGATCCCCTCGTCGGCCAGGTAGTCGACCCCGGCGAGTCCGGATCGCACGGCGGCGATCGAGTCGAACCGGGGCTCCCCGGGGGGCGGAAACCCCGTGTCGCGGTCGATGGTGGTGTCGCTGGTCATGTCCGTACCTGTCCGTTCCCGTGTACCACGTAGCGAATGCATGTCAACTCCCGGAGGCCCATGGGCCCCCGCGCATGGAGCTTCTGGGTGGAGATCCCGATCTCCGCCCCCAGGCCCAGCTCTTCCCCGTCGACGAACCTCGTCGACGCGTTCACCACCACCGCCGCCGCATCGACCCGGCTCGTGAACGCGTCGGCGGCCGCCACGTCGCGCGTCACGATGGCCTCCGAGTGGCCCGATCCGTACCGGTAGATATGGTCGACGGCGGCGTCGAGGCCGTCTACCACGGCGACCGCCAGCCGCATCCCGAGGAACTCGGTTGCGTAGTCCTCCTCAGTGGCGGGCTCGGCGTCGGGAAGCCGACGGCGCGTGGCCTCGTCCCCCACCAGGGTCACCCCGACCAGGCGCCGGGCAACCCTCGGGAGGAACGCATCGGCCACATCGGCGTGGACGAGGAGCGTCTCGATGCTGTTGCACACCCCCGGACGCTGCATCTTCGCGTTGGCGGCTATCTCCTCAGCCTGGTCCAGATCGGCGGTCACGTCCACGTAGAGGTGGCAGTTGCCGTCGCCGTCGATCACGTACGGGACCGTCGCATGGGCACGGACCGACTCGACCAGCTCGTGGCCACCCCGGGGAATAAGGCAGTCCACGATGCCCTGGAGCTGCATGAACTCCACGGCCGCCCGGTGGCTCGTGTCCTCCAGGAGCACCACCGCGTCGGCGGGAAGCCCGGCGGAGACGAGACCGTCACGGAGCAGCGCGACGATCGCCGAGTTCGTCGCGATCGCCGAGCCCGATCCCCGGAGCATGGTGGCGTTGCCTGCCTTCAGGCTCAGGCCGGCGGCGTCGCTCGTCACGTTGGGGCGGTTCTCGTAGATGACGCCGATCACACCGAGCGGAACCCGCACCCGCTCGACTCGCAGACCGTTGGGCCTGACCCAGCCGTCGACGACCTCTCCCACCGGGCTCGGCATGGAGGCCACCCGACGCAGGCCGGTCACCATGGCGACGATCCGAGCCCCGTCCAGCCGGAGCCGGTCCAGCCCGGTCGCCCCCATGCCCGCGCCGACGGCCCGGTCAACGTCGGTCTGATTGGCATCGAGGATCCGGTCGGCGTGCCGCTCCAAGGCATCCGCCCACCGCTCGATCGCCCCATCGCGCACCCCTGACGAGGCCGTGGCCACCACCCGCGACGCCACCCGGGCCGACCGGCCCAGAGACGCGACCGCTCCCGCGGCCGTTCCGGCGCCGACCGGTTCCCCGGACGTGACCCGGCCAGCGCTGATCGACGGGGAGGTCGTCACCGGATCAGCGTACCGTCAGGACAACCGCCCCCATCGCACCAGGGTGTGGCGGTCACTGGAGGATCACCAGGTCGTCTCGGTGGACGACCTCGGCCGAGACGCCATCGGGAAGCTCGTCGGAGCGATGTCCCGCCCACGCCACCACCTGCTCCATGGACAGTCGGGTGAGCCCTTTGGCGAAGACGGCGCCGTCCTCACCAGCGATCTCGACGGCATCGTCGGCACCGAACGAGCCCGACGCGTCCCGCACCCCCACCAGCAACAGAGAGGTTCCCCGTTCGGTCAGCGCCCGCCGGGCGCCGTCGTCGACGACCACCGTGCCCGACGCACCGACGGCGAACGCGATCCAGAGCTTGCGCGCCGGGAGCCGGCGCCGATCGGGTCGGAACCGCGTGCCCACCCCCGCCACCCCGTGGGCGGCGGCCGCCAGCACGCCGGGTCGGGCCGCGTCGGCGATCACCACCTCCACGCCCGACCAGGTGGCGATCTTCGCCGCTGCCAGCTTCGAGGCCATACCGCCACTGCCGACCGCGCTCCCCGGCCCACCGGCAGCCCGTTCGAGCTCCTGGTCGATGTAGAGGACCTCCTCGATGAGCGACGCCCCGGCGGTCCGGCGCGGGTCTCCGGTGTAGAGCCCCGGAGTATCGGTGAGCACCACGAGGAGCTGGGCGCGCACCAGATGGGCGACGAGCGCAGCCAGGCGGTCGTTGTCGCCGAAGCGGATCTCCTCGTCGGCGACCGTGTCGTTCTCGTTGACCACGGGAACGACACCCAGCTCCAAGAGGCGCTCCAGCGTCCGGCGCACGTGGAGGTACTGGCGCCGGTGCACGAAGTCGAGGGGCGCCATGAGCACCTGACCAGCGGCCATCCGGCGGGCCCCCAACGCGTCGTCCCAGTGCCGCATCAGCCGGTGCTGACCCAGCGCTGCGACGGCCTGGAGCGTGACGGAGTCCGTCGGGCGCTCGTCCGCCGTTGCCAAGCTCCGCCACCCGACGGCGATGGCGCCCGACGTGACGACCACGACCCGGTAGCCCTCCGACCTCAACGTGGCGATCTCCGCCGCCAGCGCATCGAGCGCCGCGGTATGGACGAGCCCGTCGGCCGTCGCCACCGACGACGAGCCGATCTTCACCACCACGGTCGAGCGCGGCTCGTCTGGATGCGCTCGCGCCACACCCGGCGCCCCCCGGCGGCTCACCGCCTCACCGGCGGGTCCGGCGTGTCGCCGATTCGCCGACGAAGTCAGGCTGGTCCCGGTACCAGACGAACGAGAGTGCACCGATGTGGACGACGTCCCCGTCACGGGCCCCGGCCCTGACCAATGCCCGGTCCACCCCGAGCCGACGCAGGCGGCCCTGGACGTAGTCGGCTGCCTCGTCCCCGGTGACGTCGTTCAAGGAGACCACCCGCTCGACGGTCCGGCCGACCACCTCGAAGGTGCCGTCGTCCCGGCGATCCACGGTGAAGCCCTCGGGAAGCGGCCGGTGGATGACGACGGCCTGGCGGCCGGTGGGGGCCTGCGTCACCCGGCGTTCCTCGTCGACCATCGTGGCCACCACGCCGACCAACCGATCGACGCCAACCCCCGTCACCGCCGACACGGCGAGCCGAACCGGTCCGGACGGTCCCCCGTTGCCGGGCTCCCCCGCCACCGGCTCAGGGACGTCGAGGTCCGATTTCGAGCGGATCACGATCCGGGGACGGTCCAGCAGTTCAGGCCGGTAGCGGCGAAGCTCGTCGAGCAGTATCCGCTCCTGGTCGTCCACGCCCGTCCCCACCGCCGGGTCGGAGGTCACGAGGACGAGCAGGACCCGGGCTCGGGTCACGTGGCGGAGGAACCGATGACCGAGCCCTCTCCCCTCGGCCGCGCCTTCGACGAGCCCGGGGATATCTGCGACCGTGAAGTCGCCCCCGCCCGGCGCCCGCACGACGCCAAGATGGGGCTCGAGGGTGGTGAAGGGGTAGTCGGCGATCTTCGGCTTGGCGGCCGACACCCGTGAGATGAGGGTGCTCTTCCCGGCGTTCGGGAACCCGACGAGCGCCACGTCCGCGACGAGGGCCAGTTCCACGTCGTACCACTGCTCGTGTCCCTGCTCCCCCTGCTCGGCAAAGTTCGGGGCCCGTCGCCGGTTGGTGAGGAAGCTGGCGTTCCCCCGGCCACCGCGCCCGCCGGGCGCAGCCATCCACCGGTCGCCCTCGGCGAGCAGATCGGCGAGGAGGACACCGGCCTCGTCCATCACCCGGGTCCCCACCGGCACCGAGACCTCCATATCCTTCCCGTTGGCACCGTGCTTCCGCTTCCCCCCACCATGTCCCCCGTCGCCGGCACGTCGGTGCGGGTGGTCGCGGAACCCGAGCAGGGAGGACTGGTTCGTCGCCGCCATCAGCCAGACGTCGCCGCCGCGGCCACCGTCGCCGCCGTCCGGTCCGCCCCGGTCGACGTGCGCCTCCCTCCGGAACGACACGGCTCCAGCACCGCCATCCCCGCCCTTGACGTGGATCTGGGCTTCATCGACGAACGCGGGCATCCCCCGGATCCTACCGATCAGAGGGCGTGTACATCCGGACCACCTACCACTGGAGGTCGTCAGCGATCACCGGCTCGGCCGGCCCGCCCCGACCCCCGCCTGCCCCGGCACCGGCCGGCCGCGACACGACGACGTGGCTGCCCTACCACTAGCCACGTTCATCTAAACACTTTCCGCGTTATTACTGACCTTTTCCCGGAATCCGCAACGGTCGTCCCTTCACAGACAACAGCGCTCGTGATAAAAGAACAGTGCCACGAGTCGCGACGCTCGTCGGCAAATTCCAGGGAGAGTCTTCATGCGCAAGTCCCGATGCTTCGTGTCAGCTGCCGTCACCGCGCTCGCCGTCGGCGTGTTTGGATCGATCGTCACCGGTGGTACGGCCTTCGCTGCCACCCGGGACGTCGTGCCCGGCCCGACAGCGTGCGGGACGCCCGTCACCGTCACGGTGCCTCCAGCGGCCACCGCTGTCACCTTCACGGCGCGGGGCGGCACCGGGTCCTCCGGCGGTGAAGGCTTCTTCGACCTGTTCGACCTCGGCCACGGAGGTGCCGGCGGGGCGGGTGCCAGCGTGACCGCCACCGTTCCCGTCAAGCCCGGGAGTGAGATCACGGTCATCGCGGGCTGCGGCGGACACGGGACCGGCCACCACTCGGGTGGCGCCGGCTTCGCCGCCGGCGGGTCCGGTGGTAGTGCGGGCGGTGGAGGCGGTGGGGCGAGCGCCGTATGCACGGGGACCACGTGCTCACCGGCCAGCGGCCCGGCCCACCTGCTCGCCGTGGTAGGCGGTGGTGGCGGTGGCGGTGAGGCGGCCTGCCCGTTCATCGGAGGCGGGATCGGCGGGCAGGCCGGCACCGGTCCGTCGGCCGTGAACGCTGCAGGCGCAGGACCAGGGGGGATGGCGGGGACCGCTGGTGGTTCGGGCTACCTCTTCCGCCTCTTCCGCGGTGGGAAGGGAGGCGGCGGCGGGACCAACGCGAACGGGTTCCACCCGCATGGCCGGGCTGGGAAGGGAAACTGGTTCGCGACCGACAGCGGAGGTGGTGGGGCGGGCTACGACGGCGGCGG
>DAHXOA010000119.1 GCA_027365145.1 Acidimicrobiaceae bacterium | reverse complement strand
GGCCCCCCCGCCCCGGTCCATCACCGCCGGCGTGGCGTTGGTCGACATCGCCGGCATCACGAAGCGCAACCTCCTGCGGGTCCTGCGGACCCCGCGGCTACTGATCTTCTCGAGCATCCAGCCGGTCATGTTCGTCCTCCTCTTCCGCTACGTCTTCGCCGGCGCGATCCACGTGCCCCACGGCGCCTACGTCGACTACCTGATGCCCGGGATCTTCGTGCAGACCTCGCTGTTCGGCGGGTCGTCGACCGCGGTCGGCCTGGCCACCGATCTCCAGGGCGGCATCATCGACCGGTTCCGGTCGCTCCCGATGGCGCGCTCCGCCGTGCTGGCCGGTCGCACCATCGCCGATCTCATCCGCAACGTGTTCGTCGTGGCGCTGATGGTGGTGGTCGGTCTCCTCGTCGGGTTCCGGTTCCACGGGAGCATCGGCACCGACTTCGCCGGCCTCGGGTTGGTCCTGTTGTTCGGGTACGCCTTCTCCTGGGTGTATGCCACCGTCGGTCTGTTCGTGAAGGACCCGGAGACGGCCCAGGTGGCCGCGTTCCTCCCGCTGTTCCCCCTGGTCTTCGCCTCCTCCGCCTTCGTACCCGTCTCGAGCATGCCCGGCTGGCTCCAGGCGTTCGCCAACGTCCAGCCGGTGAGCGTGACCGTGGACGCAGTGCGCGGCATGCTCGCCGGGGGTTCGGTGGAGCACTGGCTCTGGCAGTCCCTGGTGTGGGCGGTGGGGATCCTCGTCGTCTTCTCGGTCCTCGCCGTGCGCCAGTACCGGAAGGTGTGAACCCGGTACCGGAGCACGCCGGTCCGTCGGCGACCAGCCGGGCCGGGGGCGCGCTTGCGGGCAGTGCGGCGACCACCCATACTCTCGGCGTGCCCTGGGAGAAGGACGTGGAGGCGGCCTACTTCCGCAACATCCCCGACGAGGCGCTGGTGCAGTCGGCAGCGAAGCCCTTCAGCGTTCCCGACCGCGGCCGGCTGCTGGTCGAGATCGGCGCGGTGCTGAGCCTGTTGCCCGAGCCGCCCGGCCGGATCCTGGATCTCGGGTGCGGCACCGGCTGGACGAGCTCGTTCCTGGCCCGTTCGGGCTACGACGTCGTCGGTGTCGACCTCTCACCGGAAGCCGTCGACACGGCGCGGGCGGCCTTCCCCCTGCCGTCGCTGGCGTTCGCCATCCACGATTTCGACGAACCGCTCCCTCGGTCGTTCGGGCTGTTCGACGCCGTCGTCTTCTTCGACACCCTGCACCACGCCGAGGACGAGCGCCGGCCGCTCCGGGCCGCGTACCTGGCGCTCCGGGACGGCGGGGTCTGTGTCGCCTGCGAACCGGGAACCGGGCACGCCGTCTCGGAAGGGTCGATCCACGCCGTTGCCACCTTCGGCGTGCGGGAACGGGACATGACCCCGCCCCAGGTCGTCGCGGCCGGCAGGGAAGCGGGTTTCCGAGCTGCCGCCGTGCATCCCCATCCCCACGAGCTCCACCGCAACCTCTACCTGCACCGCGAGCCGGTGTCGTTTCGGAACCGGCTGCTCGCCACGGTTGCCGGCCAGGCCGCTCGGGTGCTCAGGACGGTGACGGTCCAGCGTCGGCACTGGGGGATCGTCGTCCTCACGAAGTGACGCGCGTCCCCGGTCAGCCGCCCCGCCTGGTGTTCCCACCTTCTCCGGACCCCGCTGCCCGGCCGGCATGTTCCACCGACTGGCGGGCGACGAGCGCCAGGTAGAGCGAGTGCCGCGACTCCGGCGACTCCAGGTCGCACCCCAGGATCTCGGCGATGCGCGCCAGGTGATGGTAGAGAGTGGCGCGGGTGACGTGGGCGGCGACAGCCGCCGCGGACTTGTTCCCGCCAGCCTCCAGGTAGGCCACCAGGGTCCCCGTCAGGGCGGTGTGGTGGCGCTGGTCGTGGGCGATGAGGGGGCCGAGCTCGCGCTCGGCGTAGCTCTGGAGGCGGGGGTCGTCGCGGAGGAGGTGGACGAGGCCCCGGATCCGGATGTCGGCGGTGGTGACGAAGAGTCGGTTCCCGGGAAGGCTCTGGCCGGCATCGGCCGCCTCGTCGGCCTCGGCGAACGACTCCCGGAGCCGGTCGACGCCGGTCACCGACGACCCGACGCCGATCACCACGGAGGCCGACGGGGCCAACCGGCCGGCACGATCGTGGACGGCACGGGCGCAGGCTTCGATGACGGCGTGTGCGCGGGTGGTGGAGGGCGTGGAGAGGATGACGCCGAGGCGCCCGGGCTCGAGCAGGCCGACCAACCCGCTGGCTCCGGCGTCGGTCAGCGCCCGTGCCACCGCCGTCACCTCCTCCCTGGCCGCGGCGTGGCGGGCGATGTCGGCCAGAGCGACCCCTCGCTCGGTCCGTACGACCAGGGCGGTGAGGTCGCGGTGGCGGGTCACGACGCCCAACGCCTCGGCCCGGGCGTGGGCCTCGTCCGGCCCGGCGTAGCGGTGGTCGATGATGTCGGCGATCAGCGTCCGGTGGGTCTGGTGCTCCAGGAACCGCTCTTCCCGCTCGATGAGCAGGTGGATCGCCAGCGTCGTGGCCCCCTGTTCCAGGATCGTCTTCAGGAGTGGACCGGGCGGGGGGTTCGGGAGGAGGACCAGCCGCCCCCACACCTGCCCCCGGGCGCCCACCGTGGTGGCCATCCATCGGTCGTCGTCCCCCGGACCGGACCGGTCGGTCCACGCCGCCTCTCGCGACCGTTCCACCCAGTGGTCGAGGACGGCAGGTCCGTCGGTGACGCCGGCGAAGGCCAGGACGCGCCGGGCGACGTTCTCGAAGACGACCGGGCAGCCGGCGAGCCTGGCCACCTGGTCGACGATCTCCTGGGAGGTGGAGGCTTCTGCCGCCAGCGAGCGGAATGCCTGGTGGACGGCCTCGCCCATCTGGAGCCGGCGGACCTGCGTGCTCACGATCACCGAGTGGATGGCCTCGGTGATGGCGACGAAGGGCACCTCGGTGTGGAGGGCGACCAGCGGTAACCCGTGGGCCTCGGCGCTCTGGACGAGCGCGGCGGGGAGCGAGGCGTACCGGCGCCCGAGCTCGATGACCACTCCGGTGGCCTGGGCGGCGGCCAACCCGGCGATGTACCGGGTCAGGCCGTCGGCCGCCTCGGGGAGCGCGACGCCGGTGGAGAGGATCAGCTCGCCACCTTGGAGGAGGTGGCCGATGTCGGCGATCTCGCTGACGTGGACCCACCGGACCGGACGACCCAGCGCGTGGGCAGCGGCCTCGATGCTCGGATGGCCTCTCCGCACCTCGGGGAGCTGGAGCACGTCGGCGACCGTCGGGAGCTGAACCCCGGATCCGTCCATCACCGGGTGCAGACCGTGCTCGGCCCGGTGGTCGCGGTCCGGGGAACGGGGGCCTCTCGGTGGGATGGGATCCGGTTCGGTCGCCACCATCGTCTTCACGTCCTTCCCGAAGGTCCCCGGCCCTCCCGAGCTCCACATGCGGGCGCCCCTATTGCCTCGCAGGCTCTGAACCGCGCCGGGACGCTCGCCACTCCAGCTGCTGAGGCAACTCCAGCTGCTGAGGCCACTCCAGGTGGTGGAACAGCCACGTTCCGATAGGACAGGTAGCAGCGGCAGCGATACGAAACGTATCATGCAGACGTTCAGAATCGACAGAGTGCTCATTCTCCTGGACCGGGGCGTTGCCTACAGTGGTCCTCACCCCCAGTCTGGCCACGCCACCGGTGACCGGTGTCGCCCGGGGCGGGGGACCCAGGATCGACCGTGAGGAGCGTGCGCTGGTGCACACGACAGGCGTGCCAATCAGGCCCACATGACGTCTTCCCATGCCGAGCTCGTCCAGCGACACCGGGCGGTCATGCCGCGCTGGGTCTCCCTCTACTACGACGAGCCGATCGAGCTGGTCCGGGGAGAGGGTCGGCGGGTGGTGGACGCCGACGGCGCGGAGTACCTCGACTTCTTCGGAGGCATCCTCACGACGAGCACGGGCTACAACGTGCCCGAGGTGGTCGACGCCATCCGGGAGCAGGCGGGCCGGATGCTCCACACGTCCACGCTCTACCTCATCCGACCCATGATCGAGCTGGCCGAGCGGATCGCCGAGCTGTCGACGATCCCGGACGCCAAGGTCTGCTTCGTCAGCTCCGGGACCGAGGCGGTGGAGGCGGCGCTGATGCTGGCGTGCACGTCTCGGCGCTCCAACCAGGTGATCGCCGTCCGGAACAGCTACCACGGGCGGTCGTTCACCGCCATGGCCGTGACCGGGAACCGGTCCTGGTCGGCTTCCAGCCTGAGCCCGCTCAACGTGAGCTACGTCCACGCCGGGCACCGCCTCGGTGGGCCGTTCACCGGGATGACCGACGCGGAGGTCATCGATGCCTGCGTCGCCGACCTGCGCGACGTGATCGAGACGACGACGGCCGGCGACATCGCCTGCATGATCGCCGAGCCGATCCAGGGTGTCGGAGGCTTCGTCGTCCCTCCTGACGGGTTGTTCGGGGCGATGAAGGCAGTGCTCGACGACGCCGGCGTCCTGTTCGTCGCCGACGAGGTCCAGACGGGTTGGGGGCGGACCGGGGAGCACTTCTGGGGGTTCCAGGCCCACGGCATCGTGCCCGACCTCGTCACGTTCGCAAAGGGCCTCGGCAACGGGCTCGCCATCGGCGGCGTCGTGGGCCGAGCCGACGTGGTCGACTCCATCCAGGCCAACTCGATCTCCACCTTCGGCGGGAACCCGCTGTCGAGTGCGGGAGCACTGGCCAACCTCGACTACCTGGTCTCCCAGGACCTGCAGGGCAACGCCTTGAAGGTCGGCCGGCACCTCCGGGACCGGCTCGACGACCGGGCGGGGCGCCTCCCGATCGTGGGGGAGATCCGGGGCAAGGGTCTCATGCTCGGGGTCGAGCTCGTACATCCGGGCACCACGGTGGCGAACCCGGCGGCGGCACAGGTCGTGCTGGAAGAAGCCCGGCGGGGGGGGGTGCTCGTCGGGAAGGGTGGGCTGCGCGGCAACGTGCTGCGCATCGCCCCGCCGATGAGCGTCACGGTCGACGAGGCGGACACCGCCGTCGACGTGCTCGTCGCCGCGCTGGAGACAGCGGCCCGGCAGGGTGCCGGCCGCCCAGGAGAGGAGCAGGGCGCCCGATGACTCAAGAAGCGACGCGCCAGGAGCAGGCCCGGGAAGAGCGCAGGCGGATCACCCACTGGATCGGTGGGAAGCCCTGGGTCGGCGACGTCGAGCGCCGCGGGCAGGTCTTCGATCCGGCCACCGGAAAGCAGGCCGGCGAGGTGGACTTCGCCACCGATGCCGAGGTGAACGCCGCCGTTGCCGTAGCCACCCGGGCGTTCCCGGCGTGGCGGGACACCTCGCTCTCCCGGCGCACGGCGGTGCTGTTCGGCTTCCGCGAGCTGCTGGCCGCGCACCTCGACGAGCTGGCAGCGCTCGTGACGAGCGAGCACGGCAAGGTCCGCTCCGACGCCGCCGGGGAGGTGGCCCGGGGCCTCGAGGTCGTGGAGTTCGCCTGCGGGATCACCCAGCTCCTGAAGGGCGAGTTCACCGAGCACGCCTCGAGCGGGGTCAACGTGCACTCGATCCGCCAGCCCCTCGGGGTGGTGGCCGGCATCACCCCGTTCAACTTCCCGGCGATGGTGCCGCTGTGGATGTTCCCCCTGGCCATCGCCTGTGGCAACACCTTCGTGCTGAAGCCGTCGGAGAAGGACCCGTCCTCGGCGGTGTTCCTGGCCGAGCTGGCGGCGGAGGCCGGACTGCCAGAGGGCGTCTTGAACGTGGTGCACGGGGACCGGCAGGCCGTCGACCGCATCCTGGCCCATCCGGGGATCTCGGCCGTCAGCTTCGTGGGGTCGACCGCGGTGGCCCGCCACGTCTACGAGGCCGCTGCTGCGGCCGGTAAGCGCGTCCAGGCCCTGGGCGGTGCGAAGAACCACATGGTGGTCCTCCCCGACGCCGACATGGCCGACGCCGCCGAGGCGGCGGTGAGCGCCGGGTTCGGCTCGGCCGGCGAGCGGTGCATGGCCGCATCGGTCCTCGTGGCCGTGGGTGGGTGCGGTGACGCGCTGGTCGACCGGATCAGGGAGCGGGTCTCCGGGCTGGTCGTCGGTCCGGGGACCGACGAGGCCTCCGAGATGGGTCCGCTGGTGACGGCCGAGCACCGGGCCCACGTGGCGTCCTACCTGGACGTCGGCGCGGCCGAAGGGGCGACGGTGGCCATCGACGGGCGCGACCACGACATCGCCGGCGATCCCCGGGGGTTCTGGCTGGGCCCGTGCCTCCTCGACGACGTCTCGCCCGAGATGCGGGTCTACACCGAGGAGATCTTCGGTCCGGTCCTCTCGGTGGTGCGGGTGGCGACACTCGACGACGCACTGGGCCTCGTCGAGCGCAACGGGTACGGCAACGGGGCTGCCATCTTCACGAACGACGGCGCCGCCGCCCAGCGGTTCGAGACCGAGGTCGAGGCGGGGATGGTCGGCGTGAACATCTCGATCCCGGTGCCGGTGTCGTACTACTCGTTCGGCGGCTGGAACAGCTCGCTCTTCGGTGATCTCCACGTCTACGGGCCAGACGGGGTCCGCTTCTACACCCGGGGGAAAGTGGTGACCAGCCGGTGGCATGCCATCGCCGCCCACCACTCGTCGCTGGCCTTCCCGAACGCCGCCGGTGAGTCCGATGGCTAGCGTGCTCGCACCGGGTCGGTCCCGGGTGGTCCGGCACGGGACCGCCAAGAGCTCTGGAGCGCGTCGTGGGTGCAGTGGAGCGCATACCGGGGGCAGTGATCGATCGGCGGGAGAGGCCTGCCGACCAGGAGGGAGCGAACGTGGCTGAGATCGTCCGTGCAGCACTGGTGCAGACCAAGTGGACGGGGTCGAAGGACTCGATGATCGAGTCGAACATCTCCCTTGCCCGCCGGGCGGCCGACCAGGGCGCCCAGGTGCTGTGCTTTCAGGAGCTCTTCTACGGCCCTTATTTCTGCCAGGTCCAGGACGCCGAGTACTACTCGTACACCGAGTCGGTTCCCGGACCGACGACTGAGGTCATGTGCCAGCTGGCCCGGGACACCGGGATGGTCCTGGTCGTCCCGGTCTACGAGGTCGAGCAGGAGGGGGTGTTCTACAACACGGCGATGGTGATCGACGCGGACGGGACGTACCTCGGCAAGTACCGTAAGCACCACATCCCCCAGGTGTCGGGGTTCTGGGAGAAGTTCTACTTCCGGCCCGGCAACCTCGGGTACCCGGTGTTCGCCACCGCGGTCGGCCCCATCGGCGTCTACATCTGCTACGACCGGCACTTCCCCGAGGGCTGGAGAGCGCTCGGGCTGGCCGGCGCCCGGATCGTGTTCAACCCGTCGGCCACGAGCCGGGGCCTGTCGGCCTACCTGTGGAACCTGGAGCAGCCGGCGGCGGCCGTGGCCAACGAGTACTTCGTCGGTGCCATCAACCGGGTGGGCGTGGAGGACCTCGGCGACAACGACTTCTACGGATCGTCGTACTTCGTCGACCCCCGGGGGAAGGTGGTCGGCGATCCCGCGTCCGACAGTGCCGACGACGTCATCGTGCGTGACCTGGACATGAGCGTCCTGGAGGAGGTCCGCCACACCTGGGCCTTCTACCGGGACCGGCGCCCCGACAGCTATGGCAGCCTCACCGCTCCCTAGTAGCCCGCACCCGGCTCCGGATGGCACGTCGCCGCCGTCAGCCGGAGCCGTGAACGCCGTCCCGGAAGGAGGCAGGGCATCCCGATGAAGATCCTGATCAGAGGAGGGACCGTGGTCAACGCCAGCGGGCCGATCGCGGCCGACGTGCTGGTGGAAGGCGAGATCATCGTGGCGCTCGGCGCTCGGGGCTCGGACCTCGCCGAGTCGTGGGTACAGGGCGCCGACCGGGTCATCGATGCGACCGGGATGCTGGTCGTCCCCGGGGGCATCGACGGGCACACCCACATGGAGATGCCCTTCGGCGGGACCCAGTCGGCGGACACGTTCGAGACCGGGACGCGATCGGCGGCGATCGGCGGCACGACGACCATCATCGACTTCGCCATCCAGTCGAAGGGACACTCCCTCCGTGAGGGGCTCGACGCCTGGCACGCCAAGGCGGCCGGGAACTGTGCGATCGACTACGGCTTCCACATGATCGTCTCCGACGTCGACGAGGCGTCGATGAAGGAGATGGACGTGCTGGTCGACGACGGCGTCACCAGCTTCAAGCTGTTCATGGCCTACCCGGGCGTCTTCTACTCGAACGACGGGGAGATCCTCCGGGCCATGCAGCAGGCGTCCGCCAACGGCTCGATGATCATGATGCACGCCGAGAACGGCATCGCCATCGATCTGCTGGTCGCCCAGGCGCTCGCCCGTGGCGAGGGCGATCCCCGGTTCCACGGAGCCACGAGGCCGTCGATCCTGGAGGGCGAGGCGACGCACCGGGCCATCCAGCTGGCCCGCGTGGCGGGCGCTCCCCTCTACATCGTCCACCTGTCGGCCGCCGAGGCGCTGGACGAGGTGGTGGCAGCCCGGGACCGCGGTGACCACGTGTTCGCGGAGACCTGCCCCCAGTACCTGTTCCTGTCAGAGGACGACATGGCCCGGCCGGAGTTCGAGGGGGCGAAGTACGTCTGCTCGCCGCCGCTGCGGGACCACCGTCACCAGATCGACCTGTGGCGGGGGTTGCGCACCGACGACCTGAGCATCGTGTCCACCGACCACTGCCCCTTCTGCTTCAAGGACCAAAAGGAGCTGGGTATCGGCGACTTCTCGAAGATCCCCAACGGGCTTCCCGGGGTCGAGCATCGGATGGACCTCATCTACCAGGGCGTGCGGAGCGGGGAGCTCTCGCCCGAGCGGTGGGTCGACGTGACGTCGACCACCCCGGCCCGGATGTTCGGGCTCTTCCCGAGAAAGGGTGTGATCGCCCCCGGCTCGGACGCCGACATCGTGGTCTACGACCCCCGACCCACCCGCACGATCTCCGCCGCCACCCATCACATGGCCGTTGACTACTCGGCCTACGAGGGCATGGCCGTGGACGGTGCCGTTGCAACCGTCTTGTCGCGCGGTGCCGTCGTGGCCGAGAACGGCACCTATACAGGCGTGACCGGACACGGGTCGTTCCTGACGCGTGGGCTCAACCGGTTCCTGTGAGCGGAGGCCCAGTGACGAACGGACCGAAGGGGAGCTGACATGGACATCGGGCTCGTACTCCAGACCAACCCCCCGGCCAACCGGGTGGTCGAGCTGGCGAAGATGGCGGAGGCCGCCGGGTTCACCCATCTGTGGACGTTCGACTCCTGCGTGCTCTGGGAAGAGCCCTTCGTGATCTACTCCCAGATCCTCCAGGCGACGGACCACATCATGGTCGGGCCGATGGTGACGAACCCGCTCACCCGCGACTGGACGGTGACGGCGTCGCTGTTCGCCACGTTGCACGAGATGTTCGGGCCCCGCACGGTCTGTGGCATCGGCCGGGGTGACTCCGCCGTACGCGTGACCGGGGGTGGCCCTGCGAAGCTGGCGACCCTTCAGGAGTGCATGCGGGTCGTGAAGGACCTGGCCGAAGGCCGAGAGGCGACGTTCCGTGGCACGACGGTCCGGATCCCCTGGGTCACCGACGGCGCGCTCGAGATGTGGATGGGCGCGTACGGTCCGAAGGCGCTCGCCATGGCCGGGACCGACGCAGACGGCCTCATCCTGCAGCTGGCCGATCCCTTCGTCGTGGAATGGGCCGTGGCGTCGACGCTGGAGGCGTTACGATCGGCCGGTCGGGAGCGGGAGGACTTCACGGTCTGCGTGGCCGCCCCGGCGTACGTCGGTGACGACCTCGCGCACCAGCGGGACCAGGTGCGCTGGTTCGGCGGGATGGTCGGCAACCACGTGGCCGACATCGTGGAGCGCTACGGGGAGGCGTCGGGATCGGTGCCCGCCGCCCTGACCGAGTACATCAAGGACCGGCAGGGCTACGACTACAGCCACCACGGGAAGGCCGGGAACCCCGACACCGAGTTCGTCCCCGACGAAATTGTCGACCGGTTCTGCCTCCTCGGCCCGCCCGAACGCCACCGGGAGCGATTGGTGGAGCTCCAACGCCTGGGGGCAGACCAGTTCGCGCTCTACCTCATGCACGACGATCCGGAAGGCACCATCGAGGCGTACGGCAACGAGGTGATCGGGCACGCCGATCTCGGGTGATCAGTAGGAGGGACGGCTTGATTGCCGATGGAAGGACTGTAGCCATAAGTGACAAATGCTAGCGCGGTTATTGAGCTATTCGACGTGGAAATATCACGGATGTTTGTAGGATGAACGGCCGATGAACAATCGACAATATGGTATCCAAAATCTTGACAACACGTTACAGATTTGTTCCACTATCAATTCAGGTACTCATAGAGAGGTAGTCATCCCATGACCGAGGGTTCCTTCGAAGTAGCCCCATCGACAGAGTCCAGGCGATCGTTCCTCCGGAAGGCCGGCCTCGTGACCGTCGCCGGCGTCGCCGCCCCGGCGCTGTTCCCCGAGCTGCTTGCCGCCTGCAGTTCCAGCACGAAGTCGACCACCACGAAGTCGAAGTCGTCATCGGCGCCGTCGTCGATCGCCTTGCTCAGCCCGCAGAGCTCCGGCGGCGATCCTCCCGTGCTCGACATGATCGCGGCCATGGACGCCGCCGGGAAGACCTACGGTGCCAAGACGCGTTACGTCTTCGTGAGCGACCCCTCGAACTACACCTCGACCCTGGATCTCCTGGCTGAGTCCTACGACGTGGTCGCCACGTGCTTCCCGGAGATGGGACCGCCGGTCGAAGCAGCGGCGAAGGCCCACCCGAAGACGCGGTTCATCTGGATCTACGGCACCGCGTTCACCCCGGCGATCCCCAACGTCGTGACCGTCGGATACAAGTTCTACGAGGGCATGTACTTCGCCGGCATCCTTGCCGCCCACATCACGACCACGGAGAAGATCGGGTACATCGGTGGCGCGGCGAATCCTGCGATAAATGAGGACTACTGGGCCCTTGCTGCCGGTGCGAAGTCGGTCAACCCGTCGATCTCCGTGTCGGGTGCGTTCGTGGGCTCCTACACGGACCCGAACGGTGGCCAGCAGGTGGCCGACAGCATGTACGGCTCGGGTGTCGACGTGATCCAGACGGACGCCTCGGCCACCGACCTCGGGGTGCTCAAGTCGGCAGAGGCGCACAAGCTCTACATGAGCTACGACTCCGACCCCACCGCCTACAAGCAGGCTACCAGCCTCATCTTGGGATCGGCCATCCTCCAGTTCGGAACCTCCCTGGCCCTCCAGCTGAAGTCGGCGATGCAGCCCACGTGGTCGTTGGCTGGACAGGCCATCGAGCAGGGCCTGAAGGACAAGGTCACGGGCTACACGCCGAGCCCGGTGTTCGCCACGTCGGCGCCGGCGGCGGTGGGTACGCGGTTCACGGCTGGCCTGAAGAAGATGCAGGCCGCCCAGGCGGCGTACACAGCAGGCACCCTGAACATTCCGGTGAACACGAGTGCCATTCCCTGATCGCCCCCACCGTCCCCGCGACATCGACCTGGCGCCGTCTGCGGGCGACGCCAGGTCGTGGGACCGCGGTCGGCACCCGATCGACGTCCGGTCCAGTCGCCGCGTCGCGGGTTGGCACTCCTATCGTGCTGTGTGGGAGTCGTGAGCCTGTCGCCCCGTCCAGGTCGCCGTGAGGGCCTCGTCCGGTGATCGTGCTCGGGTGCAACGACGTCCGTGTCGATTTCGGCGCGACGGTCGCCCTGGACGGGGTGAGCCTGTCGTGGGAGGGAGCGGGAGCGATCCACGCCGTGGCCGGCCAGAACGGGGCCGGGAAGACGACGCTGTGCCGGGTGCTCGCCGGCCTGACCCGGGCCGACCGGGGAGAGGTGATCGTCGAGGGCACGGCTTACCCGGCGACGGCCCAGGGTCGCCGGCGCGACGGCGTCGAGCTGGTGCACCAGACCTTCGCACTCCCGCCCCAGTTCACCGTGGCCGAGGCGCTCCAGCTCTTCCGGCCGGTAACGGCGCGCGGCGGGTTGTTCCGCCGGGGTGGGATGGAGCGGCGCTGGGCCGACCAGTTGGAGGAGCTCGGCTTCACCGTCTCCCCGAAGGCGCTCATCCGCGATCTCGCCCCCGAGCAGCAGCAGGCCGTGGAGATCACGAGGGCGCTGTCCAGCGGGAGCCGGGTGATCGTGCTCGACGAGCCCACGGCCGTCCTCCCCCCCGAGGCTATCCCCGGGCTGTTCGACCGCCTTCGGGCCCTCGCTGCCCAGGGCATCACGTTCCTGGTCGTCATGCACAAGCTCCGCCAGGTGCGCGAGCTGGCGGAGACCGTGGCCGTGCTGGCCGGGGGGAAGGTGGTGCTCCCCCCGACACCCATGGAGACCATCGACGATGCGGAGATCGCCCGCCTCATCATCGGCGCCTCGACGGCGCAGACGGTGACCGGCGCCTCGGCGGTGGCGTTGGGCCTCGCTGATGCCCCCGAGGGCCTGTCCGGCGTCAGCGTGCCGGGGACCGGAGGACCGGACGTCGACGCCGCCGGCAACGGTGTCCATGCGTCCGTAGGTCCTGACGACACCTACCAGCCGACCGGCGGCGCGAAGCCGGCAGGTGGCAGCGGCCGGACCGGCGGCGCGAAGCCGGTAGGCGCCAGCGGCCGGACCGGCAGCCGTGGGAGCGCTACTCCGGGGGGTGCCGTCTTGCGGGTGGTGGACGTCTCGATCGACTCTGTCGAGGGCCGTCGGGGTCTGCGCTCGTTCTCCGCCGACGTCCTCCCGGGTGAGATCGTCGGGATCGCCGGCGTGGAGGGCAACGGGCAGCAGGCGCTCGTCGACGTCGTGGTCGGCATGTTGGCGCCGCGGGAGGGCCGGGTGGAGATCAGCGGCAAGCAGGCCTCCGGGCTCCGCATCGCTGCCCGACGTCGGCTCGGCATGCGGTACATCCCCGCCGACCGCCAGTCGAGGGCGGTGTCGTTGTCCAGCTCCCTGTGGGTGAACGCCATGGCCGCACCGGTCTCGTCGGGCTACGGCGTTGCCGACTCGGTGCGTCGCGGCTTCCTGTCCGAACGCAAGCTGAGAAAGCGGGGCGAAGAGCGGCTCCAGCGTTGGCAGGTGCGCTACGCCGGCAGCGACCAGGCGATGCGGGAGCTCTCGGGCGGCAACCTCCAGCGCGTGGTCCTCGCCAGGGAGGTCGACGCCGACGCCCGGCTCATCGTGGCCGAGCACCCGACCCAGGGTCTCGATCTCGGGGGGACGGAGCTCGTATGGGACGCGCTGCGCCGAGCGCGTGGTCAGGGTGTGGGCGTGCTCCTGGTCTCGTCGGACCTCGACGAGCTGTTCGCGCTCTCGGACCGGATCGTGGTGATCCTGGACGGGGAGCGCGTCGAGGAGCTCCGCCCCCCCTACGACCGGGAGATGCTCGGTCACGCCATGGTGGTGGGGGTGGCATCGTGAGCTGGCGCAACGGCCTCGGGAATGTCGGGCGGAGTGGCGTCGCGCTGCTGGTGGGCCTGGCCCTGGCCGCCATCACGTTCCAGGCCGGCGGGTTCTCTGCCTCCGGCACGGCGAGCGGCGTGGTCACCGGTGCCATCACCGGGTCCGGCTCGCTGGCGCTCTCGCTCCGCTACGCCATCCCGCTGGCGTTCATCGCCATCGGGGTGGTGGTCAGCTTCCGGGGCGGCTTCTTCAACGCCGGAGCGCAGGGGCAGTTCTACGCCGGCGGGATCGTGGCGCTCTACGTCGGCCTCGCCCTGCCGACCTCGCTCGGGGGACCGGTCGCGGCCGTCCTGGCCATCCTGGCCGGAGCGCTGGCGGGCATGGTCTGGTCGATCATCCCCGGGTTGTTGCGTGTCTACTTCAACGTGAACGAGGTCATCG
The DNA here is from genome assembly GCA_027365145.1 of Acidimicrobiaceae bacterium. Classification (GTDB taxonomy): domain Bacteria; phylum Actinomycetota; class Acidimicrobiia; order Acidimicrobiales; family RAAP-2; genus JAKADK01. The sequence continues at coordinate 199 of DAHXOA010000119.1, read as the reverse complement.
GCACCCTGATGTTCAGCTTCATCGCCCAGTACCTGGTCACCTACGTCGCGGTGGGCCCCCTGAAGTCGAGTGCCGGCGCCGGGCAGGTGGCCATCACGACGTCGGTGCCGAACGCGGTCCGGGTGACCCCGGCTTCCGGGATCGGCGTCGGTGTGGTCGCGGGGGTCCTTCTTGTGGGGGCTGCGGTCTGGTGGCTCCT
>DAHXOA010000113.1 GCA_027365145.1 Acidimicrobiaceae bacterium | reverse complement strand
CCCGGGACGGATGGCGGCCGCGACCCGGTGGCTGTGGATCGACCCGATGGTGGGGATACGGGGCATGTCCGGGCTTGAAGGGAATCTCGACGCCACCGAGGTTCGGGCGGCGGCCCTCGCCGAGTGGTGACGCCCGGGAGGCACGGTCCGGGTCGCGTCTCAGAGGGCGAGCGCCATTCGGGCCCTCGCCGGCCGAGACGGTCTCACGGGGCCGGGTCCTCTCCCGGACACGACAGGATGGTGCTGGCCTCGGCGCACGGTCCGGGGAGGCCGTCAGCGGAGTCGTCAGGGGAGTCGTCAGGGGAGTCGTCAGGGGAGGCGTCAGGGGAGGCGCCGCGGAGGTAGTCCCGGACCTTGCGCAAGAGGATCTGGAGCTCCGCCTGCTCGGCGGGGGTGAGCACCTGACCGACGACGGAGCGCACGTGGTCGGCGTGGCGTGGCACGGCCTCTGCCATGAGCGACCGTCCGGCGTCGGAGAGCACGGCGAACGCTCCTCGGCGGTCCTCAGGGCAGGTTTCGCGTTCGACGAGGCCGGCGTCCACGAGCCGGTCGACCGCCCGGGTGAGCCCGCTCGGTGACAGCGATGTCCAGACGGCCAGCTCGGTCATCCTGAGGCGCTCCTCCGGCGTCCGGGCCAGGCGGATGAGGACGTCGAAAGCCTGGCCGGATAGGGCGGGGTCGCGGTCGAGCTGCTCGCCGAAGACCCGACGCAGCCCGGATGCGCACTCGAAGAGCAGCCCGACCATGGTCAACTGCTCGTCACCACCGTCCAGGGAGAGCTCCACGGCACCAGTCTACCCGGCCATGACAGATAATTGCGTGAGCAAGTAATATCCGGTAAGGTGATTGCGCAAGCAAAGAACGATGCTCGTACCCCGACGACGGGGACGGCCCAGGAGGTAGATCATGAGTGACGCCGCACCAGTCCAGAGCCGGAACGTCGACGGCGTGGAGCTCCCGGCGGTAGGGACCTACGCCATCGACGCCGCCCACACGTACGCAGGATTCACGGTCCGCCACATGGCCGTCTCGAAGGTCCGGGGACGGTTCAGCGGCGTGGAGGGCACCCTCGTGGTCGCCGAGGATCCGCTCCAGTCGTCAGTGTCGGTGACGATCGATGCCGCCACCATCGACACCCGCGACGAGACCCGGGACAACCACGTGCGCACGGCCGACTTCCTCGACGTGGCGACCTACCCGACCATCACCTTCGTCTCGACGGCAGTGGCACCGGACGGGAAAGGGACGTGGAAGGTGACCGGGGATCTGACCATCCGTGGCGTCACCCGCCCCGTCACGCTCGATACCAGCCTCGAGGGTGTCGTCCAGGACCCCTACGGCAACCACCGGGTGGGATTCAGCGCCACCACGACCATCGACCGTGACGACTTCGGCGTCTCCTTCGGTGCGGTCATGGAGGCCGGCGGGTTGGTCGTGGCCAAGCGGGTCACGATCGAGATCGAAGCCGAAGCGGTGCTCCAAGCCTCGTAGTCTCGCCGCCGGGTGTCAGGACGCACCAGCCACCAGCCACCAGCCGTCGACCGGTGGCTGGTGCACCAGCCCGGGCAGGGGGCGCCGCGGGTACAATCGGTCCCATGAGCGATCCGCAGAGCCCCGCCTCCCGTCCAGATCCGGCCCGTCCCACGGGGACGTTCACCGTCAAGCGTGGGTTGGCGGAGATGCTGCGGGGCGGGGTGATCATGGACGTGGTCGATGCCGTCCAGGCGAAGGTGGCCGAGGACGCCGGTGCGGTTGCCGTGATGGCGCTCGAGCGTGTCCCTGCCGACATCCGGCGGGACGGGGGCGTGGCCCGCATGAGCGATCCGGCGTTGATCGAAGGGATCCAGGCGGCCGTCACCGTGCCGGTGATGGCCAAGGCCCGGATCGGGCACTTCGCCGAGGCCCAGGTGCTCGCCTCCCTGGGTGTCGACTACATCGACGAGAGTGAGGTGCTCACCCCGGCCGACGAGTCGCATCACATCGACAAATGGCCCTTCGAGATCCCCTTCGTGTGCGGTGCCACCAACCTGGGTGAGGCGCTCCGCCGGATCTCCGAAGGTGCGGCGATGATCCGCTCGAAGGGTGAGGCGGGCACGGGGAACATCGTCGAGGCGGTCCGGCACCTCCGGGCGATCCTCGGCGACATCCGGAAGATCACCCAGGCCGACTCGGCCGAGCTGTTCGGCTGGGCGAAGCAGCTCTCGGCCCCGATCGGGCTCGTCCAGGAGATCGCGGCCACGGGCCGGCTCCCGGTCCCCCTGTTCTGTGCCGGCGGCATCGCCACCCCGGCCGACGCCTCGCTCGTCATGCAGCTCGGCGCCGAGGCCGTGTTCGTCGGTTCTGGCATCTTCAAGAGCGCCGATCCGGCCAAGATGGCGCGCGCCGTCGTCGAGGCGACGGCGCACTACGCCGATGCCGATCTGGTGGCGAAGGTGTCGACTGGGCTCGGCGCGGCCATGCCCGGCCAGGAGATCCAGGCGATCGGCGTCCACCTGGCCGACCGTGGCTGGTAGGCGGGTGACGGCGGGAGGCCGTCGGCGGCGGTGACGATCGGCGTGCTCGCCCTCCAGGGCGACGTGCGCGAGCACGCGGCGGCCTTCTCCGATCTCGGGGAGGACGTGGTGCTGGTTCGGCGTCCCGACGACCTGGCGGGCGTCGACGGGATCGTGCTTCCCGGGGGGGAGTCGACCACGGTGTCGATGCTTCTGGACTCCTCCGGGTTGTTCGATCCGCTCGACGCCGCGCTGGCTGCGGGCCTGCCGGCGTTCGGGACGTGCGCCGGGATGATCCTGCTGGCGTCGGAGGTCCTGGACGGGCGCAGCGACCAGCGCCGGTTCGGGGTGATCGACCTCACCGTGCGGCGCAACGGCTACGGGCGACAGCGAGCGTCCTTCGAGTGTGACCTCGACGTGGCCGGGCTGGGTGGCACGGGGGGAGGAGGAGGAACTGGGTCCACCGCCGGCGCCGGTGCCGTCGGCACGGACGAGCGTGCCGGCGTGCCGCTCCACGCCGTGTTCATCCGTGCCCCGGTGGTCGAGTCGGTGGGGAAGGGGGTCCAGGTGATCGCCCGGTTATCCGTGGGGGAGCGGTCGACTGGAGGCGGAGGGTCTGCCCCGGTGGGTGCATCAGTCGGAGTGGTGGTGGCTGCCCGGCAGAGGTCGGTGCTGGTGACGGCGTTCCACCCGGAGCTCACCGCCGATCGGCGACTGCACCGGCGGTTCGTGGAGATGGTGAAGGAACGAGCAGGGGAGAGGCGTTCGTAGATGTCGGGACATTCGAAGTGGGCCACCACGAAGTACCGGAAGGGAGCCCAGGATCAGGCCAGGGCGAAGGTGTTCGCCAAGATCATCCGGCAGGTGGAGGTGGCCGCCCGGGAGGGTGGGAGCGACATGTCGGCCAACGCCACCCTGCGGACCATGTACGCCAAGGCGCGCGATGCCTCGGTGCCGATCGATACGATCGAACGGGCGATCAAGCGGGGATCGGGCGACCTCGAAGGGGTCCGCTACGAGGCGATCACCTACGAGGGCTACGCACCCGAGGGAGTGGCGGTCATCGTCGAGTGCCTGTCGGACAATCGCAACCGGACGGGAGCGGAGATTCGCAACCTGTTCAACAAGAACGGCGGGTCGATGGCCGAACCCGGGGCGGTGAGCTGGCAGTTCGAACGCAAGGGCGTGATCGTGCTCCCGACGGACCATACCGAGGACGAGGTCATCGAAGTGGCGATGGAGGCCGGGGCGGAGGACCTCGCCGTCGAAGACGAGCGGTTGGTGGTGACGTGCGCTCCGGGTGACCTCGCCGTCGTGCGCACCGCCTTGGAGGCCGGGGGCATGCAGCCCCAGTCGTCCGAGCTCACCATGGTGCCCACATCGACAGTCGAGGTGGGCGACGAAACCGGTGCCAAGCGGGTGCTCCGGCTGATCGACGCGCTCGACGAGCACGACGATGTCCAGAGCGTCTACGCCAACTTCGACATCCCTGACGATGTCATGTCCGCCTACGACGGGTGACCGGGTGGTCCGGCGGCGGTCGGGTGGTCCTGCGGCGGGCGTGTGGTGCCATCCACCTGCCGTCCGCGACCGTCGGGTAGGGTCGAACGCATGTTCGTGATGGGGATCGATCCCGGGTTGTCTCGCTGCGGCTACGGCGTGGTCGCCGGGGACGGATCCCAGATGACAGCCGTGGCCGGTGGGGTCGTCTCCACGGAGCCATCGATGCCGCTGCCCGAGCGGCTCACCGTGTTGGCAACTGAGCTCCGGGAGCTCGTCGCCGAGTACCGTCCGGGAGCCGTCGTGGTCGAACGGGTGTTCTTCCAGGTGAACGCCAGGACGGCGATGGCAACCGGCCAGGCTGCCGGCGTGGCCCTGGTGGCGGCCGGGGAGTCGGGGTGCGAGGTGGCCCAGTACACGGCGAACGAGGTGAAGCAGTCGCTCGTCGGGTACGGGAGCGCCACGAAGGACCAGGTCCAGCGGATGGTGGCCTCGGTTCTCCGTCTGGAGGCGCCCCCGCGTCCCCCGGACGTCGCCGACGCCCTGGCCCTGGCGGTCTGCCACCTCACTAGCCGGCCCTTTGCCCGTGCGGTGGCGGCCGCTTCGGAGCGCCGGCCGTGATCGGGTCGCTCCGGGGCGTCGTCGTGGACCGGCCGGCCGTCGGCGAGGTGGTGATCGAGGTCCACGGGGTGGGCTACCGGGTGTCGGTCCCTGCTGGAGCCTTCGCCGCCCTCGATCCTGGTGCCGGCGAGGTCCTTCTCTACGTGCACACGCACGTGCGCGAGGACGCCATCGTCCTCTTCGGCTTCCTCGACGCCGGCGAGCGTCAGTGTTTCGAGGCGCTGCTCGGCGCCCACGGGGTCGGGCCGTCCCTGGCCCTCGCCATCCTCTCGTCGCTCTCCCCGGCCGCGCTGGCGGCTGCCGTCCTCGAAGACGACGTCGGCACGCTCTGCACCGTCCCCGGTGTCGGGAAGAAGACGGCGGCGCGACTGGCCCTGGAGCTGAAGACCCGTCTCGACGTCCCGAGCCTCGGCGGGGGTCCATCCGTGGTCGGCGCGGTAGGTGGCACGGGCCGGAGCGTCCATGCCGAGGTACGGGCCGCTCTGGGCGAGCTCGGCTACGGGGCCGAGGAGGTCCGGGCCGTCGTCGAGAGCCTCCCCGGGGAGGGCACCGTCGAAGACCTGCTTCGCGCTGCACTCCGGCAGATGGCCCGGGTGTCGTGACCCCGGGAGCGAGGCGGGAGGTCCTCGGCACGGACCAGCCCGGGAGCCAGCCACCGGTTCGCGAGGTCGACCCGGCCGCGTCGGTGGGAGAGGAGGGAGAGGAGGTCAGCCTCCGACCCCGGGCGCTCCAGGAGTTCGTGGGCCAGGGCCAGCTGACCGAGCATCTCCAGATCGTCCTGGATGCGGCGCGCCGCCGCCGGCAGCCGGTCGACCACATGCTCTTTGCCGGACCACCTGGCCTCGGGAAGACCTCGCTGGCCGGCATCGTGGCCACAGAGATGGGCGTCGGCCTCCGGATCACGTCGGGACCGGTGCTCGTGCGCACCGGTGACCTGGCGGCGCTCCTCACCGATCTCCACGAGGGCGACGTGCTGTTCATCGACGAGATCCACCGGCTGCACCGGGCGGTCGAAGAGGTGCTCTACCCGGCGATGGAGGACTTCAAGCTGGACATCCTGATCGGGAAGGGCCCGACGGCCCGGAGCATCCGGCTCGACCTCCCCCGTTTCACGCTGGTCGGCGCCACCACCCGGACCGGGCTCGTGACCGGTCCGCTGCGGGACCGCTTCGGCTTCGTGGGCCGTCTCGACCTCTACGGGGTCGACGACCTCCACGAGATCGTGGAACGCTCGGCCGGGATCCTCGGGGTGCCCATCGATGCGGAAGGAGCTCGGCGGATCGCCGAGCGGTCGCGCGGCACCCCGAGGATCGCCAACCGGCTGCTGCGCCGGGTGCGGGACTACGTCGAGGTGCGGGCAGAGGGGCGGATCACCGGGGAGACGGCCGTGGCGGGGCTCGACGTGTTCGGGGTGGACGAGCTCGGACTGGACAAGGTCGACCGGGCCATCCTCGACGCCCTGTGCCGGCGCTTCGCCGGCCATCCGGTCGGGCTCACCACGCTGGCCCAGTGCATCGGCGAGGAGCCCGACACCATCGAGGACGCCTACGAGCCCTATCTGCTCCAACAGGGGCTCCTCCGCCGGACGCCCCGGGGCCGGGTCGCCTCGTCGCGGGCCTACCACCACCTGGGGCTGCCTCCGGCGGACGGGACGCTCCCCTGACCGTCGATCCCGGCCGCCGACCGGGGTACGCGGGCCGGTCTGCCACCATGGTGCCCGTGCCCGCGTCCGTTCCCGCTGCCCTATCCCCGGAGGGGTCGACAGAGGGCCGGCCGGTGTCGGCCATGGACGCCTACGACTACGGTCTCCCCGACGGGTCGATCGCCCAGGAGCCGGTCGAGCCGCGGAGCCGTGCCCGTCTGCTGGTCTCGGCCGGTGTCGCCGGGGGACCGGCCGCTCTGGACGCCACGGTCGGCGACCTCCCCCGGTTCTGCTCGGAGGGAGACGTCCTGGTGGTGAACGAGACCCGGGTTATGGCGGCGCGCCTCGTCCTTGCCAAGGTGACCGGTGGCGCAGCCGAGGTGCTCCTCCTCGAGCCCGGGTTCCACCCGGACGCCGGGGATCCCGGTCGTGGGGATCCGGGTCGTGGGGATCCGGGATCCTCGGCCCCCGGGGCCGTGCCTGTCATGTGGGAGGCCCTCGTTCGACCCGGGCGCCGGCTGCCGCCCGGGACTCGGCTGGGTGTGCCCGAAGATCCGGCCCGGCCGGTCGTCGAGGTCGGTGCACCGATCGGGGACCACTACGACGGCCGGCGCCTGGTCCGGCTGGTCGATCCCGACGTGGTGGAACGAGCCGGGTCCGTGCCACTCCCGCCCTACATTCACCGGGAGCTCGCCGACGGAGACCGCTACCAGACGGTGTTCGCCGCCGATACCCCGCTCAGCCGCTCGTCGGTGGCCGCGCCCACCGCCGGGCTCCACCTCACGACGGCGGTGCTCGACGCCTGCCGGCAACGCGGGGTGGGCATCGCCACCGTCGACCTGTCGATCGGGATCGGGACGTTCCGGCCCGTGACGGCGGCGCGTCCGGAGGACCACGTCATGCACGAGGAGCGCTACCGCGTCCCTGCCGAGACGATGGAGGCGTGTGCCGCCGCCAGGCGGGTGGTGGCCGTGGGCACCACCGTGGTGCGTGCCCTGGAGTCGGCGGCGGCCACGGGCGCCCGCTCGGGCCGGACCGACCTGTTCATCCACGGGGACTACCCGTTCCGGGTGGTAGACGTCCTCCTGACCAACTTCCACCAGCCGCGCTCCAGCCTGCTCCTCCTCGTCGAGGCGTTCTACGGCGCGGGCTGGCGGGACCTCTACCGCCACGCGCTGGCATCCGGGTACCGGTTCCTCTCGTTTGGGGACGCCATGCTGATCGAACGGCGGCCGGCATGACGCTTCAGGTCGCCATCACGGCCCGGTCCGGGACGGCCCGGGCCGGTGCGGTGACGACGGCCCGGGGTGGCTACCGGATCCCGGCGTTCATGCCGGTGGGCACCCGGGGCGCGGTAAAAGCGCTCGACGCCGCCGACCTCGACACCCTCGGGCCCGAGCTGGTCCTGGCCAACACGTACCACCTCATGGCGCGACCCGGGGCCGAGGTGGTGGCCGCCCTCGGCGGGATCCACCGTTTCACCGGGTGGCATGGGCACACCCTGACCGACTCGGGGGGCTACCAGGTGCACTCGCTCCGCCCGTCGGTCGACGACGACGGGGTGACGTTCGTCTCGGTCTACGACGGGCAGCCCGAGCGGCTGACGCCGGAGCGCGCCGTCGAGGTCCAGGGGCTGCTCGGGGCCGACATCCAGATGGTCCTCGACGTGTGCACCACGCTCCCGGCCTCGCACGACGCCCTCCGCCTGGCGGTCGACCGGACGGCATCCTGGGCGCAGAGGGCGGCGACCCGTCACGCCGCCATGGAGTCCCGTCCGGAGGGCCAGGCGCTCTTCGGGATCGTCCAGGGAGGCACGGATCCCCTCCTGCGAGAGGAGAGTGCCGAGCGGACGGTGGCCATCGGGTTCGACGGCTATGCCATCGGCGGCCTGTCCGTGGGAGAGCCGCGGGACGTGATGTTGGAGACGGTGGCCGCTACGGTGCCGTTCCTGCCCGAGGACCGGCCGCGGTACCTGATGGGGGTCGGTGACCCCGTCGGCCTGGTGGAGGCGATCGGGCTGGGGGTCGACCAGTTCGACTGCGTCGGTCCCACGCGAATGGCCCGCCACGGCAGCGTGCTCACTGCGCAGGGCCGGCTCGTCGTCCGCAACGCCGTCTACCGGACCGACGACCGGCCGCTCGACGCCGCCTGCCCGTGCGCCACGTGTGCCCGCTACAGCCGCGGCTACCTCCGCCACCTGCTCGCCGTGCACGAACCGACCGCCTGGCGGCTCCTCTCCATCCACAACCTCACCTACATTCTCGACCTGGTCCGGGAGGCGGGGCGGGCCATCACCGAGGGTCGATTCGACAGCTATCGGCGGGGGGTGCGCTCGGTGTGGGGGGACTGACGGCGGCCCGCACCAGAGGTGGCGGGGATCTGGACCCCGGCTGGGCTAGTGTCTGTGCGCCGTACCCACCCCCACCATGCGTTCCGAGGTTCCATGACCCTGCCTGCCCTGATCCTACCGACGCTCCTCGGGGCGACCAAAGCGAAGACCTCGTCCAGCTCGTCGTCGGAGTTCCTGCTGCTGGCGATCATCGCCGTGGCGTTCTACCTGATCGCCATCCGGCCCCAGCGGCAGCGGGCGAAGAAGCAGCAGGCCCTGGTCAGCCAGTTCGAGGTGGGTCAGGAGGTGCTGACCGCCGGTGGCCTGGTCGGCCACATCATCGAGATCGACGGCGACCGGGTGACCCTCGAGACGAGCGTGGGGGCGTCGTTCGTGGTGCTCCGGTCCTACGTGATCCGCCGGTTGGACACGGATCCGTTCCCTGCGCCCACCGGGTCGTCGGAGGACGCCGAAGACGACGTGGACGGTGATGACGACGGGCACGCCGCCGGGTACGCCATCGGGGGCGCTGCCATCGGGGGCCGGGCCCGCCGTAACGGAGCCACACCTCGTAACGCGGACGACAGCGACGACGATGAGGTCGACGACACCGCTGACTACGAAGACTACGAAGATGAGGACGAAGATGACGTCGAGACCGGGGGGATCGACGTCGATGACGAGGACGACGGGGAGGAGGCCGACGACCCCGGGCAGGCCGGCCACATGAAGGGATGAAGAAGCGCCCACTCTGGATCAGCCTGTTCGTCGTGGTCGCCCTGGCGGCGGTGGGTCTGGGCGCCACGCTCGGCGCCGGGTGGTCGCCGAAGCTGGGCCTCGACCTCGACGGTGGCCTCTCGGTCGTCTACCAGACCGCCCATCCGGTCTCCTCGTCCGACCTGTCGACGGTGGCGAACATCCTGAACAGCCGGGTGGACGCGGAGGGGGCGAGTGGCGCCACGGTCGGCACCCAGGGGAAGAACCAGATCGCGGTGTCCATTCCCGGGGTGAAGAACACCCAGCAGATCCTGAACACCCTGGGTCAGACGGCCCAGCTCTTCTTCCGCCCGGCCATCTGCGTGGTCCCGCCCTACTCGCCGAAGAAGGGATCGAAGCCGATCCCGGCCAGCGCACCGCTCCCGACGTGCTCCTCGACCGCCCAGCTCACGGCGTCGAACATCGCCCCCACCGCCTCCAACACCAACGGCAACCTGGCCTCCGTCGAACAAGCCTCGTTGTCGGCCAACGCCGTCTTCGCCGACTACCCGTCCACGGCGCCCTCGAAAGACCGTCAGCACGCCACGGTCCTCCTCCCGTCGTCCGCCTCCAGCGGCGGGGGCACGCTGCGCTACGTGCTCGGACCCTCCACGGTCACCGGGACGGCGGTGAAGTCCGCCTCGGCCCAGTTGAACAGCGGGCAGTGGGACGTCGTGGCCAACCTCACCGGTCCGGGGGCGACGGCGTGGAACAGCCTGGCGACCGCCCAGTTCCATGCCATCATCGGGGTGGACCTGGACGGCAAGGTGATCTCGGCCCCGATCACCCTGCCGTCGGCCTCCACGTTCCAGCCGTTCGGCAACACCGTCGAGATCAGCGGGAATTTCACCGCGACCCAGGCCAAAACGCTCGCCACCGACCTCAACTACGGGGCCCTCCCGGTACGGCTCGACCGGATCAACGTCCAGACCGTGTCCCCGACGCTGGGGAAGTCCTCGCTCGACGCCGGCCTCCTGTCGGGCGCCGCCGGCCTCCTGCTCGTGATGGTCTACATGATCTTCTACTACCGGCTGCTGGGCGTCGTGGTGATAGCCGGCCTGGTGGTGAGCGGCTCCCTGCTGTGGGCGATCATCTCTCTCATGGGCCAGGGGCTCTCCACGACCATCGACCTGGCGGGGATCATCGGGCTGATCGTCTCGGTCGGGATCACCGTCGACTCCTACATCGTCTACTTCGAACGGTTGAAAGACGAGGCCCGGGCAGGGCGCACCGTGCGGTCCAGCGTGGACAAGGGCTTCGCCCGCGCCTTTCGGACCGTGCTCGCCGCCGACGCCGTGTCGTTCATCGGTGCTGCCATCCTCTACCTGGTCTCGATCGGTCCGGTGCGGGGGTTCGCCCTCTTTCTCGGGCTCTCCACCGTCCTGGACGTGTTCGTGACCTACTTCTTCACCAGGCCGTTCGTCATCCTGCTCGGGCGTAGCGCGGCGGCCACGGGCGCCCGGTACCTGGGTGTGGCCCGGGGTCTGGGCATGGCCAGCGAGGGCGCGAAGTGAGCGCGGCGAAACGGTCGCGGGACCGGGCCGGGGACGGCGCCCACAGGGACGACAGGGGAGGCGGAGACGTGACGATGGATGGCGGTGGCGCGGAGGTCGACGAGGAGCCGTCCGGCGCTGCGCCGTCCGGTTCCGACCGGGTGGACGCCGCGCCTGAACCGGTCGCCGGCTCCGACCGGGAGGGCGAGGCCGGCCCGGGCGGCGGCTCGTCCCGCGCCGGCCGGCCGGCCCACGGTCCCCGTGCCTTCTCCCGCCTGTACGCCGGGAATACCTCGTTCTCGTTCCTCGCCAACCGGAAGTGGTGGTTCGCCCTCTCGTCGGTCATCATCCTGGCCGGCCTCGTGTCGCTCGGGACACGGGGCCTCAACCTGGGCATCGACTTCAAGGGCGGCCAGTCCTGGTCGGTGCAGACGAACACGCTGACGGTGGCGAAGGCCACCGCCGTCGTCCGCGGTCTGGGCGTCGGCGAGACGACGGTGGTCGTCCTCACCGACCAGCTCACCCACCAGAAGACCGTCGAGGTGCAGGCCGACCTGAACAACCGCTCGACGGCTGCCCGGCTCGCCGTCGAGCCGAAGGTGACCGACGCGCTGGCCGCCGCCGCCGGGGTCTCGCCGACCAAGGTGTCCTTCGACGACGTGGGCCCGACGTGGGGCGGCGAGGTGACGGACAAGGCCATCCTCGCCCTCATCATCTTCTTCATCGCCGTCGTCGTCTACATCTCGTTCCGGTTCGAGTTCAAGATGGCCATCGCCGCCCTCGTGGCCGTGATCCACGACCTCCTCGTCACCGTCGGCGTGTACTCCCTGGCCGGTTTCCAGGTCACCCCAGACACGGCCATCGCCGTCCTGACCGTGCTCGGCTACTCGCTCTACGACACCGTCGTCGTCTTCGACCGAATAGGCGAGAACGCGAAGGGCCTCGGCGCGTCGGGTCGGGTCACCTATTCCGAGACCGTCGACCTGTCGATGAACCAGACCCTGGCCCGCTCGATCAACACCTCGTTGGTGGCCATCGTCCCCGTCCTCTCCGTGCTGGTGGTGGGGGCGTTGCTGCTCGGTGCCACCACGCTGGAAAACTTCGGCCTGGCCCTCGTCATCGGGCTCACCAGTGGGGCCTACTCGTCGATCTTCATCGCCTCACCGCTCCTTGCCATCATGAAGGAGCGTGAGCCGCGGTACCGGACCATCCGTCAGCGGCTGGAGACCCGGGGTGACCGGATGGGGATCCTCACGCCGGCAGCGGCGGCCGCCATGGCGGGAGCGGCCGCCGGAGGTGGATCGACCCGGGTGGCTGGCGGGCGGGCGAAGGCCGCCGCCGGTACCCTCCGTCCCGGAGCTGCCCGTCCCGGGGGTGCCGTCGCCGGCACCACTGCCGGAGTGGCGGTACAGGCCAGGCCAACGGCAGACGATCTCGGCGCCGGCGTACCCGATCCCGACGCGCCCCTGTCGGGCGCGGCGTCCCGGCGGCCGCAGAACGGTGCCCGGGCGGCAGGATCCCGGCCCGCCCCGCGTCCCCGAAAGGGGAAAGGGAAGGGCTCGAAGGGCCGGCGCCGCTGACCCGGGTCGTGGCGCCGGGGACCGGCTTCGGGAGGTACCGTAGAGGGATGGCTCTGGTCGCGCATGTCCCGGACGAGGGGGCGAGCGCGGGCGGCCCCGCTCTGGTCGGCGGGGCCGCGCTGGTGGCCAGCTCGACGCTCCCGGAGCACGAGGCGGCCCTGGTGGCGGTCGTGCTCGACGCGTTCCTCCGCCGGCACGAGGTTGCCGACACGCCGATGATCGTGGCGGCGGCCGAGCTGGCCACCACCGCCCACGAGGGACAGCGCCGCCGGTCGGGCGAGGCGTACGTGACCCACCCCATCGCCGTGGCAAAGGTCGTCGCCGAACTGGGCCTGGACGCCCAGTCGGTGGCGGCCGCCCTCCTGCACGACGCCGTCGAGGACACCGGCGTCACGATCGACGCCGTCGAGGCATCCTTCGGGACGGCGGTGGCCCGGATCGTCGATGGAGTGACGAAGCTCGACCGGCTCCAGTTCGATTCGAAGGAGGCACAGCAGGCGGCCACCGTGCGCAAGATGCTGGTGGCGATGGCCGACGACTGGCGGCATTACCATATGATTTGCTGGTCCTTGTCCCTCCACACAAAGGACAGGAAGTTATAACCAAATCAGGACTTGCCGATGATGTTGGGTATATAGATGTGGATAAACACAAACTTACA
>DAHXOA010000105.1 GCA_027365145.1 Acidimicrobiaceae bacterium | reverse complement strand
TCGCCTCCATCCTGGCCTGGACGTTGGCGGTGATCTCCGGATGCGTCAGGACGTAGAAGCGGCCCTCCCGCACCGCCTCCAGCGCGGCGCGGGCAACCAGATCCGGTGCCATGCCGTTCGCCACGACGTCTGCCAGCCCTGCGCGCCGGGGGCCTGACCGCGGCGCCATCCCGGCCGGACGGTTCCGGTCCGACTCCGCGATCCGGGTGCGGACCCATCCGGGACAGAGCACCGATACACCGATCGGCGATTCGTTCATCGCCAGCTCGTGGTAGAGCGTCTCGCTGATCGCTTCCACCGCGAACTTCGAGGCGGCATACGGGCCGGTGAACGGAGCGGTGATGAGCCCGAGCACCGAGGCGGTGTTCACCACGTGAGCGGGCTGACCGTGTCCGAGCATCCCCGGGAGGAAGGCGCGGAGCCCATGGATCACTCCCCAGAGGTTGACCCCGAGGACCCACGACCAGTCTGCCTCACCCAGCTCGGCGATGAGGCCTCCCCCGCCGACGCCGGCGTTGTTGCACAGCAGGTGGACCGGCCCGAAGCTGTCGGCAACCCGTTGCGCCAAGGCGTCGACCTGCGCCCCGTCCGAGACGTCCGTGGGCACGCCGACGACGGATGCACCGCCGGCCGCCAGCTCTGCCACCGCCGCCTGGAGCGGCGCCTCTTCCACGTCGGCCAGAACCACCTGGAGCCCCGATGCCACCAGCTCCCGGGCGAGTGCCAACCCGATGCCACTCGCCGCCCCGGTGACGACGGCGGTCTGCCCCTCTCCCAGCTCCATGATGTGTCCTTTCCCTTGTCGGTGCGGGTTTCTGACGGCGTGGGTTGCCGATGACCCGGGTAGCGAGCGCCCGGTCAGCCCTGACCGATGGCAAGCGGCAGCCCGGTCAGCCCCCGCAGGACGAAGTGGTCCCGGTATGCAAGGCTGGTCGCGGCCAGCTCCAGGGACGGGAAGCGGCGAGCCAGAGCGGCGAAGACGACCTGGCCCTCCAGCCGGGCCAGCGGCGCCCCGAGGCAGTGGTGGATGCCGTTGGAGAACGAGAGGTGGGTCGCCTCCCCGCGATCGATGACCAGCCGGTCCGGCTGGTCGACGTAGCTCGGATCCCGGTTGGCCGCCGCCAGGCCGCACACGACACCTTCGCCCTTCTGCAGGGGGATCCCCCGCAGGTCCATGTCCTCGGTGGCGGTGCGGGCCGTGACCTGCACCGGCGGGTCGTAGCGGAGCAGCTCCTCGGTCGCCCGGACGGCCAGACCCGGATCGTGCGCCAGGCGCTCGAACTGCCTACGGTGCCTCAACAGGGCCAGCGTCCCGTTCCCGATGAGGTTCGTGGTCGTCTCGTGACCGGCGACGAAGAGGAGGATCACCATGGCGAACAGCTCCGGGACGGAGAGGCTGTCGCTGTCGCTGTCGCTGTCGACCTGGGCGTGCACCAGCCCGCTCAGCAGGTCGTCCCTCGGCTCCTTCTTGCGCTCCTGGATCAGCTCGCTGAAGTAGCTGACGAAGCCCTCCACCGCCGGCGCCGCCTCGGTAAGGATGGCGGGGTCGGGATCGGGGTCGACCAACCGGGCGATCGCCGAGGACCACGGCTTGAACCGGCCCTGGTCCGCCGGCGGCACGCCAAGGAGCTCACAGATGACGAGCACCGGCAATGGCTCGGCCAGGTCGCCCATCAGCTCGACGGCGCCATCCCCGCGCTCGACCGCGTCGTCGAGGAGCGCCGTCACCATCTCCCCCACCCAGGGCCGGAGCCGCTCCACGGCTCGCGGCGTGAACGCCCGGTTGGCCAGCCGGCGGAGGCGCGTGTGGTCGGGCGGGTCAGAGGTGAGCATCGTCCGGGCGTTCCCCTCGGAGAAGAGGGGGACCCGGCGGCCGCGTCGTTCGGCGCGCGGACCGTCGCCGTGAGCGGGGTCACTGGACAGCCGGGGGTCGCGCACTGCCGCCTGTACGTCGGCGTAGCGGGTCAGCACCCAGAGCCCCTCCGCATCCTGGTGGAGCACCGGCGACTCTTGGAGCTCCCGGTACCGCGGGTACGGATCGACGACGAACGCGTGATCGGTGGGATCGAACGCCTGCGACGCGCCAGCGTCCTTCCGCTGCGGACCGACCGCTGGCGGTGCCGGTGGCGCCGGTGGCGCCAGGAGATGGGGTGTGGCGAGACGGGGTTCCGGGTCGTCACTGCGGGACCCGGCTCGTTCCTGCGCTCCTCGTGCCATAGAGCTCCTCGCCACTGATTGACCAATCGGTCTATTCTAGGAAGATCGACCAGGAGGGGCAAGACGTGGCCACGGGCGCAGGGGAGGGGTCGAGGATGACGGCGGCGCAGCCGGTGCGCGACCGGCGCATCCGAGCCATCGGCGACGAACAGAAGGCCGCCCGGCGGGTCCAGGTCCTCCGCGCTGCCAAGCAGGTCTTTGCCGAGCACGGCTTCCAGGCCGCCACCATGTCGGCGGTCGCCCGAGCAGCCGGCCTCTCCTATGGAGCCGTCTATTGGTACTTCGGCTCGAAGGATGCGCTCTTCCACGCCCTCATGGACATGGAGGACGGAGAGCTGCGCGCCTCGATCACGACGGCAGTCGTGGCGGCGCGCCGGGACGACCCGGAACACCAGCTCACCAGCGCGGTGGAGGCCACGTTCAGGTTCTTCGAAGCCGACCGGGACGCGGTTCGGCTGATCTTCCGCGACTCGTACTCCCTCGGTGGGAAGTTCGAAGACCACCTCTTCCGGATCCATGAGTCCTACGTCGACGACATCGAGACGTTCTTGATCGCGGCCCACGATCGAGGCATGCTCGTCGATGCACCGGCGCGCGTCGCCGCGTTCAGCATCACCGCCCTCATCGGGCAACTGGCCCACCGTCGGCTCACCATCGACGACGGTCTCGACGCCGGGGTCGTCGCCCGGTTCATCGTCCACCTCGTCCTCGACGGGTTGCGGCCCCGATGAGCAGACCCCTCCCGTCACGAGAGAGGTACACCGGTGCCCTGGTGCCCTGGTGCCCTGGTGCATCCGCGGGAGAGGGGGGCAGATGGAGGCGGGGCTGGCCGCTAACAATTTTTCATTTCATCTTGATTGTTATCAATGTTGACTAAAGATCAATGTATTTTCGAAAACAGGTTTACCCGGTCCGTGGCAGATCGGTGGGAGGCACCGGAGAGCGACCAGCGGCAACACCGGTCCGAACGGCGGGGGCCGGGGGCGCTCCAGAGCAGACGGGCATGCACCGCTGGAGACCAGGAGTCCGCTTGTACACTGCGGGTCACGGGTCGGCACGTCGATCGTGTCGGCGCCGACCACCGGACCGGAGGGTGACCGTGGCTTTCGACCTCGCCTCGCTGATGACCGACAACCGGGGGACGCAGTTCGAGCTGCACTCCCGTTCCATGAACCCCCAACTCGTCCGGGTGCTCGCGACCCTGGGCTTCGATCGCACCTACGTCAGGAGCGAGGGGGCGGAGCTGATCGACGCCAACGGAGCGCGCGTGCTCGACTTCCTCTCTGGCTTCGGGGTGTTCGCGCTGGGCCGGAACCACCCCGTGGTGAAGGAGGCGCTGCACCAGGCCATCGACGCCGATCTGCCAAACCTGGTCCAGCTCGACTGCGGGCTGCTGTCCGGTCTCCTGGCCGAAGCCCTCACCAGCAAGGCACATCCGGGGATCGAGCGGGTGTTCTTCACGAACTCGGGGGCCGAGTCGATCGAGACCGCCATCAAGTTCTCCCGGTGCGCCACCGGCCGGGACCGGATCGTCTTCTGCGACCATGCCTTCCACGGTCTGACGACCGGGGCGCTGGCGCTGAACGGTGGCGACGAGTTCCGGAAAGGCTTCGGATCACTCCTCCCGGGAAGCACACGGGTCCCCTTCGGCGATGCCGAGGCCCTGGAGCGGGAGCTGTCCCGTGGCGACGTCGCCGCCGTGGTCATCGAGCCCATCCAGGGGAAGGGTGTCTACATCGCCCCCGACGGCTACCTCGCCGCCGCCCGATCGTCGTGCACTCGTCACGGCACGATGCTGGTGATCGACGAGGTCCAGACGGGTCTCGGCCGGACCGGGCGGTTCTTCTGCCACGAGCACTGGGGTGTCGCTCCGGACATCATCACTGTGTCCAAGGCGCTCTCGGGCGGCTACATCCCTGTCGGTGCCGTGCTCACGACCACGGCCGTCTTCGACGCCGTCTACAGCTCCATGGACCGGGCCGTCGTCCACTCCTCGACGTTCGCCCAGAACGAGCTGGCGATGGTGGCGGGCCTGTCCACGCTCCACGTCCTCGACGACGAGCACCTGGTGGAGCGGGCAGCCCGCCTGGGCGATCGTTTCATGGAGGCGCTCGCCCCCCTGGTCGAGCGCTACGACCTCTTCCACGAGGTGCGCGGGAAGGGACTGATGATCGGGCTCGAGTTCGGCCCCCCGCCGGCTCGGGCCGGACGCGCTCGGTTCGCCGTGATGGAGAAGGCCCGCAAAGGCCTCTTCTCCCAGATGATCGTGGTGCCGCTCTTCCAGCGTCACGGCATCCTCACCCAGGTCGCAGCGGACAACGTGAACATCGTCAAGCTGCTCCCTCCGCTGATCATCGGCGACGCCGAGATCGAGCGGTTCGTCGCCGCGCTCGACGACGTGCTGGCAGACGCCCACCGTGGCGCCGGATCAGGGCTGCTGGTGGAGGTGGGGGGTGCCATGGCGCGCAACGCCTGGCGCCAGCGCCCCCGGGGCCGGCACCAGGAACCCGAGCACCGGGCACCCCAGCCTCAGCCTCAGCCGGCCCAGCCTCAGCCGGCCGGGTGACGGGCCGGCCTACCGGGCCGGCCCAACAGACCGGGCCCGGGAATGGAGCGAGCCCGGTCCAGAGGATCGAGCCGGGCGACGAGATCCTCGTCACCGGCGGAACCGGCTTCATCGGGTCGTCGGTGTCCGGCCAGCTCGTGGTCCGGGGGGCGAAGGTCCGGGTCCTCGTCCGGCCGGGCAGTCCGGTCGGACACCTCGACCGGGCCGTGACCGTCGTACCGGGGGACGTGCGGGACCGGGCGGCGGTGCGGCGGGCAGTGCAGGGGGCCCGGATGGTCTTCCACCTGGCCGCGCTCTATCGCTTCTGGGCACCGGACCCGCGGGTCTTCACCGAGATCAACGTGACGGGCACGCGTCACGTGATCGAGGAGGCGACAACCGCCGGCTGCGAGCGCATCGTCTACACCTCGACGGTGGGCACCCTCGGTCTGGCCACGGCGGGCCCGACGTCGCCGGTCGACGAGCGCTCGGTCGCCGATGTCGACCACCTCTTCGGTCCCTACAAGCGATCGAAGTACGTCGCCGAGCACGAGGCGCTCCGGGCCGCGGCGCAGGGAGCACCCGTGGTGGTGGTCCAACCCTCCATGCCGGTCGGACCGGGCGACCGGAAGCCGACCCCGACGGGCCGGACTGTCCTCGACTACCTGAACGGGCGGATCCCGGCCGTCGTCGACACCACCCTCAACATCGTCGACGTCGATGATGTCGCCCGTGGCCACGTGCTCGCCGCCGAGCGAGGCCGGGTCGGGCGGAGCTACATCTTGGGAGGAGAGAACCTCAGCTTCGCCGAGATGCTCTCGGAGCTGGGAGCGGTCACCGGTCTCCCGGCGCCCACGGTGCGGATACCCGGCCTCGTCGCACGCGGCGCCGCCCTCGTGTCTGACGTGGTCGAGGGCCGGCTGCTCGGGAAGGAGCCGTCCCTCCCGCGGGAGGCCGCCCGGATGGCCGCCACGCACATGGCCTTCGACGACCGCCGCGCCCGCGACGAGCTCGGTCACACGTCTCGCCCTGCCGCCGAGGCTCTGGAACGAGCAGCCCGGTGGTTCGTCGAGCGCGGTGACGTCCGCCCGGCGCGGGTGGCGGCGATGACGTGGCCACCAGGAGACCGCACACCCTGACGGTGCCGGTGCAGCGATCGCTCCCCCGCCGTAGGGTGGAGTGCATGGAGATGCGTACACTCGGCCGTACTGGGATCACCGTCAGCTCGCTCTGCCTCGGGGCCATGATGTTCGGGGCGTGGGGTGAACCGGACCACGACGAATCGGTGAAGATCATCCACCGCGCTCTCGACGCCGGGATCAACTTCATCGATACCGCCGACGTCTACTCGGCCGGTGAGTCGGAGAGCATCGTCGGCGAGGCGCTGGCCACCGTCGATCGGTCGACAGTGGTGCTGGCCACCAAGGTGCACGGGGCGATGGGACGCGACCCCAACGCCAGGGGCAACTCGCGCCGGTGGATCATCGCCGAGTGTGAGAACAGCTTGCGGCGGCTGGGAACGGACTACCTGGACCTGTACCAGATCCACCGCCCCGACGAGACCGTCGACGTCGACGAGACCCTGGGAGCGCTCAGCGATCTCGTCCACGCCGGGAAGATCCGGGCCTTCGGGAGCTCGACGTTCCCCGCCGAGCAGATCGTCGAAGCGCAGTGGGTGGCGGAGCGCCGGGGGCGCGAGCGCTTCCAGACCGAACAGCCGCCGTACTCCATACTGGTCCGCGGCATCGAACGCGACGTGCTCCCCGTGGCCCGGAACTACGGCATGGGGATCATCCCGTGGAGCCCGCTGGCCGGGGGGTGGCTCTCCGGGCGGTTCGGGGAGGGGAAGGAGAACACGAGCCGGCGGGCGGCGCGTATCCCGGGTCGCTACGACCTCACCCTCCCGGCCAACCAGCGCAAGCTGGAGGTGGTGAACGAGCTGACCGCGCTGGCCGACGAGGCCGGGCTGTCGCTCGTCCATTTGGCACTGGCGTTCGTGCTGGAGCACCGGGACATCAGCGCCGCCATCATCGGCCCCCGGACGATGGAGCAGCTCGAGTCCCAGCTGGACGCGCCCGAGATCCGGCTCGACACGGCGGTACTCGACCGGATCGACGAGATCGTCCCCCCGGGGACCAACGTGAACCACGACGACGCCGGTTGGAAGCCGGCGGTCCTGACCGACGCCAGCCTCCGGCGCCGGCGCTCCGCCTGAGCGGAGCGAGCGGGACAGCGCTCACCAGCGCCTTTCGCGTCGCGGAGCGCCCGGTCCAGGGGCTAGGGAGCGGCCCCGGGAGGCTAGGGAACGGCCCCGTCGCGGTCAGCGACCAGTGGTTCCTCACATCGCCGGGCGAAGGCTACGTAACCGTCGGTGAGGTCGAAGATGTACCCCATGCCCCGGACGGTCCGGATGCAGGTCGGCCGATGGGGGTCGACCTCGACACGCCGGCGGAGCCGGAGGATGTGGGCGGCGATGGTCTTCTCCGGGGCGGGGGAGGCGTTCCACACCTCACGTTCGATCTCCTCGGTGGTGACCACCCGGCCGGCGTTGGAAAGGAGCAGGGTCAACAGCGCCAGCTCCTTCCCCACCAGCGGCTCACGCCGACCGCGCACCCACAGGAGGCACGCGGCCGGATCCACCACGACGTCCCCCACCTGCAACACCCCGGAGCCGCTCTCGGGCTCCGGGGTGTGCATCACGGCCATGGCGGGCACCGTCATCGTGGCTACCGTCCCTTGTGGGGATCCCGGCAACGGATCCGGTCCCTACGCTGCAGGCTCGGTGTCGGGCACGTGCTGGCGGACGACACCTTCTGCCACCGCGATCACGTCGTCGGGGCTGATGTCGTCCAGGCTTCGCTGGGACGGTTCGGGGATCAGAAGCGTCAGGAGGAAACCCACGACCGCCAACCCGAAGCACAGCCTGAGGGCACCAAGCACCCCGAAGTCGCTCTTGATGATGGGAAACAGGTAGACGCCCAAGAACGCTCCCACCTTCGCCACTCCGGCGGAGATGCCGTTGCCGGTTGCCCGGGCACTGGTCGGGTACATCTCCGCTGACAGCACGAAGGTGGTCGTGTTGGGACCGAACTCGGCGAAGAAGTAGCTGACACCGAAGAGCAGCAGGAACGGAACCACCAGGGTCGTGAGGTTGGGGATCACGCCGATGAGGAGGAACGCCGTTCCCATCCCGATGAACCCGATCCACTGCAGCCGTCGATGGCCGATGCGGTCCATGAAGTGCACGGCCAGGAAGTACCCGGGGATCGCCGCGACGGAGAAGACGATGAGCTGGAGCGCCAGCGCCTCGGTGAGCACGCCTGCGCCCTGCTTGCCGAGCACGCTCTTGACGATCAGCGGAGCAGACACCGAGTTGCCGTAGTAGGCGTAGTCGAAGACGAACCACGTTCCCGCGGTACCCAGGAGCATCAGGAGGTACCGGGGAGTGCTCAGGAACGTGGCCAACCTCATCGAGCCCCGTCGCCTCGTGCTGTTCGTCGTCACCGTGGCGGCAGGGCTCGCGTGACCGGCGGCACTGAGCTGGGGGACGCGGACCACGCCGTCGGAGTAGCCCTCGATGTCTCGGGCCGCCTCGTCGGTCTGACCGAGCACGGCATCCGTGTACCGGGGCGACTCGGGCATGCGACGGCGCATGTAGAGGACCGACGCCGCCGGCAGCGCACCCAGACCGAGCAGGATCCGCCAGGTGTCACCGTCGGGTACGTGGGCGGAGAGCAACGCCAGGCCGGCGACGTACCCGGCGACCGTGCCCAAACCCTGCATGGCGAAGACCATGCCGACGAGACGTCCTCGGTTCTTCCGGTTCGAGAACTCGGTCATCAACGTGGCCGACATGGGGTAGTCCCCGCCGACGCCGATCCCCAGGATGAACCGGAAAACCAGCAGCCAGACCAGATCGGGTGCGAACGCCGAGGCGATGGCGCCGACCACCATGAGGGCCGCTTCAAGGCCGTAGATCTTCTTCCGGCCGAAGACATCGGCAACCCGCCCGAACAGGAA
Source organism: Acidimicrobiaceae bacterium (assembly GCA_027365145.1). Lineage (GTDB taxonomy): Bacteria > Actinomycetota > Acidimicrobiia > Acidimicrobiales > RAAP-2 > JAKADK01. The sequence goes on along the minus strand of DAHXOA010000105.1, from coordinate 1,625 downwards.
TGCGCCCACGAACGCGGAGATCAGGGTGATCGAGTTCACCAACCCGGTCTGCCCGGAGCTCAGGTGCCATTGGGGAGCGATGAGTGTGGTGGCGGTGCCGATGATGAACAGGTCGTAGGCATCGGTGAAGAAGCCCATGCCGGCGGTGAACACCGAGCGGGTGTGGAACCGGGACATCGGCGCCTCGTCGAGGGAGGCGTCGAGAGCAGCTGACAGATCAGCCATGGAGCACTCGTCCTTTCAGGTCGGGCCCCCACACGGGAGCTGGGGCCATCGAACCAGACCCCGGTTATCCCGGCCTGAACAGTGCGTCACCGGAGAGTGAAAAGGAGGTGAACACTGCGTGCACGCCCAGGGCCCAGCTTGGCTCCTCCGTCGGCGACCGCATCGCGCTCGCACCCGGCACCCGTCGCAACAGCTCTGCTCGACGCCGTGATCGTGGCGGCCCCACCCCGTTCGCCACACTGGCGGCGAACAATCAGCGACCTCCGATCCGCCCCTGCGATCGGGGGCGTGGCGCGACGTTCAGCGCGGGCTGCGGACGACCATGCCGGCGATGGTGGCCGCGGAGCAGAGCTCCCGGTCGTACGCGACCAACTCGCGGGCGTCGACACGCAGCGCCGTGGCGAGGTGGATCGCGTCGGCAGATCGAAGTGTGCCGGGAAGCAGCGGGGCGGTAGTCAGGTCTCCGTTTTCCACGTCGACGAGCGCCAGCACGGACAGCACGTCGGCCACCGCATCGGGATGGACGATCTCTGGCCTTCGGTTGGACGCACAGTGCAGTTCGGTGTGCAAGAGCAACGAGGCCACCAGCGTGTCCCCTCCGCGCGTGCGGGACTTCTCGAGGTGTTCGGCGAGCGCATCCGATTCGGCCTCGTCCACCAGGAGTTTCATAGCCGCCGAGGTGTCAACGTAGACGATCATTGCTCACCGCGAACGTCCGCGAGGATCTCGGCGGTCGTCGACGTCGACTTCGACCGGCGGAGACGGCGGAGATCGACCGACCGATCCGAGGGGGGCCGAACCTTCCCTGCCGCCACCAGGCGTTCGAATGGCGCGAGCGACGGAGGCACCAGGACGGCCGCAACCTCCCCGCGATTGGTCACCTCGATGATCTCACCGGCCTGCACGTCGCGGAGTACCTTCGAGCTGCTGTTGCGAAGCTCTCGGTGGCTGATGGTCCTCACGAAGCGCTCCCTTCCCGTGTAGCAATCGTAGCATTATCGACCACCCGGTTGCCTCGGGATGATCTCAGCGCGCTCCGCCTGTGGCCCGCGCTGCAACCGTCTGGGGTACCTTCCCTGCGGCCCGCTGGCGATCCCGGCAACGCACTCCGCGCTCCGCATTCCGTCGCTATCCGTCCTGGCCGGGCTCCTTCGGACGGCGACCCAGGACCCAGAGCAGGAGCCGGCCGGCCCGACCCGGCTGGACCGCATGACGGTCGGACTCGTGCCCGGAGCGACCGAGGCCCAGTCCGCCACCTCCGCCGAGCCCCGGAAGCGGGAGCTCGTTCGGCTCCTCGTTGCGGGGCACCTTCGCCAGCGGATGTTTCGGTTTGCGCGGTGTGTCGCCGTCGGAGCCCATGGCCCCATCCTGCTCCATCCCGGTCCCTCACCCGAGGTGTC
>DAHXOA010000110.1 GCA_027365145.1 Acidimicrobiaceae bacterium | reverse complement strand
GATGAAGTTTGCTTCCGACGGCCACGTCTCGACCGGAAGGGCGGCCAGGTGGGCAGCGATGCGCCCCCGCTCCTCCGTGACGGACGCGATCCGCTCGGCCATGTCGGCCGCGAAACCGAGGGCGATCCGGCCCGCAGCCTGCTTGAGCACGTCGAGGTGGTACGGGAGGGCGACGAGCTCGCAGGCGGCCACCACCTCTGGGGAGGCGATCAGGTAGCCGAGGCGCAGGGCCGCCATCGACCACGTCTTGGAGAACGTGCGCACCACCACCAGGCGCTCGGCTCCCACCCGCCCGGCGGCGATCAGGTCGAGTCCCGACGTCCGGGCGAACTGCCCGTAGGCCTCGTCCACCACCACGAGGCCGGGCGTGGCGTCGAGGACCGCCTCGATCTCCGCTGGGGTGTCCACGATGCCCGTCGGGTTGTTCGGGGAGCACAGGAACGTGACGACGGGCGACGACTCGGCCAGCACCTGGCGGACGGTGGACAGGTCCAACCGGAAGCTTGCCGCCCGCGCCCCGACCGCCACCGAGGTGCCGGTCACACGGGCGATATGGCCGTGAAGCGTGTAGGTCGGCTCGAACAGGGCGGCGGCACGACCCGGTCCCCCGTACGCCAGAAGCAGGCACTGGAGCACCTCGTTCGACCCGTTGGCGCAGAACACCTGGGACGGCGCCACCTCGTGGTAGGCGGCGATCGCCTCCCGGAGATCCCTCGCCTCCCGGTCGGGGTAGCGGTTGAAGGCGACGGCTCCGCACGCCTCCTCGAGCGCAGCCAGGAAGCCGGGTGGAGGCGGCAGGGGGGACTCGTTGGTGTTCAGGCGCACTGCCACGTCGACCTGGGGCGAGTGGTACCCCGGCAGGGTCGCCAAGCCCGGCCGGATCGGTACCGTCCCACCCGGTGCCACCCGTCGGTCCGGGGTGACCGGGGTGGCACCCGCCTGCTCCGGGCTCACGGGGCCCACCGGGCACGGACCGATTCGGCATGGGCGCTCAGCCCCTCGGTCTCCGCCAGCGTCACCACTGCCGGACCGAGCAGGTCGAGCGCGGCACGGTCCAAGGACACGGCGTGGAGGTGCCGACGGAAGTCGTCTACCCGGAGCGGGCTGGCGAACCGTGCGGTCCGGTTGGTGGGGAGCACGTGGTTCGGTCCGGCCAGGTAGTCACCGACGCTGGCCGGGGCGTTGCGACCGAGGAAGACGGCACCCGCCGACGGGACGCCGTCCAGGGCGTCCTCAGCGCCGTCGAAGAGCAGCTCCAGGTGCTCGGGGGCCACGACGTTCGCCACGGCCAGGGCCTGGGCCAGGTCGTCGACGACGACGGCGTACCCGCCGGAGCGGAAGGTCGCCTCGAGATCGGCCCGGCGAGCCGAGCCGGCGACGACCCGGTCGATCTCGGCGTCGACGGCGTCGGCCAGCTCCGGCGACCACGTGACCAGCCACGCCTGTCCGTCGGGCCCGTGCTCGGCCTGGACCACGAGGTCGATGGCGACCAGTGCCACCGGCGTGTCGGGGCCGGCCACCACCACCACCTCGGAGGGCCCGGCAAAGGCCGACGCGACGCCCACGACCCCGGAGAGCTGGCGCTTGGCCTCGGCCACGAACCGGTTCCCCGGCCCCACGACGACGTCGACGGCAGGAATCGTCTCCGTGCCGAAGGCCATGGCGGCGATCGCCTGGGCACCACCGACGCGGAACACCCGGTCGACCCCGGCGATGGCAGCGGCGGCCAGCGAGGCATCGTCTACGGTGCCGTCCGGCCCCGGTGGCACGCACAAGACGATCTCCCCCACGCCGGCGGCCCGCGCCGGTGCCGCGCACATCAGCACCGTGGAGGGGTACCTGGCCCGGCCGCCCGGCGCGTAGCAGCCGGCGCGCGCCACGGGCCGCACCAGCTCTCTCACGACGACCCCGTCGGAGTGGAAGTCGGCGACGGCCCCGGACGCCTCGTGGGTGTGGTAGGCGGTGATCCTCCGGTACGCCAGCTCGAGCGCGTCGCGCACCGGCGCGGCGATCCGGTCGAGCGCGCCTCGCACCTCTCCAGTCGGAACCTCGATCCCGTCGAGCGCCACGCCGTCGAACCGGGAGGTCAGATCCACGAGCGCCTGGTCACCTCCCGCACGCACTTGGGCGATGATCGATGCCACCGCCGCCGACGACCGCTCCTGCTCGTCCACCGGGGGCGGGAGCACCGAGGCGAGATCGCCCCGGAAACGGCGGAGGTCGAGACGTTCGAGAGCCATGACGGCTCGATGCTAGCGGGGCCGGTCCCTGGCGATCGCCGGCTCTGGTTGGAGCTCGACCCGCGCAGCTGCGATGATCGGGCTCGTGGACCCGGGCACCGCAGAACTCTCCTCCATCGCCACCGGTCTCGACGACCTCGTCCGGCGGGTCACCGCCCATGCGGAGCGCGCCCGTTCGGCCGGCGACGACGAGCGCGCCGCCGAGCTCTTCGCTGTCGAGCGTGCCCTGGCCGGCGCCCACCGGCGCCTCACTCGCCTGACCCGCTCGGTCCCGGGACCAGGTCAGCGCCGCCGGGCCTGAGCTCGCAGCGCCCCGGGCTCGGCACCGGGGCCCGTCGGCTCCGGGCACCCGAGCTCCGGAACACCCGTTCAGATCGGGTGGAGCACGAGGTCGTGACCGAGCACTCCGGCCAACTCGGCCGTCCCCGGGGAACGCGCCGTGACCGCCGCCACCGTCCGCCGGGCCGCACACTCGACCACAGCGATCGTGGCCGGGCTGTCGGTTCCGGCCGCGTGGGCCACGACGCCCAGGTCGAAGGCGTGGGTGCCGTCGAGCGGCTCGATCTCTGTTCCCAGGAGGAACCGGGCGAGGTGGGGATCGTCCCCGACGACCCGGACTGCGTCGAGCACGACCACCGCCGGGACCACCGGGACAAACCCCTGGTCGAGCGCAGCACGGTGGAGCGCCCACACCAGCCGGTCCCCCCGGGCCGCCGCCTGGAGGGCGGCCGGCCCGTAGACCAGTCCATAGCGCCGGTGGGCCCGGTCCGGCGCCGGGTGCGACGGACCCTGATCGCTCACCGTCGCCTCGTCTTCACCCCGGCACCCGGTCGCACCATGGACGCGACGCCCGGACGCACCTTTGCGGCCACCCCCGACAAGAGCCGACCGAGCAGTGCCTCTCCCTCGGCGATCTCCTCAGGCGTGAGTGCTCCCTCCGCCCGCTCCCACTCGGCGACGCCCCGGAGCCCCGCCCGCAACACGAGCTGCCGCTCGGCGGCGGCCGACAACCAGGCACTGAAGGAGACGCCGTCCTCTTTCGCCGCCTGCTCCACCGCCAGTGCCACCGAGTCCGACAGTGACACCGAGCGCTTGATGACCATGCCTCACGGTACCGCGCCACCCCCCGAGCCGGAGAAGGGATGCTCGTCGACGAGGGCTCCGACCGGACGAGCGAGCCCCGGACGCGGCGAAGGCGCCCCCGAAGGGGCGCCTTCGCGCGAGCGGGCCGGGCGGCGGATCCCGGACACCGCTCTTCGGAACCAGGTGGCGGGAACCGGTTCCGAGTGACCTCTACAACAGCACGTTTTGACGCTTTGTTCCAATCAGAACGCCCCTCCACGCGGAAATTTTTCCGTCCGTTGATGTATTTCACTCCATGTGCAAGTATCTCATGTGCGCCGGCGAGAGCCCGTCGCCGTACCGACCACTTCTGGGACGCCTCGCCCTGGGTTCAGCTGCCGCCACCGGGGCTCTTCGGTAGTCGTCGGGGCTCTTCTCGGTTCACATCCGCCGGTCACGTCCGGCAGGCGCCACGGGCGGACACGACGGGCGGACACGACGGGCAGACGTCGGACAGGACGCACTGGTCGCATGCCGGGCGGCGGGCCCGGCAGACCGCCCGACCGTGCTCGATCAGCCGCAGACTGAAGACACCCCGTTCCCGCGGCGGTACGAGACGGCCCAGGTCTTCCTCCACGCGGACGGGATCCGTCGCCGTCGTGAGACCGAGTCGCCGCGCCAGCCGACCGACGTGGGTGTCGACCGGCAGGCCCGGGAGGCCGAACCCGACACTGCGCACGACGTTGGCCGTCTTGCGTCCGACCCCGGGCAGCGTCACCAGGTCTTCCATCCGCGAGGGGATCTCACCGCCGAAACCTTCGACCACCCGCCGGGCCATCCCGAGGAGGTGGCGGGTCTTGGCCCGATAGAAGCCGGTCGGGCGGATGAGGGCCTCGACGGTCTCGGGATCGGCCCCGGCCAGCGCCACCGCGTCGGGATACCGGGCGAAGAGCCCCGGCGTCACCTGGTTCACCCGGACGTCGGTGCACTGGGCCGACAGGATCGTGGCCTCGACCAGCTGGAACGGGTCGGCATGGTCGAGCGCACAGAGGTCCTCGGTCGTGCCGGGATACCGCTTCGCCAGCCGGGACCGGACGATACGAGCACGCCGGGTGAGCTCGGGGGACGCGGTCACGAGGCCGACACTACCGGTAGCCTCGGAGCCGATATGGATGCCGTCCCGATGGTGATCGAATCCTTTGCCGAGGCAACGCCCTCGCGTTCCGAAGAGACGCTGGCATTGGCGGCGACCCACACCGCGGCGGCGGACGGCGACCTGCTGAGCGAGGGGCCACGACTTCGGCTCCAGGCTGGGTCCGGAGCCCCTTGTGGCATCGCTGCGCTGCGGACGGCGGTGGACGGACACCTCGCTGCTGCCGCCGTGGGTGTCGGCCCCGCCGATTCCACCGGTCCAGAGGCGGTCTGGACGATCGAGGTCGTGGCACCCGCCGCCTCGGAGCTCCCGCCTTCGACTGTCGCCCGGCTCGTCGCCGAGGCGTGCGCCGGCGTGCGCCGGAACGGTGCGACCGTCGCCATGCTGTGGCAGCCCGTCGGCGGTCCAGCTCTGGAAGCCATCGCCCCGGCTGCCCTGCCATGGACCGAGCGCCGGCTCGTCGAACTGCGCCGTCCCCTTCCGGTTCTAGACGCACGACAGGGCCCCGGTGCGCCGGCACGGGCCTTCCGTCCCGGCCTCGACGAGGAGGCCTGGGTGGCCGCGAACAATCGCGCCTTCGCCAACCATCCTGAGCAGGGGCACTGGACAGTGGATGAGGTCCGTTCCCGGGAGGAGGAGGACTGGTTCGATCCGCAGGGCTTCCTCGTGCTTGCCGACGGTGACGCCGTAGGGGCCTCGTGTTGGACGAAGATCCACCCAGGGACCACTCCTCCCCTCGGGGAGATCTACGTCATCTTCGTCGACCCCCGGCTCCACGGGCAGGGCCTCGGCCGTGCACTCCTCGATGCCGGGCTCGCATCACTCCACCACCGAGGGGCACGGGTCGCCATGCTCCACGTCGAGGCGGACAACGAACCCGCTCTGGCGCTCTATCGATCGGTCGGGTTCGGGGTCCACCACGTCCGGCGTGCGCTCCGGATCGCCGTGGCGTCGCCACCCTGAGGCACGCCGACCACGGGGATCCACTGGCGCCGGCCGGCCGTTGCGAGGACGCTCCGTCTGCCCGCTCACGTGCCGTGGGACGACCACGCCACCGCTCCGACGCTGTCTGCAGCCATGCAGAAGCCCGGGGCCACACACGAGAGCGCCGTGAGCGCGTGTCCTCCGGTGACGACGTCGAGCGCCGACCACGTCGTGCCGTTCCATCTCGACACCGCACCGTCGACCGTCCCCACTGTGCACGCTCTCGTGCTGGTGCACGAGAGCGCCGTCAGGGCCACCGCCTTCGTCGGGTCGGCCGATCCGGGGCGCAGCGGTGCCGGTGGGGTCCACGACGCGGCCCGCCAGACCAGGACGTTGCCGGCGCTGTCGACCGCCATGCACAAGGCGCTGCCGACGCACGAGACGGCATCGATCTCGCCGACCGGGTCGACGTCGACCGGCCGCGACCAGGAAGACCCGTCCCACTCAGAGGCGCCTCCGATGGCGGCCATGCAGAACGACGACGACGTGCACGAGACGCTGGACGGCCCGCCCCACGCATTGAAGGCGCCCGACCAGGACGTCCCGTCGAAGACGTAGGCGTTGCCGATCCCGCTGATCACCGTACAGAACTGCGGGCTCGCGCACGCCAGGGCCTGCGCTCCCGGCACGCTCACGCTCGGTGCCCACGAGACCCCGTTCCACGCCACCAGACTCTCCCCCACCGCCGCCAGGCAGAACGCCGGACCGGTACAGGCGATCGTCGGAGCGGCCGATCCCGGCGCCACGGCCGGCCCCACCGACACCGGCGGCGCCCAGACCGAGCCGTTCCACACCGACGCCTGGCCGCTGGCGCCGACGACGCCACAGAACGTGGCCGCCGCACAGGAGACGTCGACCCGGCCCGGCCCCACCACCGTGACCGGAGCGGACCAGGTCGGGAACAGCGCGTCCGGTGGTTTCGTGTGCGCACCCGTCGCGGGTCGGGCACCACCACGGGCACCACCACGGGCGGTGGCGCGCGGCACGGTGACCGGCGCTGCGCCGGCGGCTTGGCCCGGCGAAGCCGGCGTGCCACAGGCAGAGAGGACAAGCGCCGCTGCGCCCAGCGCCGCTGCCACTACCAGCCGGCGACCCGGTGCGCTCCGCATCATCCCGCCGGCCGACAGGCGGCACGTCGAACCATCACTGCTCAGCCTGTCACACCGCCGACGAGATGGCCCACCCCGAACGTCACCCCGGCGGCGACGCCGGCGATGAGCAGCTGACGACCTGCCGACCACCACGCCGACCTGCCCGTGAAGATGGACAGCGCCACCCCCACTCCGAACGACGACACGGCGGCAATGGCGACCGAGGCCAGGATGGCGCCGGTCCCAGCGGCCACGAACCAGGGGAGCAGCGGGAGCAGGGCACCGACGGCGAAGAGCAGGAAGGAGAACCCGGCCGCCTGGATCGGGTTGCCGAGCTGGTCGGGATCGATCCCGAGCTCCTCCCGGGCGTGGGTGGCGAGCGCCAGTTCGGGATTGCTCATCATCCGGGTCGCCAGCTCGTCGGCCATCTCCGGCTCGACGCCGCGGGTCACGTAGATCGAGGCCAGCTCCCGGCGTTCGTCCTCCGGATCCTGCCGGATCGCCCCACGTTCGACGTCGAGCTCCCGCTCCAGGAGCTCTCCCTGGGCTCGCATCGACACGTACTCCCCAGCCGCCATCGAGCACGCGCCCCCGATCAACCCGGCCAGCCCGGCCAGCCGCACGGCCGCTCCGGAGGAGTGGGCGCCGGCAACCCCGAGCACCAGCGCGACGTTGGACACGAGCCCGTCACTGATACCGAACACTGCGGCGCGCGCCCCACCGCCGTGGATGTTCCTGTGGTGGTGCTCGACCATAGGGCGGATGGTACCGGGAAGCTCCTGGTGAGGAGGGACTGCGTCGGTGTCGTAGGCGCGCCTCCCGGGCGCTGCCGGCCGCCGCCTGGCCGGTGTCGACTCGCCGGCCAGGCGAACGTGCCCGTAGTCTGAGAACATGACAACCACCGTGCATGGAGTCGACGGCTTCAACGACCTCGTCGGACAGCATCTGGGCTACAGCGAGTGGCACCGGATCACCCAGGACCAGGTCAACACGTTTGCAGACGCCACCGGCGACCACCAGTGGATCCACGTCGACCCCGAACGAGCTGCCACGGGACCCTTCGGGGGACCCATCGCCCACGGCTACCTCACGCTGTCGCTGGCCCCCGTCCTCCTGGCCGAAGTGCTCCACGTGGAGGGCGTCACGATGGGGGTGAACTACGGGTGCAACCGCGTGCGCTTCCCGGCACCCGTTCCGGTCGGGAGCAACCTGCGCGCCGGTGCGACGCTCGTCTCCGTCGAGGAGGTCGGTGGCGGCGTGCAGTCGGTCTTGGACGTGACCTTCGAAGTCGAGGGGGCCGAAAAGCCGAGCTGCGTCGCCGAGGTCGTCTATCGATACTTCCGCTGAGCCGGCCGCCGGCCTGGGGACCGGGGCACCGACCGGTGCCCCGGGTCGACCGGTCCCTGCCGCCCGCCAGGTCGAAACCGTCCGGCACTCGCCCGCACATGCCCCGTCCGGGTCCGCTTCAACGCTGAGAGTGGATGCTCCTAGAGTGAGGTGATGGAGATACGGGTGGAGGAGCTGGCCCGGCGAGCCGGGACGTCGGTGGACACCGTCCGCTACTACCAGGCGAAGCGCCTCATCCCACCGCCCCGCCGCCAAGGCCGGGTGGCCCTCTACGGCGACGACCATCTCCAACGCATCCGCCGGGTCCGCTCCCTCCAGGCACGCGGGTTCCGCCTCGCCACGATCGCCCGCCTTGTCGGCGGTGGGCTCGACGCAGCCGACGAGGCGCTGGTGGCCGAGGTCTCCGGCATCCCCCACGCTCCGGTCGTCCCGGCAGCACCGGCTGACCACCGTTCCCCGGACCAGGCTTCGACCGCGGGTGCCGACGGGATGCTGTCGCTGGCGGACCTGGCGGCACGGGCGTCGGTCCCGCTGCCCCTGCTGGCCGCGATCGAGTCCGAGGGACTCCTGGTCCCCCGCCGCGTGGGAACGCGCGACGTCTACACCGACGAGGACGTGGCCATCGCCGGCCACGCCCTCGCCCTGCTCGAATGGGGAATCCCGCTGCCCGACCTCCTCGACCTGGCCCGGCGCCACCACGCTGCCACCGAGGCCCTGGCCGACGATGCCGTGCGCCTATTTTCCACATCGGTACGACGTGCCGCCAGAGCCCGAGCCGGTGCCGATGAAGACGGAACGGCCGGCAGTGCCAGCGGCAGCGGCAGCGGCAGCGGCAGCGGCAGCGGCGGGATGTCTCCCGCCGCCTACCTTGTCCAGGCCTACACCGAGCTCCTGGCCGCCGTCACCGGCCTCGTCGCGCACCACTTCACCCGGGTCCTCCTCCGGACCGCGCTCGACCACATCGAGGACGTCGGATCCCGCCCGGAGCTCGAGGCGATCCACGAGCACGGCCACGGCGGGGTTCCGCCGGCCGGTTCGGCAGCGGCGTCGTGATCACACCCGGCGACTCGACGGGAACATCCCGGCGCCCCTCGGCGTCCGAACGGACGGACCCACGGGCACGGGACCTCCCCGTCGGTGCGGAGAAGACCGCCCGGGTGCGCCAGATGTTCGACACGATCGCCCCCCGGTACGACCTCGTCAATCGGGTGATGACCTTCGGCCTCGATCGCTCCTGGCGGGCGACGGCCGTGGCGGCGCTGGGCCTACCTCCCGGGACGACCGTGATGGACCTGGCGTGTGGCACGGGCGACCTGTCCGCGCTCCTCGCCGCCCGTGGCCACCGGGTCCTCGGCGTGGATCTCTCGATGGGCATGCTCCGTGCCAACCACGCCGACGCCCCGCGTGTCCAGGCTGACTCACTGGCGCTCCCGCTGGCCGACGGGGCGGTTGACGGTGCAACTTGTGGCTACGCCCTCCGGAACTTCACCGACCTGGAAGGGACCTTCGCCGAGCTCGCCCGGGTCGTGCGACCCGGAGGTCGGATCAGCCTCCTCGACGTCGCTGAACCGACCAACCCGGTCCTGGCACTCGGCCACAGCCTCTGGTTCCGCCGGGCCGTCCCCGTCCTCGGGGGTCTCCTGTCGGATCGTGCCGCCTACGACTACCTCCCCCGCTCCACCGCCTACCTTCCGCCGACCCCCGAGCTCCGCTCGCTGCTGCTGCGGGCCGGGTTCTCGACGGTCAACCACCGCGTGCTGTCCGGAGGGCTCAGCCAGCTGTTCACCGCCACACGGGTCGGGTATCCGTGAGCCTCGTGGCCTCCAGCCGTCGGATCGAGCCCTCCCCGGCGCTCGACCTGGTCGGAGCCGTTGCCGGTCGAGGCATCTTCTTCGACGACGGCGACCTGCAGATGGCGGCGATCGGCGAGGCGGCCCGGCTCACCGGGTCCCTGGACCAGCTCGCCGGTGGACCCGGCGCGGGTGCGCGGCCTCCCGCGCCGTCCCTCGCTCGCCGTTGGCTCCGGTCCATCGACGTCGACGATGCCGTCTGCCTTCGGGGGAGTGGCGTGCTCGCCTTCGGTGCGTTCCCCTTCGATCGGGCCGGCCCGACCACGTTGGTCGTACCCGAGTTCCTGGTCGTCCGGACCTCCACCGGCGAGACGTGGGCCACCACGGTCCACGCCGCCGGTGCGCGACAGCGTGATCCCCTGTCCGTCGTCGAACAGGAGCTCGATCAGCCCGTCGGGACCCAGGGGCGTCTACCCGATGGGGTAGCCGAACGGGCCCCGGGCCGACCCGGGGCGACCCGGGGCGACCCGGGGCGACCGGTCGTCACCCTGGCGACGACCGATGCCGACTACGCCGACCTCGTGCGACGGGCAGTGGCAGCCATCGACGCCGGTGTCGTCGTGAAGGTGGTGGTGACCAGGCAGGCTGACGCGCTTCTCCCCGGCGCCCCGGACGAAGCAGCGCTGATCCGGCGGTGGCGGGACCTCGAACCGGGATGCGCCGTGTTCGCCTTCCCGTCGGGCCAGGGGCGGTTCGTGGGTGCCACCCCCGAACTCCTGGTCTCCCGCCAGGGCACCGCCGTCGAGTGTCGGCCGCTGGCCGGCACCAGCGCGGGTCGTGGATCCTCCCTGCTCTCCTCCGAGAAGGACGGAGCCGAGCACCGCTTCGTCGTCGATGCCATCGGCGCCGCGCTCGGGCCGTGGTGCGATCGCATCGCCATTCCCGACCAACCCCGCCTGGTCGCCCTCCGTTCCATCTCCCACCTGGGAACGGATATCGAGGGAACGTTGCGGGACGCCGACGGGTCACCGGATGCGCTAGCGCTGGCCGCGCTCCTCCACCCCACCCCGGCGGTCGGGGGGGTGCCGACGGCCGCCGCGCTGGAGCTCATCGCTCGCCTCGAACCCCACCCCCGCGGCCAGTATGGGGGCCCGGTGGGCTGGGTCGACGGCGACGGGAACGGCGCCTGGTGGTACGGGATCCGCTCGGCGGTCTTCGAGGGCAGACGCGCCCGACTCACCGCCGGCGTCGGGATCGTCGCCCAGTCCGATCCCCAACGCGAGCTCGAAGAGACCCGCCTCAAGCTCGACTCGGTCCTCACCGCCCTGTTTCCCCCGCCGGAGATACGTCCCGGGGACAGCGCCGCCTGACCGGGATGCCGATCGGGTCCGGCCCGGTCTCGATCGTCGATCACGGCATCCCGTCGAGTCCCCGGCGATCGGTCGCGGTGATCACCTCGATCAACACCTCCGGAGCGTCACGCGCCACGAAGTGGCCCACCCCGCCCAGCACGTGGAGGCGGGCACCGCCGATCGTCTCGGCCAGGAAGCGGCTCGCCTCCAGGGGGACCACGGCGTCCCACGTCCCCGAGACGACCGTCGTAGGTGCCGTCACGTCCGCGAGCGCGGCCTGGACAGTCGGCAGTTCGTCGACCAGCGCCCGCTGTTCGACCATGAAGGCGTGCCGGGTCCGACCGACCACCTCGTGCCAGTCCTCCTCCAGCTCGTCGTCGGGCAGCAACGCCGCCAACCGGCTTCCCCAGCGGGGGGGCAGGTAGGCCGCACCCCGCCGGATCGGGCCCAGAGCCGCCCAGGCGCCGACGAACCCGGCGGCCGCCAGTGCGTCACCCGCCCCGGGGACCGCGAGCAGCCGATCCAGGGCAGTCACGCTCTGTGGCGCGCCGACGGATCCCACGAGCACCAGGCTGCGCACCAGCTCCGGATGGCGCGCCGCCAGGAGCACGGCCACCCCGCCCGCCCAACTGTGGCCGACGACCGTGGCGGGTGCCGCGTCGTGGGCCGTCAGGCACGACGCGGCCAGCTCGGCGTTGTCGGCCAGGCCGACTGGATCGAGCGTCGAGCTCCCGTAGCCGGGCCGATCGGGGACGAGCACGCGGTGGCGGGTCGCGAGCCCGGGGACGACCGCGTCCCACGCCCGGGCGCTCCCCGGTTGCCCGTGCAGGAGGAGCACGGGCGACCGCGCCGGTCGGTCACCTCCCGGCGACACGGTCGTCTACCGGCGCGGGACCAGCCCGCGTTCCGTCGGATACCGTGCTCGGACCCGGTCGGGGATCGGAGCCGGGTCGCCCTCCGGATCGGGAAGCCGGACCGGCGTGCGCTACCGGTCCGGGTGCGAGCCGGAGGCGAACCTCGAAGCATGCGCCCATGCCCGGGGCACTGTCGACCGAGACGGTGCCACCGAGTAGGTGGACCAGGGCGGCCACGATCGTGAGCCCGAGACCCGTTCCCCGCCGGGCACCGTCCGGCGTGGCCCGGTAGAAGCGCTCGAACACCCGGTCGGCCTGCTCGGGGGTCAGCCCCGGGCCGTGGTCACGCACCCGGAGGACCCCGGCACCGGACTCCGCCGCCACCTCCACCTCGATCGGGGTCGTCGGCGGGGTGTGCCGCACGGCGTTCTGGAGGAGGTTGTGCACGATCTGCCCGACCATGAGCGCATCGGCCTCGCACACGACCGGCGCCGGCGCCTCCAGCGCGATCGGGTGGTGCTCGCCGAGCGCCCGGGCGTCGTCGACGGCGCCCAGCACCACGGGGACGAGGTCGACAGGGAGGAGATCGACCACGGGGGCGTCGTCGGCACGGGCCAGCGCGAGCAGGTTTTCGACGATCCGACCCATTCGCGCCGACTCGCTCTCGATCCGCTCCAATGCCCGTTCCCGGCCGTCCTCATCGAGCGCGTCCTTCCGGATCAGCTCGGCGTACCCACGGATCGACGTCAGGGGCGTTCGGAGCTCGTGGGAGGCGTCGGCCAGGAACTCCCGGAGCCGCTCCTCGGAACGGGTGCGCTGGAGGAAGGCTGCCTCGATCTGGCTCAACATCCCGTTCAGTGCCGTGCCGAGACGACCGATCTCCCCCTTCCCTCCTTCGGGATCGACCCGCCGCGTGAGGTCTCCGGCGGCGATCGCCCCGGCCGTCTCGGTCATGTCGTCGAGCGAGCGAAGGCCACGACTGACGAACACGGTGACCAGGGCGATGAGTGCAGCCAGCACCACGGCCGAGATCCCGACCTCCACGTTGCGCAGCGACCGGAGCGTGTCGTTCACCGAAACGAGCGACGTGGCGACCACGAGCGTGCCACCCGGGAGTGCCGTGGCCTGTAACCGGTACTCCGGCCCATCCCGCGCCACCGAGGGGACGTCGATGGCGGCACCGTTGGGGTGGTAGCTCCCGTGCATCCGGTCCAGCTCCGCTCTCGTCATCGGGGGGCGCGTCGGGAGGACGGCCGGTAGCCGCGGAGCAGGCTCCGCGTCGGTGCGGTTTCCCGACGGCCGCACGACCACCGGCTGCCCGTCGGGCCCGAGGATCTCGACGTAGACGAGCGGGCTCACCCGGAGCGAGATGATGGCAACTGACAGCGGGACGTGGACCCGGTCGGCGTGGAGCACGTAGTCGTCCACCTGGACCTGGCTATCTTCGAGCTCCTGGTCGGTCCGACCGTAGAGGTAGGAGTGGAGGGAGTCGAGCGTCACGAGCGACGTCGTGCCCAACGCCACGATGACGAGGACGACCATCGTGATCACCAGGCGGCGTCGCAGTCTCATCGGCGGGGTTCGCGCAGGCTGTAGCCCACCCGGCGCACCGTGTGGACCAACGGGGGGTCGTAGCAGTCGATCTTCTTCCGGAGGTAGCTGATGTAGGTCTCCACGATGTTGGGGTCCCCGGCGAAGTCGATGTCCCAGACCGCATCCAGGATCTCGGACTTCGACAGGACCCGACGGGCATTGATCATCAGGTACTCGAGGAGACGGAACTCCGTCGCCGTGAGCTCGATCAGCTCGCCGGCCCGCCAGACCTCGAAGGTCTCCGCGTCCAGCACGAGGTCGGCGAACCGGATCCGGCCGTCGTCGACGGGATCCCCCGGCTCCGTCCGCCTCAGCACCGCCCGCACCCGGGCGACCAGCTCGTCCAGGCTGAACGGCTTGGTCACGTAGTCGTCGCCTACCGCCAGGCCCTCCACCTTGTCGGCGGTCGCGTCGCGAGCGGTCAAGAAGAGCACGGGGGTGTCGATCCCGGTGGCTCGCATCCGGCGACTTACCTCGATGCCCTCCATGTCGGGCAGCATCACGTCCAGGATCACGATGCCGAACGCCGCCTCTTGCACGAGGCGCAACGCCTCGGCCCCGCTCGCCGCCACGTCGGCGAGAAATCCCTCGAACCGCAACGCGGTGGCCACGACGTCGGTGATGAACGGTTCGTCGTCGACGACCAGCACGCGCGTGGGTTCCCCTCCCCGACCGTTCATGGTCGGTCCCCGGGGACCGGGCGGCTCATCGCGACAGCACGAACCACGTCTGGGGTACCTCCCGGTTCCTACTCCGGCGGCCCTGGAGCGCCAGGCGCTCCGAGCCGACGACCGGACGGCGACCCGAACAGCCGCCTCGCGCCCCACCAGCTGACGAGCGCCAACGCCTCGACCACGATCGTGCTCGACATCTTCGACTCACCCTCGACCCGGTCCACGAAGCGGATAGGCACCTCGGTCATGCGGGCGCCCGCCTGTTTGGAGACGTAGGTCATCTCGATCTGGAAGCCGTACCCGTCGGCCCGCACCCGGTCGAGGTCGATCCTCTGGAGGAGGGACATGGCATACGCTCTGAACCCCGAGGTGGAGTCGGCGATCCCCAGGCCGAGGAGGACCGACGCGTAGAGGTTCCCGCCCCGGGACAGCAGGCGCCGGTGCCACGACCAGTTCGGGATCACCCCTCCGGGGATGTACCGGGAGCCGATCACTACCTCGTAGCCCTGGCGCAGCGGCTCGACCACCTGGGGCAACGCTTCGGGGTCATGGGACAGGTCGGCATCCATCTCGACACAGGCGTCGAACCCCCGTGCCATGCCCCAGCGGAAACCGTCCCGGTAGGCACCGCCCAGCCCCGACTTCGACGGCCGACGCAGCACGTCGACGGCACCGAGCTCCGCGCCGAGCTTCTCCGCCATCTCCGCCGTACCGTCGGGACTGCCGTCGTCGACGACGAGGACCGTCGCCTCGGGCAGCGCGGCGCGGATCCGGCGCAGGACACGTTCGATGTTCGAGGACTCGTTGTACGTGGGCAACACCACCAGGACGTTCACGGCGGAGAGCTTACGGGACGTTCCTCGCCCCCGATGGGCCCTCCCGGTCGGGAACGACGCCACACCTCGCCGAAGACGACCTGGCAGGCACCGCCGACGGGGATCGCCACCAAGGCGCCCGTGAGCGCACCAAGGCTGGAGCCGAAGACGCCGCCGAGATTGGCGCCGATCAGGACGGCGAGCAGCACCCACAGGGGGTTCATCCGTACCGTCCTGCTCATGACCAGCGGGTAGAGGAAGTGGTTCTCGGTGAGCTGGAAGAGGACGAAGACAACCGCCACGATGATGGCGGACGTCGGCGAGTGCAGGAGGGCGATCACCACGCTCGGAACGCCGGCGATCAATCCACCGATCAGCGGGATCATCGCCACCAGGGCAACCCACAGGCCGATCAGCAGCGCGAACGGCACGCCCGTGGCGAGCAGGGTCACGTATACGACGGCGCCGAAGAGGAGCGACAACCCGAACGTCCCGAGCACGTACGCGGTCACCGAGTGCGAGACCGTCCTGGCGGTCTCCTCCACGACCTGGCGCCGGTCGGGTCGCAGGGTGCCGAGCAGACCGGACCGGATCCTCGGCGCCTCGAGCAGGAGGAACAGGGTGAGGAAGGTGATGGTGAGTAGGGCGATGATCGTCGAGAACACGGCCCGACCCAGGTTCGTCCCCAGGCTGAGCGCCGGCTTGGACAGGCTGTCGGCGTACTTCGCCAGCTTCGGGGCGTTGTGCTGGACCCAGGACAACAGGTGGACACGCTGCAGGGCGCGAGCGAGCCCCCCGTGGCCCTTCCTGAGCTGCCTGGTCATCTCGGGGATGCGCTCGGCCAGATGGGTGAGCGCGTTGACCAGCGGGTAGCCGAACAGCCCGACGATGCCGGCAAACGCCAGCACGGCAAGGAGGAACACCACGGTCACCGCCGCCGTCCGACGCAGGCGGCGGTGTTCGAGCCACACCACCGCCGGGTTCAAGATGAGCGAGATGAACGAGGCAATGAGCAGCCACAGGAGGATCTCCCGCAGCCTGCCCACGAGGCGGTAGACGATGTAGGTCGCCACCACGACGGCATCGACGGTGAGGATGGTGCGCAACGGGACGCCCTTGGACTCGGCGGCGGCAAAGAGCCGGTCCCGACGTGCCACTGGCGCTCCCCCCGATCCAGCGGCTCCATCCGATCCAGCGGCTCCCCCCGATCCAGCGGCTCCATCCGATCCAGCGGCTCCATCCGATCCGACGTCGCTCGCGCCGGACCCGACCGGGAGGCCGGAGGCACCGCCGTCGGCTCCCGCCACCGGCACTCCGACTCGCCCGGCCGCGTCCCGAACGTCGACAGGCCGTTCGCCCGCCTGGCTCGGAAGGTCAGCCATCGCTCAAGCATGGCAGGTGCCGGCATGCAACCGTGCAAACATGGCGTGGATGCCCGAGGAGGACACCACGCCGAAGCGTCGTCACTGGTGGCACCGGGGTCCCCTGGCCCGCAAGGAGGTGCGCTGGACCGTCGGGATCCTCCTCTTGTTTCTCTTCGTCTTCTACGTCGCCATCCCGCTCCTGGCCAGCCACCGCTCCGAGGTCGCCGCCCTCGGCCACATCAACCCCTGGTACCTCATCCTCGGTGCCCTGCTCGAGGGCGCGTCGCTCGTCGCCTACACCCAGCTGACCCATGCCGTGCTCCCTCCGGGGAGCCCGAGGCGGCGGCGCCTGTTCCGGATCAACATGTCGACCCTGGCCCTCAGCCACGTGTCGCCGGGCGGGACGGCGCCGGGAGCGGCCCTCGGCTACCGCCTCCTCACCCAGTCCGGGGTGGCCGGGGCAGACGCCGGGTTCGCCCTCGGAACACAGGGGATCGGTTCGGCCGTCGTGCTGAACGTCATCTTCTGGTTCGCCCTCGTGGGGTTCCTGGTGCTGCACGGCTTCCATCCCCCTTCCACCCACCAGCACGGGCAGTCCACCTCCGCCTCGATCTTCGTCGTCCTGGCCGCCGCCCTCGGCGTGGTGCTCCTCGGCGCGTTCGGTGGGCTCTTCTACCTACTCACACGGGGAGAGCAACGCGCCGGGATCGTCATCGCCCGGATCTCCAGGCGCATCCGCTTCATCGACGACCAGCGCGTGACCGCCCTGCTCGGGCGGCTGGCCAAGCGGTTCTCGGCCCTGCTCGACGACCGCGAGCTCCTGACCCGAGCCATCGTCTGGGCGGCGGCGAACTGGTTGCTCGACGCCGCGTCCCTGTGGGTCTTCGTCGCCGCCTTCAGCTACTTCATCTCACCCTTCGACGTGCTCGTCGCCTACGGCCTCGCCAACATCCTCGCTGCCATCCCCATCACCCCGAGCGGTCTCGGGGTCGTCGAAGTCGTCCTCACCTCCATGATCGTCGGCTTCGGGCCCACCTACGGCGAGGCGCTCTCCGGTGTCCTCGCCTACCGCGCCCTCAACTTCTGGCTCCCCATTCCCGTGGGCGGTGCCACCTACGCCTCACTGCGCTTCGAGCGGGGCTCCCTCTACCGCCGGCTCCACGTCTTCTTCCTCCACCGCTACCAGCGCCGCAGCGGTCGCGACGAACCCCCTCCCGACAGGGACGGGTCCGTCCCCTCCCCGACGGGAGGGCCCGGGTAGGATCAGGTGATGGCGCTCGCCACCCTGCGCACCCCGGCGGTGCTCCGCCGGCCGAAGGGTCCCAAGCCCCGCCGACGAACCGAGATGGGTCTCATGGTCGGGGTCGGCGTGATCGTCGCCACCATGTACACCCTGATGGTGCTCGGCACCACGGCGAAGGTTCCCACCGACGTGGGTCCCCTCCTGGTGATCCTCTTCCTCCTGGCCTTCGCAGCCCACGTCGCCAATCGGGTACTGGCGCCCGACGCCCACCCGGTCGTGCTCCCCCTGGCGTTCCTCCTGAACGGCATCGGCTACACCATGATCGTCCGGATCGATCTCGCCACCCACGGCAACTACGCCTCCCTCCAGGCAATCTGGACGGCGGTCGGGGTCGCCGCCTACATCGTCACCCTGATGCTGGTGCGGCGCTCCCGGGATCTCGACCGCTACCGGTACCTCCTGCTCGCCATCGGCATCGGCCTCCTCGTGTCGCCCATGGTCCCTGGTATCGGCCTCGACATCGGCGGGGCGCGACTATGGGTACACATCGGCCGGCTCCAGTTCCAGCCGGTGGAGCTGGGCGAGATGCTGCTGTGCCTGTTCTTCGCCTCCTACTTCATCGAGCGACAGGAGCTCCTCTCGATCCCGACCGCCCGGGTCGGTGACCGCCTGGTCGTCGACCCCCGGCCCCTCGTTCCCATCGCCGTGGCCTGGGTGTTCGCCATCGGCGTGATCGGCCTGGAGGACGACATCGGGTTCTCGGCCCTGCTGTTCGCCGTGTTCGTCGTCATGCTCTGGGTGGCGACCGGGCGGTCGATGTACCTCCTCGTGGGCCTGGTCGGCTTCGCCGTGGCGGCGTATGCCTCCAGCCTCCTCTTCCACCAGACGAACATCCGGGTGGAGGCATGGCTGGACCCGTGGAAGTATGCGGAGACGAGCGGTTACCAGCTGGTCCAGTCGTGGTTCGCCCTCGGGAGCGGGGGGCTGGGCGGGGTGGGGCTCGGCCTCGGCCAGGCGTGGCGGATCCCCAACGCCCTCGACGACTTCATCTTCGTCATCATCGGCGAGGAGATGGGGCTGCTCGGATCGACCGTGGTGGTGGTCGCGTTCCTCCTCCTCGTCGGGGCGGGCATGCGGATCGCCCAGGCCGCCCGCTCGCAGTTCGCCAAGCTGACCGCCACCGGGCTCACCGTCATCATCGGCCTCCAGGCCTTCATCATCATCGGCGGGATCGTCCGTCTCGTGCCGGAGACGGGTATCACGCTCCCGTTCGTCTCCTACGGTGGATCGGCGCTCCTGTCGAACTACATCCTGATCGCGCTCCTCATGCGCATCTCAGACGAGGGCGGGAGGGCCGGACCCGAGACGGCGACCATGAGCCGGACGGTCAGCAGCGACCTCGATCCGACGTCGGCCCCGACGTCGGTGCTGACCTGACTCAGGGTGTGGACGCCACGTCTCCGTCCGCGGCGAAGAGGCGCTCGTCGACGAGGATGGGGGCCGGGACCGGCTGGCGGATCGCCAACCCCAACCCGTCCGACGGCCGGCACGGGAACGTCTCGATGCCCGCCGGACCCCGCACGTCCACCTCGGCGAAGTAGGTCTGGCCCCTGCGACCGACGAGCCGCACGGCAACAACCTCCACGTCGAAGGCTTGGACGACCCGGGCAGCGAGATCGTGGACAACGGGGCGGGGAGGCCGGGCCCGTCGCACGGCGTAGGCGAGGGCCGACGCGTCGGCCAACCCGATCGCAAAGGCCACCTGGCGGTCGACCCGTTCGTCCCGCTCCCGTAGAACCACCACGGCCCGCTGCCCTGGGAGATCGGCGACCACCGACTCGACTTCGACAATACAAAGGCGGGAGGGGCCGGACCGCGGATGCCCGTCGGCACCGGTCCCGTCGGGCTGCGCGCCCACCGGCGCGTCGACGGGACCAGCCTCGTTCACCGGGTATTCCGCAGGTGCACACTCAACACGAGGCCGATGGCGGCGAAGAAGTCGACGATCGCCGATCCCCCGTACGAGAGGAACGGGAGGGGAATGCCCGCAACCGGCATGATCCCCAGGTTCATGCCGACGTTCTCGACCACCGAGAACACGAGGAGGGCGAACACTCCCACGCACAGGTAGCGGCCGAAGTTGTCCTTCGCCTGCTGGGCAACCCGCAGCACCCGGAACGCCACGACGCCGTACAGGAACATGAGGATGCTGCACCCGACGAAGCCGAGCTGCTCACCGACGGCGGAGAAGATGAAGTCCGTCGGCTGAGCGGGCACGTACGACAGGTTGGTGGCGATCCCGTGGAACAGCCCCGTCCCGAACAGGCCTCCCGACCCGATGGCCGCCTTGGCCTGGTCGACGTTGTAGGTGGCGCTCCGCGACGCGGTGTTGGGAGAGATGAAGCTGGTGAGGCGCTGGATCTGGTAGTGCTGGAGCAGGCCGACCTTGAGGGCGATCGTCACGGCAATGGCTGTGCCGATGAGCAGGAACAGGAGGTAACGCCCGGGAAGGCCGGCGCCGGCCAGCATGACGACGAGGATCACCCCCAGCACGATCCCGGTCCCGAGGTCGGGCTGCTTGATGACGAGGATCATGTAGACCCCCGTCAGGAGCAACAGGCGCACCATGTCGCGCAGCGTGAGCCCTTCGGGACGCCGCGAGCAGTAGGTGGCGATGGCGATGACGAGCACCAGCGTGGCGAACTCGGACGGCTGGAGCTGGAAGATCCCGAGTGA
This sequence comes from Acidimicrobiaceae bacterium, assembly GCA_027365145.1. GTDB lineage: Bacteria > Actinomycetota > Acidimicrobiia > Acidimicrobiales > RAAP-2 > JAKADK01. Next base: position 12,703 of record DAHXOA010000110.1, on the reverse strand, counting down.
GAACCAGCGTTGGGAGCCCAGTGCGTGGGACCCGATCGGCGAGAGCACCGCCAGGAGCGCCAGGAGCATCCCGGCGTACATCACCGTCGAGACCCCTTCGAGCTGCCGGTAGTCGAACAGCGCCACGGCGACCATCACCCCGACGCCGAGCACCACGAAGATCGCCTGGTGGATGAGGTAGGAGTGCGGGTCGGCACCCGCCGCCAGCAGCGCATTCCTGGTGGCGGTGTACACCATGACCACGCCGAGGGCGGAAAGCAGCCCCGCCACGCCCACCAACACCAGGTCGAACCGGGGGATGGCGCGCCGGGGCGGGCGCATACTGTGCTCGATCGCGTAACTCACCAGTGTTCTCCGGACGCGACTCTACCCGGTCCCGGCCCGGTCCACGGCTCGCCACATGGCCTCGACCGGAGGGTCCTGGCCGGTCCAGAGGGCGAGCTGGTGGGCCGCCTGGTGGACGAGCATCGCCACTCCGTCCATCGTGGCCGCGCCCCGGGCGCGCGCCGCCCGGAGCCACGCTGTCGGGCGTGGGTGGTAGACGAGGTCGACGACCACCTGGTGCCGTCCCAGGCGTTCTGGATCGACAAGAGGGCGCGCCTCCCCGGTCGGGGTCCCGGCCATCCCGACCGGTGTGGCATTCACGACCAGGTCGGCGTCGACGGCATCGGTGGGCGCACCCAACCTCCCGATCCCCTCCGCCAACGCCACAGCACGCGCCGCTCCCGAGGGCGTCCGGTTCACGACCACGATCTCGGCCGCTCCCGCGTCCCCGAGGGCGGCGACGACGGCCCGTGCCGCCCCCCCGCCCCCGATGACCAGGCATCGCTTCCCGGCTGGTGCGAAGGACAGGCGGTGCGCCAGGGCGTCTAAGAACCCGGCACCATCGGTGCTCGTACCCGCCAGCGTCCCGGCGTCGTTCGTGACACAGTTGACCGCCTCCAGACGGTCGGCGATGGCGCTCCGCCGGTCCACGAGCCGCCACGCGGCTTCCTTGTGGGGCATGGTCACCGACAGTCCGCGCACCCCGAGGGCGCGCATCCCGTCGAGCGCCGGGGCCAGTGCCCCGGGGCTGACCGGGAACCCAACCGACACCCAGTCGAGCCCCAGCGCCTGGAAGGCGGCGTTGTGGAGGAGCGGGGAGAGGGAGTGCGCGACCGGGTGACCGAGCACCCCGACGACCGTGGTCGCCGCGGACAGGGCTGACCGGTGGTCCGACCCGTCGGAGCCACCGGTCACGGCAGACCCCGCTCCTGGGCCAGCTTCTCGTTGGCCAGCTGCTGGGCGAACGTATCGGCGAACGCCTCGGTGCCGTTCTCGGAGACCACCTGGAAGTAAAGCCACTGCCCGGCCGGCGGATGCAGCGCCGCCGACAGGGCGGCCTGTGAGGGGAAGCAGATGGGCGTCGGGGTGAGCCCGGCGTTGAGATAGGTGTTGTAGGGCGAGGGGGTCTGCTCGTCGGCATGGGTCACCGAGCCGCCGTCCTGCCCGAGGGCGTAGAGGACGGTCGAGTCCATCTGGAGCGGCATGCCCCGGGCCAGCCGGTTGTAGATGACCCGGGCGACAGGACCGAGGTTCGGGCCGTAGACCCCCTCCTTCTCGTCGATCGAGGCGATCGTGACGACCTCGTAGGGCGTGAAGCCGAGCGCAGCGGCACCAGTGGTGAGCCCTGCGGACGCCGCGTCGGCGTCGAACCGGGTGATCATCTGGTGGAGAAGCGTCCGGTCCGACTCGCCCGGGAGGATCTCGTAGACGCCGGTGCCGAGGATACCCTCCAGGCTCTTGGAGCCCGCGGGTTCGTAGGGCGACCGCACGGCGCCGCTCGTGGCCAGCCGCTCGAAGGCGATCCCATTCTGCCCGGGCATCAGACCGAGCTGGCCGGCCACCTCGGCCACGGTGAGACCCGGGCGCACGTCGAGGTGGAAGACGTTCGGACCACCGTGCAAGATGCTCCACACCGCGGCGAACCCGTCGTCCCGGTTGAACGCGTAGGTCCCGGCGTCGATCACCACCGAGCCGTGGACGATCGTCCACAACCGGAACGCCAGCGGGCTCCCCATGACGCCCTTCGCCGAGAGCACGTCGAGCGTGTGCTGTGTGGAGGCTCCCGCCGCCACCGTGACCACGACCTGGGCCCCTTTCGGACCCGACGGGCCCACCTGGCCGTCGATCCACACCCAGCCGACCACGACGGCGGCAACGACGACCGCCACCGCCCCCAGGACCACCCACCGGAGCCGGTGACGGGGGCGTCGGGTATGCCGTCGACTCGGAACCGGACGCAGCGGGCTCCCGGTTCCGGTATCCGCCCTGTCAGCCAAGCCACGAGCACCGGGCCCGGGATCTCCGGTCTGCGGGGGGGTGCCCTCAGGCATCCTCGCTCCCGACGGCATGGCGACACCGCTCGCACGACACGGGCACGATCCGCGACCCGCCGTCCACGAAGGCCTGGAGCAGTACGGCGGCCGCCGTCTGGTCGACGATCGACCGCCCCCGGCGCCCCGACACCCCGCCCCGTTGCAGGGCCGCATGGGCGCTCACCGTCGTCAGGCGCTCGTCGACGAGGGTCACGGGGATCCCATCGCCCTCCAGCATTCCGGCGATGGCCGCCGCCTCGCTCGTAGCCCAGCGCGCCGCCTGACCGCGGCTCCCGTCCATCGAAAGCGGCAGGCCGACGACGACCGCCACCGCCTCCTCCTCCCGGATCCGGGAGACGAGCGCCTCCCGGTCGCGTCGGGGGTCCCCGGTCTGGGCCAGCGTGGCCAGGGGCACGGCCACCGTCCGCTGGGTGTCCGTGACGGCCAGGCCGACGCGATGCCGTCCCAAGTCGACACCGACGACGCGTCCGACCGGGACAGTGCGCTCCTGCTGGTTGCCGACCTCGTCAGCCACCGTTCAGGGCACGCCGGGCGTCGTCGAGCGCAGCCTCGAGCCCGGAGGGATCCTTGCCGCCGGCCACGGCAACCTCCTTCGAGCCGCCCCCACCCCCGCCGAGTAGGGGCGCGATCCGCTTCACCAGGTCTCCGGCGTGGGCGTTGCCGGACCCGTCGGCTGCGGCGACGATGGCTGCCCGTTCCCCATCGGGGCTCCCCGCCACGACGACAGCTCGGAGTCGACCGGCCCGGCACGCCTCTGTCGCCATGGTCCGCAACCCGTCGGTCGTCACCCCGTCCCGCCTGGCCACCACGACGCCGTCGACGGCCTCACCGGCGAGCCGCCTCGCCTCTTCGTGCAGCTCGCGGGCCCGGAGCGACTCCAGATCCTTCTCTGCCGCCCGCTGGCGGACAAGGACGCGCTCGATCGCCTCGGGCAGGTTCTCCGGCTCGGTGCGCAGGAGCGCAGCCGCCTCTTCCAGGACCGCCTGCCGGGCCCGGAGACGGTCGAAGGCACCACGGCCGGTCACTGCCTCGATCCGCCGGGTGTTCGACCCGATGGACGACTCCGAGACGACCACGATGGGGCCGATCATCCCCAACGCATCGACGTGGGTGCCCCCGCACAGCTCGACGGAGTGTGCCCCAGCCCGCACCACCCGGACCCGGTCGCCGTACTTGTCCCCGAAGAAGGCGAGCGCCCCCATCGCCTCGGCCTCCACCTTCGACGTCTCGGTGACCGTCACGCGCTCGTCGGTCAGCACGTCGGCATTGGCCAGCTCGGTCACCGCCTCGAGCTCCTCTGGACGCACCCCGCCGGGATGGCTGAAGTCGAACCGCAGCCGGTCGGGTGCCACCAGCGACCCTTGCTGGCGGACGTGGTCGCCCAGCACCGTCCGCAGGGCGGCGTGGAGGAGGTGCGTCCCGGTGTGGTTCCGCCGGAGTGCCTCCCGGCGGACCGCATCGACGGTCGCCAGTGCGTCCTGTCCGGCGTGCACCTCACCGGTCACGGTGGCCCGGTGGGCCGAGAGCCCGGGGACCGCCGGCACGGTGTCCACCACCGTGGCCACGCCGGTCTCGGTCACGATCGTCCCGGTATCTCCGACCTGCCCGCCCCCTTCGGCGTAGAAGGGCGTCCGGTCGAGGAATACGTCGACCCGGTTGGAGTCGTCGGCCACCGGCACCACCGCCACCACCCTGACCGCCACGGCGTAGCGGTCAGGGGAGTCCCCCACGAAGATTGTCCGGCCCTCGGCGTCCAGGATCGACCGGTAGGTCTCGTCTCCCCCGGTGGGCCGGACCGCCCGCGACGCGGCTCTGGCCAACGACCGTTGGCGCTCCATGGCGACCTCGAAACCCGCCATGTCGACCTCGACGCCCGACTCTGCCGCCATCTCCCTCGTCAGCTCCACCGGAAAGCCGAAGGTGTCGTGGAGCCGGAACGCCGCCTCGCCCGAGATGGTGCCGTCTCCGGCGGCGAGCGCCTCGTCCAACAGGGCCGAACCGGTAGTGAGAGTCCGCAGGAAGCCCTCCTCTTCTCGGACCAGCACGTCGGTCACGAGACCCTTCGCCTCGATCAGCGTCGGGTAGGCACCGCCGAGCACACCTGCCGCCGCCTCGACCAGCACCGGGGTCACCAGGTCGGCGCCCCCGAACCGCTGGGCCCGGCGCACCGCCCGGCGCACGATGCGCCGGAGCACGTAGCCCCTGCCGTCATTGGCCGGGAGCACCCCGTCTGCGACCAGCATCGCCATCGACCGACCGTGGTCGGCGAGCACCCGCAGGTCGGTGTCGACCCGGGCGTCCCGGCCGACGACGGCTCCCGTCACTGCCTGGGCCGCTTCGACCATGGGGACGAACACGTCGGTCTCGAAGATCGATTCCACACCCTGGAGCACGGGCAGGATGCGCTCGAGCCCGGCACCGGTGTCGATGCTCGGTCGCGGAAGGTCCTCAGTCGAGCCGTCCGCACGCCGGTTGTACTGCATGAACACCAGGTTCCACAGCTCGACGAAGCGGTCGGCGCCGCCGTGGGCCGGCCCCCCCTCCGCTCCAGCGGCCGGACCCTTGTCGTAGTAGATCTCCGAGGACGGCCCGCGCGGGCCGGTCTCCCCCATCTTCCAGAAGTTGTCGTCGCCCATGCGCTGGATCCGGCCGGCATCCATGCCCACCACGTCGACCCATATCTGCTCGGCTTCGTCGTCGCTCTCGTGGACGGTCACCCAGAGCCGGTCACCGTCGATCCCGAGCACCTCGGTCACGAGCTCCCAGGCGAAGGGGATGGCCTCCGACTTGAAGTAGTCGCCGAAGCTGAAGTTGCCCAGCATCTCGAAGAAGGTGCAGTGCCTGCTGGTCGTGCCCACGATGTCGATGTCGACCGTCCGGAAGCACTTTTGCACCGTGGTCGCCCGCTTCCACGGTGCCCGCTCCTCCCCGACGAAGTAGGGCTTGAACGGCACCATCCCGGCGATGGTGAACAGCACCGAGGGGTCGTGGGGAATGAGGCTCGCCGAGGGAACGGCCACGTGGCCTCTGGCCACGAAGAAGTCGACGAACGCGGCCCGGAGGCGAGCGGCGTCCAGCGGCCCACCGCTCCGCGCCGTGCCGCTCACGGTACCGGCACCGGCGGGACGACGCGACGCGGCCGCCCAACTGTGACCCGCTCCTCTACCACCCGCCCATCTGTGACCAGACGGGTCCAGAGGTCCTGCTCCGTCCGGCGCATCTGGTCCCGTCCGGTCGCCACCGCCTGCTGGAGGCGTGCGGCGGCCACCTCGGCAGCGCCTCGGGCCGAGCGACCGAGCTCCATGGCCAGTGCGTCGGGACGGAGGCGGGCGGCGGCATCGTCGATGGCCCGGCGGACCCGGCGCTCGACCCACAGGGACGACCCCGCGCCCACGGCGATCCCGGCCGTCAACCAGAACGTTCGTCTCGGCATGGGATCACCGCTTCCTCGATCGCCCGGCGCCCGGGGACGGAGCGACCGTCCGGCCTGCCGGCTGGGATGCTGCGCCCTCACCATACCGGAGGGACCGGAGACCTCCAGCCGCACCGGCACGCACCGCCAGGATCTTGACGACCGGGTTGGCGAACGCCCGGTAGGCGAGTTTCGAGGCCCCTTCGACGGTCTGGGCGACCGACTCGGTCGAGCCCAGCACCGACCCTACCCGCTCCAACTCGGTGGCGGCCTGGCCCACCACCCGCTGGGCGTCGGTCACGAGCGGCACCGTCCGGCGCGTCAGCTCCCCGACGACCGCCTCCAGATGCCCGATGTCGCGGCGCAGGGTACGCACGGCCACGGCCATGGTGATAGCGAGCACGAGGATCGCGACCGCCGCCACCAGAACCACGATCTCGGTGGCGGAGCTCATCGCCAGAGTGTAGAGCGCAGCCCGCCGGACCTGGACGGCCCCGTCAGGTGGCCTCCCCGGGTTCTCCCGACACCCCGGGTTCGGCGCCGGCCCGGGTGTCCCGGGAGCGCAGCCGGGCCAGACGGTCGGCGATCGCCGCCTCGTGGCCCTGGCCGCTCGGCTCGTAGAAGACCGCGTCGTCCATCCCCTCGGGCCGGTAGCGCTGGTCGACCCATCCCTCCGGGTAGTCGTGGGGGTAGCGGTAGCCGGCGCCGTGGCCGATGCGCTCGGCCCCCCCGTAGTGGGCGTCGCGCAGGTGGGCGGGAACGTCGCGGTGGCGCCCCACTGCCACCTCGGCCCGCGCCCGTCCCAGGGCCACCGTCACCCGGTTCGACTTCGGGGCGCAGGCCAGGTGGACGACCGCCTGGGCCAGGTTGAGCTGCGCCTCGGGAAGGCCGACGAACTCGACGGCCCGGGCCGCGGCGTCAGCCACCACGAGGGCCAGGGGATCAGCCTCGCCCACGTCCTCGCTGGCCAGGATGACCAGCCTGCGGGCGATGAACCGCGGGTCCTCGCCGGACTCGAGCATCCGGGCCAGCCAGTAGAGCCCGGCGTCGGGATCCGAACCCCGGATCGACTTGATGCAGGCACTGATCTGGTCGTAGTGCGCGTCGGTGCCGTAGTGCTCGAGGCGGCTGTGGCGAGCCCGCTCCAGGTCCTCGAGCCCCACCGGCCGCCCCCCACTGAGCGCCAGCGCGACCTCGAGCGTGGTGAGCAGGGCCCGGGCGTCGCCGCCGGCCACGACGACCAGCGCCGAGAGTGCATCGTCGTCGATGGCGCCGCCCTCCGCCGCCAGCGCCCTGCGGGCCACCGCCGCCAGATCGTCGGGGGTGAGCGGCTCCAGACGCCACAGGGTGGATCGCGACAGGAGCGGTGCGTTCACCTCGAAGAAGGGGTTCTCCGTCGTCGCCCCGACGAGCACGAGCAACCCGTCTTCCACCGACGGCAGCAAGGCGTCCTGCTGGGCCCGGTTGAAGCGGTGCACCTCATCGAGGAAGAGGATGGTCCCGACCCCCCGCTCGCCGAGACGACGTCGGGCGCCGTCGGCCACCTCGCGGACATCCTTCACCCCGGCCGTCACGGCGGAGAGCGCCACGAACGCCTTGGCCGTCCGGGCGGCGATGACCGATGCCAGGGTCGTCTTGCCCGTCCCCGGCGGTCCCCACAGGATGGCTGACGACAGCCGATCCGCCTCCACCAGGACACGCAGGGGGGCACCCGGCCCCACCAGGTGCTGCTGGCCGATGATCTCGTCCAGGGTGTGGGGGCGGAGGCGGGCGGCGAGCGGCGCTCGTTGGGCCAGTCGCTCCTGGGCCACCGTGGCGAAGAGGTCGTCGCCGTCGCACACGCCCTGCACGCTACTCCGGCACCGGAACCTCTCTCAGGCCGAGGTCGGCCAGGACGCGCGGCGCTACCGGCTTGGGAGCGCCGGTCATCGGGTCGCTGCCCGACTGGGTCTTCGGGAAGGCGATGACCTCCCGGATCGACTCCTCGCCGGCAAAGATCGCCACCAGGCGGTCGATGCCCACGGCGAAGCCAGCATGCGGCGGCGCGCCGTGGCGGAACGCCCCCAAGAGGAAGCCGAACCGCGACTCGGCCTCCTCCGGGCCGATCCCGAGCACGGCGAAGATGCGGCTTTGGATGTCGGCACGGTGGATCCTCACGCTGCCCGAGCCCAGCTCCCACCCGTTCAGGACCAGGTCGTAGGATTGGGAGCGCACCGACGTCGGATCGCTCTCCAGCCGATCGAGGTCGTCGGGGTGGGGCATGGTGAAGGGATGGTGGGCGGCCACCGGGTTCCCGTCGCCGTCGACCCCCTCGAAGAGGGGGAAGTCCACGATCCAGGCGAAGCGGAACGGACCCTCGCTCACCGGGCTGCCCCCGAGGACGACCCGAAGCCTCCCGAGCACGGCGCACACCGTCCGGTACTCGTCTGCCACCACCAGGACCAGGTCACCGGCGACCGCCCCGGTGGCCGACACCAGGCCGACCACATCGTCGTCGGAGAGGAAGCGAGCCAGCGGGCCGTCGAGACCGGTCCCTCCCTCGCCGGGGACCGCCCGGAACCACGCCAGGCCCTTCGCCCCGAGTTGCTTTGCCTGGTCGGTCAGCTGGTCGAGGCGCGATCGGGTCGTGCCACCGCCGCCTTCGACGACGATCCCCTTCACACACGGGGCGGAGAACGCCCGGACCTCGGTCCCGGCGAAGGTCTGGGTCAGGTCGACGAGCTCCATGCCGAAACGGAGATCGGGCTTGTCGGTGCCGAACCGGTCCATTGCGTCCGCCCACGTCAGCCGCTCGATCTCCGGCGGTCGGGTGCCCGTGGCACGCTCCGCCGCGTCGAGGACAGCTTCGGAGACGAACGCAAGCACGTCCTCTTGACCGACGAACGACGCCTCGACGTCGAGCTGGGTGAACTCGAACTGCCGGTCCGCCCGGAGGTCCTCGTCCCGCAGGCATCGGGCGATCTGGTAGTAGCGGTCCATCCCCCCCCCCATGAGGAGCTGCTTGGCGAGCTGGGGGCTCTGGGGCAACACGTAGCACGTGCCGCGCTGGAGACGGCTCGGCACCACGAACTCCCGGGCGCCCTCCGGCGTGGGGGCCCAGAGCAGCGGGGTCTCCACCTCGCAGAATCCCTGGCGCTCCATGCCCGAACGGAGCGCGGCGTTGATCACGGCCCGCAACCGCAGGTTGGCCTGCATGCGGGGTCGGCGCAGGTCGACGAACCGGTAACGGATCCGGAGGTGCTCGTCGGCATCGACACGGTCGTCGACGGCGAAGGGGGGCGGCTCGGCGACAGAGAGCACCTCGACCGTGCACTCCCCGATCTCGACCTCCCCGGTGGCGAGGTCGGGGTTGGCGGTGCCGGCGGGCCGGGCTCGGACGACACCCGCGACGGCGACGACGTACTCGCTACGCACGTCGACCGTCCCTGGGACCACGCACTGGACGAGACCGGTGTGGTCGCGCAGATCCACGAAGGCGAGATGCTCGCCGTGCTCACGCCGCCGGGCCACCCAGCCGCACACCCGCACCGTGCGACCGACATCGTGAAGCCCGACCTCCCCGCACCGGTGGGTCCGCATCGACGTGGTCGTATCGGGAGCGCTGGTCATGCCTCGTCCTTTGGTCGGTCACTGGCAGGTGGTTGGTCGGGCCCGTCGGCCAAAAGGGCGCCCACCGCCGCGGCGGCATCGCCGCGAGCCACGGTGCGCTGGTCGCCACCCGAGCGCAGGGGACGCTGGTCGCCACCCGAGCGCAGGGGACGCAGCGTCACCTGGCCGTGCTCGAGCTCGTCGGCACCGACGATGACGGCCACGGCCGCCCCGGACCGGTCCGCCGACTTGAGCTGGGAGCGCATCGACCGGCCGTCGAACGCCCGGTCGGCTGCCAGGCCGGCCCGGCGAAGCTCCTCGGTCAGGTCGCGGGCCGCCTCCCCCCCGGTCACGTCGACCACGTAGACGTCGAGCCGGTGGGGGACGAGTGGGAACACCCCCTCGGCGTCGCACGCCAGGAGCAGTCGCTCGATCCCCACCCCGAAACCGATGCCCGGCGTCGGGGGGCCGCCGAGCATCTCCACCAGCCCGTCGTAGCGCCCACCCCCGCCGATGCCGTTCTGGGCACCGTCGAGCGCCCCGGAGACGAATTCGAAGGTCGTCCGGGTGTAGTAGTCGAAGCCCCGGACCAGCCGGTGGTCGAGCACGGCGTCGACGCCAAGGGCGGCCAGGCCGGCCCGCACCCGGTCGAAGTGGGCGGCGCACGGAACGCATAGGGCGTCGAGCAGGTGGGGAGCGTCGGCGGTCGCCGTCCGGCACGCGTCCTTCTTGCAGTCGAGCGTGCGCAGCGGGTTGGCCTCGAAGCGCTCGGCGTGCTCGGGGCACAGCGAGCTCCGGCGTCCGGCCAGGTAGCGCCGGAGGTCCTCGACGTAGGTCGGACGGCACGCGTCGTCGCCCATGGAGTGGAGATGGAGCGTCACGTCACCCAGGCCCACCGAGGCGAACAGCCCGGCAGCCAGGCCGATCACCTCGACGTCGAGATCGGGGTCGGCCGAGCCGAGCACCTCCACGCCGAGCTGGTGATGCTGGCGGTACCGACCAGCCTGGGGGCGCTCGTAGCGGAAGGCGGGGGTGACGTACCACGCCTTCCACGGCGTGGGCGGGCGGTGCTGGACGAACGCTCGGACCACTGGTGCGGTCCCCTCGGGCCGGAGGGCCAGCACCCGGCCGCCCCGATCCTCGAACTCGTACATCTCCTTCCCGACCACGTCGCTGGCGTCCCCCATGCCCCGCCGGAAGACCCGGGCGTCCTCGAAGATCGGCGTATGGGCCAGGCCGTACCCGGCGTGCTCCACCTGGTGGGCGAAGCGGACGACCAGGTGCTCCCACCGCGCCGACTCCGGGGCCAGCACGTCGTGCGTGCCGCTCGGGGCGCGCGCCACCGTCGCGTCGTCGGACATTGCCGCGCTCAGCCTTTCTTCCCGGGAAGGATGCGATACGCGTCGTAGACGGCGTCGAGGTGCCTGATCGACGACAGGACCGAGTCGAGGTGGGTGGGGTCGGCCAGCTCCACATCGAAGCGCATCCGACTGATGCGGTCCTCGTCGGTCTGGGTGTTGGCTCCGACGATGTTCAAATGGTGCTCCGAGACAACCTTTGCCACGTCGGTGAGCAGCCGCGACCGGTCGATGGCGACGACCTCTATGGTGGCGACGAACACACCGGTCGACCGGTGGTCCCACTCGACCTCGATCAGCCGCTCCCTCGACCGGCTGGCCAACGAAGCGGCGTTGGCACAGTCGGCCCGGTGCACCGAGACCCCCCGTCCACGGGTGACGAAGCCGATGATCTCGTCCCCGGGCACCGGGGTGCAGCACCGGGACAGCCGCACCATGAGGTCATCGAGACCTTCGACGTAGACGCCGACGGCCGACCCCCTCCCGGGGTGCGGCCCCCTTCCCCGCGGCCGGGCCGTCACCGGGAGCTGCTCGTCGAACTCGTCGCCGTGGAGCTGGCGGACCAGGCGTTGGGCCACGGTGCGGGCCGACAGGCGGTTGTCGCCAATCGCCACGTAGAGCGCCTCGGAGTCGGCGTAGTTCATGGCGGCGGCCAGCTCGGCCACCGTCCGCTCCGCAGCGAGCTGCTGGAGGGGCAGACTCTCCCGGCGGAGCTCCTTTACCAGCTCCTCCCTGCCGGCCTCGATGGCGTCCTCCCGACGCTCTCGCGAGAACCATTGGCGGATCTTCGACCGGGCCCGCGAGGAGGCCACCGTGCCCAACCAGTCCCGGGATGGACCGGCCGTAGGTGCCTTCGAGGTGAAGATCTCCACCGTGTCGGCGGAACGGAGCGTCGTGTCAAGGGGAACCAGCCTGCCGTTCACCTTGGCGCCGATGCACCTGTGACCGACTTCGGTATGGATGGCGTACGCGAAGTCGACCGGGGTGGCGTTCGCGTTGAGGGCGATGACCTTCCCCTTCGGAGTGAACACGTAGACCTCGTCCTGCTCCAGGTCGAGCTTGAGGGCCTCGAGGAACTCGATCGGGTCGGTCGTCTCGTTCTGGAAGTCGACGATCCGCTGCATCCACTCGATCTCGGCCACCGTCGACGAGGTGCTCCGGGCCAGCGCCCGCTGCTCGGACTGGCGGAGCGCCTCCTGGTCGGCCGGGCTCGCCGCCCCGCTCTGGCGGCGCTTCGCCTCCCGGCGCGACGACCGGGACGCAGATGTGTCCTTGCCCGTCGCCGCCCCGTCGCGCCGGGCCCGCGACGGCGCCACCACATCCCCCGGCGAGACGACACCCCGGACCGGCATCTCCTTGTAGCCCCAGTGGGCGGCGATGCCGTACTCGGCCCGCCGGTGCATCTCCACGGTCCGCACCTGCACCTCGATCGGCTTGCCGTCGAGCCCGATCACCGTGGTGTGGAGCGACTGGTAGAGGTTGAACTTCGGGGAGTTGATGTAGTCCTTGAAGCGGCCTTGCACCGGCGGCCAGATGGCGTGGATCGACCCGAGAGCGGCCCAGCAGTCCTTCTCGGTGTCGACGATGACCCGGATGCCGACCAGGTCGAAGAGGTCGTCGAACTCCTTGCCCCGGACCACCATCTTCTCGTAGATGCTCCACAGGTGCTTGGGGCGCCCGGTCACCTCGGCGGCGATCCCCGACGCCGACAGCCGCTCCCGCACCGCCACCAGGACCCGGGCGATGTACTCGTCCCGCAAGGGTGCCCGCGTGGCCACCATCTGCTCGATCTCCGCGAACCGCTTCGGGTGGAGGGTGGCAAAGGCCAGGTCCTCCAGCTGCCACTTGATCTCCTGGATGCCGAGTCGATGGGCCAACGGCGCGTAGATGTCCAGGGTCTCCTGGGCGGTCCGCCGCTGCTTCCACTCCGGCATCACCGAGAGGGTCGACATGTTGTGCAGGCGATC
>DAHXOA010000081.1 GCA_027365145.1 Acidimicrobiaceae bacterium | reverse complement strand
GGGTTGGCGTCCCGTCGCTCACCGCGGCCGAAGGGCTCAGCCCCAGGCTCCTCCCCGCCTACAACGCCATCCTCCAGGCGTGGGGCCTGGCGTCGCTCCTCTCCCTCGTCGAACTGGATCCCCGCCGGTGGCGTTGGGTGCTGGTCGGATACGCGTCCCTTCCCCTCCTCCGCCACTCCGCTCGCCATCACTTCATCTGGGTGACCGATCAGGCCGCGAGTCATCCGGCCTGGTGGAACCGGGGGCTCCGCCCGCCGGCTGACGGGTCAGTCCCGCCGGTCCCCTGAAGTGCCAGTGGCGACGGCGACGAAGCGCCGCAGGATGCGTGGCCCCACCGCCATCGCCTCGGCCAGCCGGGGACCGTCCAGGTCGACGCCGGCGCGTCGCAGAGGCCGCCGCCACCTGTCGACCAGCGGCCCGTCGATCTCCACGTGGAACTGGAAGCCGTAGACCCGGGGCCCCACCCGGAACACCTGGTGGGGAAAGCGTCGGGACGCGGCCAGGTGTGCCGCGCCTTCCGGCAGTGTGAACGTGTCCCGGTGCCACTGGACGCAGGCGACGGACGGATCGGCTAGCCCCCCGTACTCGGGGCCCAGCACCGGGTCGAGCCGGCCGGCCGGGGTGAGCACGACCGAGGTCAGCCCGACCTCGCCCTCGGCGTCCTCCCGGCCGACCGCGAGGTCGGCGCCCAACGCCATCGCCAGCTGCTGCGCGCCCAGGCACACGCCGAGCACCGGACTCCCGGTGGCCACCACCCCGGCCAGCAGTGCCCGTTCGTCGGCCAGCCACGCAATCGTGTCGTCGGCGGCGGTCATCGGCCCGCCCAGGGCGACGACCCCGCCGACCTCGTCGGGCAGAGGCACTGCGTGATCGCGGTCCGGACGGACCACCTCGAAGGGGATCTCCGCCTCCTCCAGCGCCGCTGCGATCGAGCCGGGCCCTTCATGATCGGCGTGCTGGAGCACGACCCACGGACGCCGGTCCCCGGGTCGCTCCGGCACGGTCAGCGGGTCTCGACGGCGAGGAACGCCTCAGCCAGACGACCTTCGCCGAGGCCCGCGTCGCGGGCCACAGAGCCCATCCACTCCCGGAGCATGGGCTCCAGGTGCGCTCCGTTACCCACCTGGCTCCGGTGTGACCGGAGGGCGGTCAGCTTGGCGTCGAACGACTCGGTCACGTCCACGACCCGGTTGGGGTGCGGGGCCGCCATCAGCCAGAGCTCGGGCACCGTGTGGGGCTCCCACCCCTCCTCGAGCAGCTCCGGGTGAGCAAACGGGTTGCGGGCATCGGGGTAGACGGCGCACGCCGCGGCCTCGCCGGCTGCCAGATGGTCGGGATGGCTGGCGTAGATACGCTCCCAGTTCCGGTCCGGCGACTGGGCGACCACCCGATCCGGACGGAACGACCGGATGACACGCGAGATGTCGCGACGGACGTCCAGCGTGGCTGCAAGCCGGCCGTCGGGGTACCCGAGGAAACGGACGTCGACCACGCCCAGCTCGGCGGCCGCCGCTCGCTGCTCGTCGCGGCGGAGCACCGCCATATCGTTCCTGGCAACCGAGCGGTCCGACCCTCCGGCATCCCCGTCGGTGACGATGCAGTAGGCCACTTCGCTCCCTGACTTCGTCCACGTCGCGACGGTGCCCGCCATCCCGAAGTCCACGTCGTCGGGATGAGCGGTGACCACGAGAACCCGGGCCACCTCGTCCCGCCTCGAGGCCGTACCGGCCGGACGGTGCTGCCCGTCAGGCACGCGACGCCGTGGCTCTCGACAGAACGCCTCCCGGCGTCACGCCGCGCCCTCGGTCGGTTCCCATCCGGCCAGGTCGGCAAGCCGGGGGTCGTTCGAGAACATCTCCACGATCGGCATCCGCAACCCGAGACGGGTCTGGATCCGCTCGATCTCCAGCACCTGGTTCCACTGGACCAGGCTCACGACGACGCCGGCCTCCCCGGCCCGCGCCGTGCGGCCCGACCGGTGCAGGTAGGCCTTGTGGTCTTCCGGCGGGTCGTAGTGCACCACGATGTCGACGGCGTCGATGTCGAGGCCGCGTGCCGCCACGTCGGTCGCCACCAGGACCGGCAGCTTCCCCCCGGTGAAGTCCTTCAGCGTGCGCTCCCGCTGGGCCTGCCGGAGGTCGCCGTGGATGGCGCCGGCACGGACCCGCTCCTTCTGGAGCTGTTCGACGAGGCGGTCCGCCCCCCGCTTCGTCCGGACGAAGACGATCGCCTTGTCGGTGTTCCGGCAGATCGCCGCGCACACCTTCACGCGGTCCATCTGGTGGACCTCGATGAACCGGTGCTCCATCTCCTCCACGGTGACCCGCCGGGAGGCGACCTCGTGCATCACCGGTTCGTGGAGGTACCGGCTCACGAGCCGGTCGACGGCGCCGTCGAGGGTGGCAGAGAACAGCAGCGTCTGGTGGTCCCGCTCCAGGCGCCGCAGCACCCACTCGACCTGGGGCATGAAGCCCATGTCGGCCATACGGTCTGCCTCGTCGAGCACCAGGGTCTCGATGTCGGCCACCGAGAGCTCACCGCGGTCGCCCAGGTCGATCAGCCGTCCCGGCGTGGCGATCACCACGTCGACGCCGCGACGGAGCTTCTTCACCTGGCGTTCGATGTCGGCGCCGCCGTAGACGGCGGCGATACGGAGGTCGACCGACGCGGCCAGCGGGTCGAGCACGTCGTGCACCTG
Organism: Acidimicrobiaceae bacterium; assembly: GCA_027365145.1. GTDB lineage: Bacteria > Actinomycetota > Acidimicrobiia > Acidimicrobiales > RAAP-2 > JAKADK01. The sequence goes on along the minus strand of DAHXOA010000081.1, from coordinate 1,778 downwards.
GACCGCCAGCTCCCGGGTCGGTACCAGGACCAGTGCCCGCGGCCGGCCCGGCTTGGTGGCCCGTGACGCCATCGTGCGCTGGAGCAGGGGGAGGCCGAACGCCAGGGTCTTGCCCGAGCCGGTCTTCGCCTTCCCGCAGACGTCCCGCCCAGCCAGGGCATCGGCCACGGTCATCGCCTGGATGGGGAAGGCGGCGGTGATCCCCTGGGAGGCAAGGACGGCGACCAGGGCGGGATCGACGCCGAGGGAGGCGAACGCCGTCAGGTCGGACCGGTCCTCCAGGTCGGCGACTACGGAATCGGTACCCTCGGCGGTGCTGTCATCTTCGGACGGCACGGAACTCGGCCGCTCGGCGGTGGTGGTCATGGGAATGGGTGCTCTCTCTCATCGGCAACGGCCGACCCTGTTGGCCGACACTGGGTGCCCGTCGTTCGGGGCGGGCGCACGAGGGCCCGCCCCTACGGGCTCCGAAGGACACCGGGCCCGAAGGCCGCCGGATGTCGGAGACAGATGAGGAAGACCCCACGGCCCGGTGACGACCGGACCGCGACCACCAGTGTACCTCCCGGACCCCAAAGTGCAGGTCATCCCGGCGACGACGGCACAGAGACGCCGACCTCACCCCTGAGGTGCTCGGGCGGGCCGGGGGCCGGGCCTACCCGGCCGTCGCCTCCTGGTAGACCTCGGCGCCCGCCTCCCGGAACTCGGCCGCCTTCTCCTTCATGCCGATGGTCACGGCCGTGCCCACGTCGAGCCCGTGGTCTTCGGCGTAGTCGCGCACGTCCTGGCTGATCCGCATCGAGCAGAACTTCGGGCCGCACATGGAGCAGAAGTGGGCAGTCTTCGCCGGCTCGGCGGGCAGGGTCTCGTCGTGGTAGGCCCGGGCCGTCTCCGGGTCCATGGCCAGGTTGAACTGGTCTTCCCACCGGAACTCGAAACGGGCCTTGGACAGGGCGTCGTCCCACACCTGGGCGCCGGGGTGGCCTTTGGCCAGGTCGGCGGCGTGAGCGGCGATCTTGTAGGCGATCATCCCCTGCTTCACGTCGTCCCGGTCGGGAAGTCCCAGGTGCTCCTTCGGCGTGACGTAGCAGAGCATGGCCGTGCCGTGCATGCCGATCACCGCCGCCCCGATGGCGGACGTGATGTGGTCGTAGGCCGGCGCCACGTCCACGGTGAGCGGACCAAGGGTGTAGAAGGGCGCCTCGTGGCAGACCTCCTTCTGGAGGACCACGTTCTCGGCAATCTTGTGGAGCGGGACGTGGCCCGGCCCTTCGATCATCACCTGCACGTCATGGCGCCACGCCACCTCGGTCAGCTCACCGAGCGTCTCGAGCTCGGCGAACTGGGCCTGGTCGTTGGCGTCCGCGATCGACCCGGGGCGCAGGCCGTCACCCAGGGAGAAGGCGACGTCGTAGGCCGCCATGATCCCGCAGATGTCCTCGAAGTGGGTGTAGAGGAAGCTCTCCCTGTGGTGCGCCAGGCACCATTTGGCCATGATCGATCCGCCGCGCGAGACGATGCCGGTCACGCGCTTGGCGCTCATCGGGATGAAGGGCAGGCGCACGCCCGCATGAATGGTGAAGTAGTCCACGCCCTGCTCGGCCTGCTCGATGAGGGTGTCGCGAAATAGCTCCCAAGTGAGGTCCTCGGCCACGCCGCCGACTTTCTCCAGTGCCTGGTAGATCGGCACGGTGCCGATGGGCACCGGCGAATTGCGCAGGATCCACTCGCGCGTCTCGTGGATGTGCTTGCCGGTGGAAAGATCCATCACCGTGTCC
>DAHXOA010000051.1 GCA_027365145.1 Acidimicrobiaceae bacterium | reverse complement strand
GACCGGCACCGGCTCGATCGATGAGTTCGTCAAGGCATTGGACGTCCCCAGGGCCGCGTGGGTCATGGTGCCGGCTGGCGACGTCACGTCGAAGACCATCGACACGCTGGCCGCCGCCATGGACGCGGGCGACATCATCATCGACGGCGGCAACTCCTACTACCGCGACGACATCCGACGGGCGGCGACGTTGGCGAAGTCGGGTATCCACCTCGTCGATTGCGGGACGTCCGGTGGGGTGTTCGGTCTGGAGCGGGGGTACTGCCTCATGATCGGTGGTGAGAACGACGTTGTCGATCGCCTGCGTCCGATCTTCGCCACCATCGCCCCCGGAGTGGGGTCCGCCGACCGGACGCCGGGACGGACCGGAGAGCCGAGCGACGCCGAGCACGGCTTCTTGCACTGCGGTCCGAACGGTGCGGGGCACTTCGTGAAGATGGTCCACAACGGGATCGAGTACGGGATGATGGCGGCCTTCGCCGAAGGCTTCAACGTGCTGCACAACGCCAATGCGGGGAAGCGGAAGGCGGACGACGACGCAGAGACGGCGCCGCTCGAGGAGCCGGAGTTCTACCAGTTCGACATCGACACCACAGAGGTGGCCGAAGTGTGGCGGCGCGGCAGCGTGGTGGGCTCCTGGCTGCTCGATCTCACCGCCGCCGCGCTGGTCGAGTCCCCCGAGCTCTCCGAGTTCGCCGGTAGGGTCTCCGACTCGGGCGAGGGGCGGTGGACCTCGATCGCGGCCATCGACGAGGGCGTCCCGGCGCCCGTGCTCACCACGGCCCTCTACTCCCGGTTCGCCTCCCGCGGCCTCGACGACTTCGCCGACAAGATCCTCTCGGCCATGCGCAAGCAGTTCGGCGGGCACGAAGAGAAGTCCAGCTGAGGTGAGCGGTGTGGCGCGGCCGGCCGCCGTGCTCTTCGACATCGACGAGACGCTGGTCCACACCGGCGGGTCCGGGGCCAGGAGTTGGGCGGCAGCATTCGACCAGATCTACGGGATCCCGGCCGACATCGGTGCGCACAGCTCGGCAGGAGAGACCGACCCACAGGTGGCGGAGGCCACGTTCCGCGCTGCCATCGGACGACCACCGACCCGCGCCGAGCTCTTGGCCCTCTACGCCCGCTACCTTGCCCATCTGGCCGACGACATCTGGGTCTCCAAGGACTACCACGTGCTCCCCGGCGTGCACGAGACAGTCGGCTCCCTGGAACGGGCCGGCGTCGTCGTGGGGCTCGTCTCCGGGGCGATGGAGGGGGCGGCGAGAACGAAGCTCATGCCCGCCGACTTGAACCGCCTCTTCATCTTCGGTGCCTACGGGTCGGACTCACCCGACCGGGCCGAGCTCACCCGGGCTGCCATCACGAAGGCAGGGTTCCTGACCGGTGGGCTTCAGGCCGGCGACGTCTACGTGGTCGGGGATACTCCCCACGACATGGAAGCCACGCTGGCCGTTGGAGCCGTTCCGGTCGGGGTGGCCACCGGCCACTACCCGGTGGAGGCGCTCCGGGAGGCGGGTGGCGTCCACGTGCTGGAGTCGTTGGAGGCCCCGTTCCCCGGCGTCTGAGCTGACGACCGGGGCGGATCCCTCACCCCGTTGGGGAGGTCATGAAGGGACCTCGGTCCACGCCGTGCCGGTCCATCGCAGGCGGGTGGTCCACTGGCGCCCGTCCCAGAACCGGACGCGGGCTGCATCACCGTCGATAGGGTGCCATCCCACCGCGACCGTGGCCGGTGCCGTCGTGGCCGGTGCTGACGTGGTGCTGGGCACGAGCAGCAGCTCGGGCACCGGGATCGGGCCCCGAGGCACGATGTGGGGCGTGGTGAATGGTGGGATGCCTGCCTGGGGCGGACCGCGGCCGTCCGGCCCGGAGGGCGGCACACCGGGATACGGGGAGACATCGGGGTACTGGGATGCCGTCCAGTCGAAGCGTGCCGGCAGGGGCTCGGGCGCCGGCGCTGGTCGCCGCAGGTAGCGGACCACGAGCACGCCGGCGGCGACCAGCGCGAGCAGGGCCACGGCGGCGAGAGCGGACCGCACGATCAGACGGCTTTTGCCGGCGGTCGCCATGAGGGAGCTGGACAGTTCCCGGTCCTGGCGCTGGGCGATGGCGACGATCTGGCTCGTCGTCAGGGCCTGCCCGCCGATGCCCTGAACGTCGGCGAGCACGTCTCCCTGTAGCCAGGTGACGACTGCACCGTCGTAGGTGGAGCCGCCGAC
>DAHXOA010000038.1 GCA_027365145.1 Acidimicrobiaceae bacterium | reverse complement strand
GCACTCGGCCATCCTCTCCGCTGTCATCTTCAACGCGCTGATCATCGTCGCCCTCATCCCGCTGGCCCTCAAGGGCGTCAAGTTCCGTGCGGCCAGCGCCTCGGCGGTGCTGCGGCGGAACCTGCTCATCTACGGGCTGGGAGGCTTCATCCTGCCGTTCATCGGCATCAAAGTCATCGATCTGATCATCACCGCGATGGGAGTGAAGTAAATGCGCCGTCAACTGCTGACCGCCGTCGCCATGTTCGTGCTGATCACCGTGGTCACCGGCATCGTCTACCCGCTGGTGACCACCGGGATCAGCGAGGCCTTCATCAGCCACCAGGCCAACGGCTCGCTCGTCCGCCAGGGGGGCAGGGTGGTCGGATCGTCGCTGCTGGCCCAGGGGTTCACGGACAAGGCCGGCAATCCCCTCCCCCAGTACTTCCAACCCCGGCCGTCCGAGACCGGCACCAGCCCCTACAACGGGTTGGCCAGCGGGTCGAACAACTACGGGCCGTCCAACCCGCTGCTGATCGGCTTCGTGCCCGGGGTCAACACGGTCGGGCTCAACGGCCGGCCGTCCAAGACCAACCCGTTCGCCACCCCCGCCGACCCGTTCTGCGTGCCGGTGGACACCACCAAGGCCCAGTCGCCGGTCACCAGCCCGACCCCCGGACAGAAGTACTCGAAGAACCCGAACGGCACCTACATCTGCGACCCCAACACGGTGCCCGAGCGGGCCATCGCCTACCGGACGTTCAACGGCATGGCCCCCAACGCCCCGGTGCCGGTGGACGCGGTGACCGTGTCGTTCTCCGGGCTCGACCCGGAGATCTCCATCGCCAACGCCGACCTGCAGGCCCCTCGGGTGGCCCGGGCACGCCACCTGGCGTTGCCCACTGTCCTCGGCCTGGTGAAACGGAACATCGACGGTCGCAGCCTCGGTATCCTCGGTGACCCAGGGGTGAACGTGTTGACGTTGAACCTGGCGCTCAACCACCTGCAGCACGGCTAGGGCGACAGAAGGCACCGGGGCGCGCCGGCGCTCACCGGCACGACGGACGACACCACGACAGGAGGTCGGGGATGGCCAGAGGGAAGCTCCGGCTCTATCTCGGTGCGGCCCCCGGTGTGGGCAAGACCTACGCGATGCTCAACGAGGGCTGGCGCCGCAAGGAGCGGGGCACCGACGTGGTGATCGGGTGGGTGGAGGAGCACGGCCGACCCCAGACCGACGCCCAGATCCGCGACCTCGAGATCCTGGGCCGGCGCCAGGTGGACTACCGGGGGCACACCATCGAGGAGATGGACGTCGACGGGATCCTGGCCCGCCGTCCCGAGTTCGTGCTGGTCGACGCGCTGGCTCACTCCAACGCCCCGGGCTCGCGCCACGCCAAGCGTTGGGAGGACGTCGAGGAGCTGCTCGACGCGGGCATCAACGTGATCTCGACCGTCAACCTCCAGCACCTGGAGTCCCTGAACGACGTGGTGGAGCGGATCACCGGCGTCGCCCAGCACGAGACGGTCCCCGATCGGGTGGTGCGCAGCGCGGACCAGCTGGAGCTGGTCGACATGGCCCCCGAGGCACTCCGGCGGCGCCTGGCCCACGGGAACGTCTATCCGGCCGAACGGATCGACGCCGCGCTGTCCAACTACTTCCGGGCCGGGAACCTCACCGCGCTGCGCGAGCTGGCGCTCCTGTGGGTGGCCGACCGGGTGGACCAGGAGCTCCACGACTACCGGGAGCGCCACGGCATCGCCGGGCAGTGGGAGACCAAGGAGCGGGTGGTGGTCTCCCTCACCGGGGCTCCCGGTGGCGCGGTCCTCATCCGACGGGCGGCGCGCATGGCCATGCGCACCAAGGCCGAGCTGATCGGCGTGCACGTCCGCACCGACGACGGCCTGTCCGGATCAGGAACCGACGGGCTGGCCCGGAACCGGGCCCTCCTCCACGAGCTCGACGGTCGCTACGTCGAGGTGGTCGGCGCCGACGTCGCCCCCGCGCTGGTCCAGGTCGCCCGGACGGAGAATGCCACCCAACTGGTGATGGGGGCGTCCCACCGGAGCCGGCTCACCGAGTTCGTCCGCGGGTCGGTCATCAATTCGGTGATCCGCGAGGCGGGCGGTGCACTCGACGTCCACATCATCGCCACCGATACTGACGACGAATCCGGGAGCGACGACCCTGACCGGCGGGGCGGTACCCGGCCACGGCACCGCCCCTCGATGCTCTCGCCCCTCACCACCCGCCGGCGTGCAGGTGCCCTGCTTCTCGGGATCGTGGGCTTCCCGTTGCTCACCGTGCTGATGACCGCCAGCCGCAGCCATGTCGACCTCTCCGTCGCCCTCAGCTCGTACCTGCTGGTGGTGGTGGCGGTGGCCGCCATCGGTGGGGTGTGGCCGGCGGCGCTGGCGGCGCTGGCCGGGTTCCTTCTCTCCAACTACTACTTCGCCCCGCCGCTGCACACCTTCACCATCGCCGACGTGCGCGACGTGCTCAGCCTGGTGATCTTTCTGGTGGTCGCCGGCTCGGTGAGCGTGCTGGTGGACCTCTCCGCCCGCCGATCCGCCGGCGCGGTCCAGGCGCGCGCCGACGCCCACATGCTGGCCCGGGTGGCCGGGCGGTTGGTCTCGCCCGACGCCGACCTGCTGCCCGAGCTGCTCGACGAGCTGCTGGTCGCCTTCCGCCTCGAGGCCGCCTCGGTCCTGCGCCCTGCCGGCGGAACCGGCGGAACCGGCGGGACCGAGGGTGCCGGCGACCGGGCCTCGGCCTGGACCGTCCTGGTCGCCGCCGGGTTGCAGCCGCCGCGGACCCCGGCCGAGTCGACCGTCGCCATTCCCCTCACCGGTGCCGACCAGCTGGCCCTGCGTGGGCCGGATCTGACCATCACCGAGCGCGACATCCTGACCGGCTTCGCCGCCCAACTCGCCACCGCGCTGGAGCGCGAGCGGCTGAACGCCGAGGCGGCGCAAGCCGAAGCGCTGGCCGGAGCGGACGAACTGCGCTCGGCGCTTCTGGCGGCGGTCAGCCACGACCTGCGGACCCCTTTGGCGTCGATCAAAGCCGCGTCGTCGAGCCTGCTGTCTGCTCAACTCGAGTTCGGACCGGAGGAGACCCGGATCCTGTTGCAGACCATCGACCACGAGTCGGACCGGCTCAGCTCCCTGGTCGAGAACCTGCTCGACATGAGCCGGATTCAGTCGGGGGCGATCGAGAGCGCCGCCGCCGACGTACCGGTCGGTGCGGTGGTGGAGGCGGCGATGGCCAGCCTCGGCACCCGGGCGGCCGACGTCGACGTCCAGCTCCCCGACTCGTTGCCCCGCCTGCACGTCGACGCCGTCCTCCTCGAACGGGTCCTGGCCAACCTGATCGACAACGCCCTGGTCCACGGGGCCGGCAGCCCGGTCCGTGTCGAGGCGGGATTCGTTGCCGACAGCGTGGACATCCGGGTCACCGACCGCGGTCCGGGCATCCGCCCGGGGGAACGGGATACCGCGTTCCGGCCGTTCCAGCGCCTCGGGGACACCACCAGCCACGCCGGAGTGGGCCTCGGACTGGCCGTCTCGCGCGGCTTCGTCGGCACGATGGGCGGGGAGCTCGAGATCGAGGACACGCCGGGAGGTGGCTGCACCATGGTCGTCCGCTTCCCCTGCCCGGACGCCCAGCGCCACCCGGCCGGGGGGAGTGCCGACGGTGACCCGGCCGTCAGCGCCGCCTCGGAGCACCCGGTGGAGTCCACTCCGTGGCCCTGACTCCCCCGACCGGTCCGGGTGCGGCTCCCCCCGACCGGGGGAGGGCCAACCACGGCACCGCCGGTCCTTCGCCGGGCACCGCGGCAACCACGATCCTGGTGGTGGACGACGACGCCTCGTTGCTGCGAGCGCTGGCCATCGGTCTGAGTGCCCGGGGCTACCAGGTAGTGGGAGCCCGCTCCGGCGAGGAAGGGCTGGACCTCGCCGCCCACCGCCATCCGGATCTGGTGCTGCTCGACCTGGGACTTCCCGGCATCGACGGGCTCCAAGTCGTGCTCGGCCTCCGCGGGTGGAGCGCGGTGCCGATCATCGTGCTCTCCGCCCGCCACCAGACCATCACCAAGGTGGAGGCACTCGACGCCGGCGCCGACGACTACATGACCAAGCCGTTCGGGATGGACGAGCTCCTGGCCCGGGTCCGTGCCGCTCTGCGCCGCACCGAATCGGCGATCGACGAGCCGGTGGTGGTCACCGACGCCTTCACCGTCGACCTGGCCGCCAAACAGGTCCTCCGGAATGGCGAGCCGGTCCATCTCACCCCCAAGGAGTGGGGCATGGTCGAGGTGCTGGCGCGCAACCCGGGCCGACTGGTCTCTCAGAGCCAGATGCTCCTCGACGTCTGGGGCCCGGGGTACGAGACGGAGACCGAGTACCTGAGGGTCCTGATGGCACGGGTCCGTCGCAAGCTCGAGCCCGACCCGTCCCAGCCACGGTACCTGCGGACCGAGCCCGGAATGGGGTTCCGGTTCGAGCCGTAGCATCCACCCATGGCTCGCAACGATCGCTCCGACCGGGACTATGACATCGCTCTGCTGGGTGCCACCGGGTTCACCGGTGGGCTGATCGCCCGGTACCTGGCGGAGCACGCGCCCCCGACGACCCGACTGGCGCTCGCCGGTCGGAACCCCGCCAGACTCGAGTCGGTCGCGGCCTCCCTCGCCCGGCCGGTGGGGATCGTCCGGGTCGACGCCGGGGATCCGGCCGGTCTGGCTTCCCTGGCCGGATCCACCCGGGTGCTGGTCACCACCGTCGGCCCCTACCTCGACACGGGGGAACCGGTGGTGGCCGCCTGTGCCGCGGCCGGGACCGACTACCTCGACCTGACCGGGGAGCCCGAGTTCCTCGACCTGATGTACCTCAAGCACCATGCCACCGCGGTACACAGCGGGGCGCGGCTGGTCCATGCCTGCGGGTTCGACTCGATGCCCCATGACCTGGGCGCCCAGTTCACCGTCGACCAGCTCCCCGAAGGCGTCCCCCTCACCGTGCGGGCTGCGGTCCGGGTCAACGGGACCATCTCGGGAGGGACGGCCGCCTCGGCGCTGGGGATCATGGCCCGCCTCCGCCAGGGGAACGCTGTCCATGCCGTCCGCACCCAGGTCGAACCGGCGCTCACGGACCGCCAGGTGCGGTCGATCCCCGGACGGGTGCACAAGGACCCCGACTCCTCGAGGTGGCTGCTGCCCATGCCGACGATCGACCCGTTGATCGTGGCCGCCTCGGCCCGGGCACTCCCCCGCTACGGGCCCGACTTCACCTACTGCCACCAGCTGGCTGCCGGAGGTCCGGCCCGAACCGCGGCCACCATGGCCGGGGTGGGAGTCCTGTTCGGCCTGGCCCACCTTCCCCCGGCACGCCGAGCCCTTCTCCGGCTGCGCCCGGCCGGTTCCGGCCCCACCGAGGCGCAGCGGGCCGCGGCGTGGTTCTCGGTCCGCTTCGTCGGGGAGGGCGGGGGCGAGCGGGTGGTGACCGAAGTCGCCGGAGGGGACCCGGGCTATACCGAGACGTCGAAGATGATCAGCGAGGCTGCCCTCAGCCTGGTGCACGACGAGCTGCCGCCGACGTCCGGCCAGGTCACCACCGCAGTCGCCTTGGGACGCGCGCTGCGCCTCCGGCTCCAACGCGCCGGCATCGTGTTCCGCGTCCTCTGAGCGTGCAGGGTCCTCTGAACGTGCGGGGTCCCGCGTCCACTGACCGGTGAGCGGTTGGTGCAAGCTGGGGGCCACCGTCGTAAGGAGCCATCCATGGAAGCCATCCGTTGCGTCGTCACCGGCCACGACCAGGGCGGCCGTGCCGTCGTGGTCAGCGACGGGCCGGTCGAGCCCGTGACCCTCTCCCTGATGCCAGGGTTCGAGACCATCGAGCTGTGGCACACCGACGCCACGCCGGCCCTGCCCGACCGCCTGGGATCGCCAGGGGCACCGCGGTACTTTCCCCCGCCGGGAGCGACCGTGTTCCGCGTGGTGACGTTCCCGGCCGACGGCGCGGGGGCGCCAACCACCGACGTCGACTTCAGCGCTGCGCTCGATGAGGCGGTGGCCAAGCTTCCCGATCTGGTCGAGCGCCTCGAACCCGACGCGCCGGGCATGCACACCACCGACACCGTCGACTACGCGATCGTCCTCGACGGACCCATCGACCTCGAGCTCGACGACGGGGCCACCACCACCATCGCCCCGGGGACCGTGGTGGTGCAGTGCGGAACCCGCCACGGCTGGAGGAACCGGTCCGGCCGGCCAGTCCGCGTCGCCTTCGTCCTCATCGGCGCCACCCCGGCCCCGTGAACGAACCGGACCGCGGGGCCCCGGTCATCCGCCCGGCGCGCGACGGCGACGTGGACGTGCTGGTGGCCATGGTGCGCGAGCTGGCCGCCTACGAGCGCGAGCCCGAGAGCGCCCGGATGGGAGCCGACCAGCTCCGGCGTGCCCTGTTCGGCCCCTCGCCGACGGTGTTCGTCCACGTCGCCGAGCTCGGGGACGTGGTGGTGGGGATGGCGCTCTGGTTCGTGACCTTCTCCACCTGGACCGGGTGCCACGGCATCCATCTCGAGGATCTCTACGTCAGACCCGACGCACGGGGGCGTGGTACGGGCACCGCGTTGCTCGCCCACCTGGCCTCGGTGGCAGCGGCGTCAGGCGACGGACGGGTCGAGTGGTCGGTGCTCGACTGGAACGAGCCGGCACTCGGGTTCTACCGCTCGATCGGCGCACGGCCCCTCGACGAGTGGACCGTGCACCGTCTCGACGGCGCGGCACTGGCCGAGCTGGCGCGGCGGGCCGGGCAGCCGGGCGAGCCCCGTCGTCGCTCCGGATGACCGTCAGTGACGGCCCCCCGCACACCCTTCCCCTCCCCCTCCGTCTGTGGGCGCTCCACCGCTCGCTCCCGGTCGGGGCCGGCGTTGTGGTCACCGGGTCCGTGCCCTGGGCCGTGTCTCTCCGGTCGGAGCGCACGCACGCGGCGGTCGACGAACCGCTCCAGTGGTTCCTCGACGTCGTCGCCGGTGCCGGGTTCGAGGTGGAGGGCACCACCGTCGAGCGCACCGGAGACCGGCTCACCGGCTCCGCCGTCCGGGCCCGCACCCTGGCCGACACGGTCGGCCCGGGGATGCGTCTGCTGGTGTGCGGCCTCAATCCGAGCCTGGTCGCCGCCGACGCCGGGGTCGGGTTCGCCGGGCCGACCAACCGGTTCTGGAAGGCGGCCGTGGCAGCCGGCGCCGTCTCGACCGCCCGCGATCCGCGCCGGGCGCTGGACGTGGACCGGATGGGGATGACCGACCTGGTCAAACGGGCCACCCGGTCCGCCGCGGAGGTCCAGACCGCCGAGTACCGCTCCGGGCTCGACCGGCTGGACCGGCTGGCGACGTGGCTGGAACCCCGGGCGATCTGCTTCGTCGGGCTGGCCGGCTGGCGGGCCGGAGGCCACCCCGGCGCCCGGGCGGGCCGTCAACCCGACGCGGTGGGTGGCCGCCCGGTCTACGTGATGCCCTCCACCAGCGGGCTGAACGCCCACTCGACGCTGGCCGACCTCACCGGGCACCTGGCGGCGGCACTCGAACTGGCCGACGCGGGCTGAACGGGATCCCGGGGCCGCTCCACCCGGTCGGTCAGTCGGTCTGCGCCAGGATGGCGGCCAGCATGCCTTCGACCTGGGCGCTCGGCAGCAGGCTGCCCCCGTCGATCGGCAGGTTGACCCCGGTCACATAGGACGCCAGATCCGAGCACAGGAATGCGATCACCGACGCCACCTCGTCGGCGGTGCCGACCCGGCCCAACGGAGTCCGCCGGTCGAAGCCGGCCCGCACCGAATCGTCGACGAGGAGCTGCCCGGTGAGGGGCGTCTCGATCAACCCCGGGGACACGCAGTTCACCCGGAGCGTCGGGCCGTACTCGAGTGCCGCCGACTGGGTCAGCGCGATGACGGCCGCCTTCGCGGCTGCGTAGGGGGCCTCGCCGCGCGTCGGGCGCATGCCGCTGACCGACGCCACATTGACGATGGCGCCCCGGCCGGCGGCCAGCATCACCGGCGCCGCCGCCCGGATCCCGTTGAACGTGCCCCGCATGCTCACGTCCACGATCCGGTCGTACTCGCGGTCCGAGTAGGTGTGCAGCCGTCGGACCGCTCCCACCCCGGCGTTGTTGACGAGCAGGGAAAGCCCACCCATGGTCGACACCGCCTCGCTCACCGCCGCGGCGAGCTGCTCGCTGTCACCGACGTCGGCCACCACGGCAGTACCGCCCACTTCGTCGGCCGCCGACCGCACCGCGTCGGCGTCGACGTCCACCAAGGCCACCCGTGCCCCTTCGGCACGGAGCCGGACGGCGGTGGCACGTCCGATCCCCGATGCGGCACCGGTCACCAGCCCACAGTGACCGTCGAGCATCCCCATCAGGGTGCCCCACCGTCCCCGAGCACCGTCGCCAAGTGGGTCACCACCGGCGGGGAGGCGAAGAACGGCCCGATCAGGGCACGCCACCGGCCGAACGCCTCGGATCCCCGGAAGCCCTCGACGTGGTCCTCGAGGGTCCGCCACCGGATCAACAGCACGTACTCGTCGGGGCGCTCGATCCCTCTGCACGCCTCGATCGACACGAATCCTGCTGCTCCGGCGACCACGCCCCGGGCCTCCGACAGTGCGTACTCGAACTCACGTCCGGTGCCGGGTCGGATGGTGATCACCGCCTGTTCGAGGACCATGGTCGAGACGTTAGCCCCGGTCGCCCCGGTCGCCCTTCCCCGGGCGGGCCGATCGGAGGAAGGGCCCGGGAGGCAACGGCGGGGAGTCGGACCGATCCGTCCACTCGCACCGATCCACCCGGTCGCTAGCATCGGCGCCACCGAGGTACCGAAGCCGACCGGGCGGAGAGGGGAGACCATGAGCGACGCACTGGCCTGGGACGCCGGCCATTCGATCGGACGGGACCGCACCCGGACCGTGTTCGGGCAGACCATGGGCCTGGTCGCCGCCACCGCCGGACTGTTCGCGCTGGGGGCCTACGTGGGTCGGGACTCCTCCTACCGGCTGGGCTTCGTCTGGTTCATCGCCGCCTTCGCCTGCCTGCTCCTGTTGCGGGTGGCAGCCCGACGTTCCGAGGTGGCAGCCATCGCCCTGCTGTTCGGTTTCGGCATCCTGATGGGCTTGGGCGTAGCCCCGGTCACCGCCTACTACGCCAGTACCAACCCACAGGCGCTCTGGCAGGCCGGCGGGGCGACCGCCCTGTTCATCGCCGGCTTCGGCGCCGCCGGCTACACGACCCGTCGAGACCTGTCGACGCTGGGGAGGATCTCGTTCGGGGCGCTCCTGGCGCTCATCGTGTTCGGGATCGTGATGATCTTCGTTCGGATTCCCGGTGGTCACCTGCTCTACGCGATCCTCGGCCTGGTGGTCTTCGCCGGCCTGGTGCTGTTCGACTTCCAACGGCTGCGCCGTTCCCAGAGCCTCGCCTCTGCTCCCACCCTGGCCGCGTCGATCTTCCTCGACGTGCTCAACGTCTTCTTGTTCTTCCTTCAGATCTTCGGCGGCAACAACTGACGACGCCGGGTCGCCGCTGCCGGGGCATCGCTGCCGGGGCTGCCGGACTTGTGACCTCCGGCGGTACCATCGTCGAGGCGTTCGCAGCGCAGTGCCGAGGCTCACGGCATGGGACTCGAGGCCCCAGCCGGACGAGAGGAACGAGGGACGATGGAGGTCGAGATCTGGTCGGACGTGGTCTGTCCCTGGTGCTACATCGGTAAGCGGCACCTGGAGTCGGCGTTGGCGTCGTTCGCCTCCCCAGACCCGGTCAGGGTGGTGTGGCGGAGCTACGAGCTCGATCCGAACGGTCCGGCACGCCGGACCGAGTCGATGGCCGAGGTCCTCCAACAGAAGTACGGGATGAGCGCCGGCGAAGCGGAAGCAGCCAACGCCCGCCTGACCGGGTTGGCGGCGGAGGTGGGCCTCGACTACCGGCTCGACGAGGTCGCCATGGGGAACACGTTCGACGCCCACCGACTGGTGCACCTGGCCGGGACCGCCGGTCTGGCGGACGCGATGAAGGAGCGTCTGATGGCGGCCTACTTCACCGAGGGCATCCCCATCGGCGACCGCTCGCACCTGGCCGACCTTGCCGTCGAGGTCGGACTCGAGCGGACCGCGGTGGTGGAGCTGCTGGCCGGCAGTCGCTTCGCTGACGAGGTGCGTGCCGACGAGCGCCGGGCCGCCGAGCTCGGGGTCACCGGTGTCCCGTTCTTCGTCATTGCGGGGCGCTATGCCGTGTCGGGTGCCCAACCGCCCGAGCTCCTCCTCGACGTGCTGGAGCGAGCGGCGGCCGACGTGGCGGCAGGTTCCCCCGCCCCGTCGTCGTCCGAAGGTTGAGCGCCCCGCCAGGCCGCTACTCGGCGAAGTAGCGCCGGGGGACGTCGACCAGCATGGCGTCGATCTGGACCTCGGACACTCCGTGATCGCGGAGGTACGGGAGCACGTCCTCGCCGATGTGGAGGTAGTGCCACTGCGGCATGAACGGGATCAGGTCGGGGTCGATCCAGTCGATGTAGCAGGCGGCGTCGTGCGACAGCACCATGCGCTCCGCGTAGCCGCGGCGGCACAGCTCGACCACGATGTCGCACCGGGCCTCGAAGGTCGTCCCCAGGTTGATGCCGAACCGGTCCATCCCCAACAGGAACCCCGCATCCGCCAGGGCGGACAGATGGTCGGCGTCGTTCGAGTCGCCGCTGTGGCCGAGCACGATCCGGGACGGGTCGACGCCCTCCTCGTCGACCAGCACCCGCTTGACCACCCAGCCCGTCTCACTGCCCGGATGGGTGTGGACGGTGATCGGGGTACCGGTGGCGTGATGGGTCCGCGCCACCGCCCGCATCACCCGCTCGACGCCACCGGTGAGCCCTTGGCGATCGATGGCGCACTTCAGCAGCCCGGCCCTCACCCCGGTGCCGGCGATTCCCACCTCGATGTCCCCCACGAAGAGATCCACCATGGGGTCGGCGACCTCCGTGCCGAGCACCTCGTTCAGCGCCGGGCCCCGGTGGTGGAAGAAGAACGGGACGTCCTGGTAGGTGTAGCAGCCGGTGGCGACCACGATGTTGAGGCCCGGGACCTGTTCAGCGACCCGGACCAGTCGGGGGATGTACCGGCCCAGGCCGATCACCGTCGGGTCCACGATGGTGCGCACCCCCGAGTCGGCCAGGGCGGTGAGCTTGCCCACCGCGTCCGCCACCCGGTCGTCCTCGCTCCCCCACTCCCCCGGGTAGTTCTGTTGGACATCGGGGGTCAGGACGAAGATATGCTCGTGCATGTAGGTCCGGCCCAGCTCGCTGCTGTCGATCGGGCCCCGTACCGTCTGGACTTCGCTCATGTCCCCTCCCCTGTGCTTCCTGTGCTTCGTGTGCTTCGTGTGCCACCGGTGCGGCGTGCGCCACCGACGCGGCGTGTGCCGACCAGTCTTACCAGGCTGGCCACCCGGTGCAGCTCCGCCGTCACGACCGCCGGAACGTACCGGCGTCGACCGTCACCTCGGTACCGATCAGCTCCCGTTCCATCGCCGAAGCTGCCAGCACCGGATCGCCCGAAAAGGCCACGCACCGGCGCCCGTCGGCGGTGTCGCACAGCGCCACCGTCGTAGGGCCGTCGGGAGTCACCGTATAGGTCGCCACCGTCCCGCTCCCGCGATAGCCGTCGAGTGTCCCGACCACGTCGCGGACCTCGGTCGCCTGCTCCGCTTCGACGCCCAGGTCTGCGAGCAGCGTCGGTCGGCCGTCAGGGGACGTCGACCAGATACCGATGCCCGGTTTGGTGAGCAGGCCGCTCACCGAGGTGACCATCCCGAGCGCCGCCCCGCCTCCACCCGCACCCCCCGGGTCGCCGTCCCGGTTCCGAAGGAGGTCGACCATGGCCACGGTGGCCTGCAACACGAAGTTGTTCAACGGCCCCCCGGCGAACGCCATACCGCCGGTGACCGTCGGGGTCCCTTCCCCGTCGAGCCCCAGCTCGCGCTGCTGCACCCGGACCGCGGCGGGGAAACAGCTGTAGAGCTCCACGTGCTCCACCTCGGCGACCGGCCGTCCGATCCGTGCTGCGGCGGCCCGCCCGAGAACCCCCATGGCGGGCCACGCGTGGAGGCGGGCGCGCCGGACCAGCGACACCGCATGGCTCGACTCCACGCCCACCAGGGGGAAGACCCAGCGATCGGTCGGCACCCCGATCCGGCGCGCCGTCTCCACCGAGCAGAGCACCAGGGCGGCGGCCTGGTCGACCGTCCACTGGCTCGAGTGCCATTTGTTGTAGGGGAACGCCAGCGGCCGGTTCGAGGCCGAAGGGGTGTCGATGGCCGCGGCGTCCATCGCCCGGGGGAAGGCCGCCTTCGGGTTGGTCCGGGCCACCAGGTTGTACCGCTCCCACAGGTCGGCCACCTGGCGCCGGTGCTCGGCAAGGGACCGGCCTTCGGCGAAGCGCAGGGCGTTGTCGATCATCGCATACTGCTGCACCGGCTCCCACAGCCGGGTGGCGATCTCCACCGGTTCCACCAGCGCCCCCACCGGTTTCTGATGGACGTCGGGGACCGCGTCGTCCTGAGGCGTCTCGACGGCACCGGGTTGCCGGGCCCAACGCCTCGCCTCGCCGCCGGCCACCACCGCGACCTCGGACCGACCGTCCACGATGGCGGCCATCGCATCGTTGAGAAGCGTCTGCTGGGGGATGCCCAACGCCACCAGGTGGGTGCACGCCCCCGTTGCACCCACCGCGTCCGAGAGCAGTCGGGCCGGGTCGGCGTACGACCAGGTTCCCTGGGGCACCGCCCAGCGGTCCGCCGCCGCGAGCAGGGCCGGCCGGCCGGTGTCCGCTCCGGCGGCCGACACGGCGCGCACCAGCAGCTCGAACGGCTCCGCCGCTGCGCTGGCCGTGCCCACGCCGACCACGATCGGGGTGCGCGGGTCGAGTGACCGTGGTGCCGGGTGGGTCCCACCGGAGGAAGGGCACATCACGATCGCCGGCCTGGGCCGTTCGGGACGCCTGGGCCGTCCGGAGGCCCCGTCGGGGTTGCCGCGAGCCGGCGCTGGCGAAGCATGCGCCCGAGCTGGCGCCAGGAAACGGGAACGGCTCCCAGGCCGATCGCCTCGGCCCGGAGCCGTTCGGGGACGTCGTAGTGGGCCTGGTGAGGCCGGCGCTCGTTGGTCTGGAACCATGCCCGGCGCATCCCCAGCCGCCCGGCGAACGCATGCAGCTCGGCGTCGGTGTCGGCGATCAGGTGGGACCAGCGGTCGTCCACCGGCCCCAGCCGGGCGCGCTGGCGCCAGTCGTCGAGGTAGACGGTCACCGCCGGTGCACCATGGAACGGGTCGCGCGCATCGGGCCACGGTACCCGGCAGATGCGGTCGCCTCGTCGCCCGCTGTCGCCCGGTTCGACCGACCGGAGGTGCCGGCCGCCCCGGCTCGAGGGATCGACCCATTCGACGTGCGGGACGGCACCGGCGACACTGTCGGAGTGAGAGTGACCCGTCACCTCGCCGCCGCGATCGCGGATCGGCACGACCAGCGCGACACCGAGCCGTCCGAGCCAGGAGTCACGGTCGCCAGGCCCCACCTGGCCATGGTGGTGCTGATGAGCATCCTCTTCCTCACCTTCCTCGACAACACGGTGATCAGCGCCGTCCTCTCCGACGTGCAGTCCGGTCTCCATGCCGGGGTGGCGGGGCTGCAGTGGGTGGTCAGCGGCTACGCCCTCACCTTCGCCAGCCTGATGCTGATCTGCGGGAGCCTCGGCGACACCTTCGGCCGCAAGAAGTTGATGTTGATCGGGGCCACGGTGTTCTGCGCCGGATCGGTCGTCTCGGCACTGGCCACCTCCACCACCATGCTGATCGCCGGTCGGGTGGTGATGGGAGCCGGGGCGGCCGCCTCCGAGCCGGGCACGCTCTCGATGATCCGTCAGCTCTACCCCGGACGCTCCCGGCGGGCCCGGGCCCTCGGCACCTGGGCCGCGGTGTCGGGCCTGGCTCTGGCGCTCGGCCCGGTGCTCGGCGGGGTGCTGGTCGGCCTCTGGTCGTGGCGGGCGGTGTTCTGGTTCAACCTGCTCTTCGGGGCCCTGGCCCTGGTCGTCGCCGTGGTCGTGCTCCCCGAGAGCTCGGATCCGACCGGTCGCCACCTCGACCTCCCCGGCTTCGTCCTCGGTGCGGTCACCTTCGGCACCGCGACCTTCGCCACCATCTCGGGTGAGACGTCGGGCTACATCACCTGGTGGGTCCTGCTCCTCTACGGCGTCAGCGTCGTCGCGCTGGTTGCGTTCGTCGTCGCCGAACGGCGATCCCCGAACCCGATGCTCAACCTGTCCTTCTTCCGCCGGGCGCCGTTCGCCGGGTCGACCTTCATCGCGTTCACCAGCTATTTCGGCATCTTCTCCATCTTCTTCTTCGTGGCGCTCTACCTCGAAGTGGTGGGGTCCGCGTCTCCGTTCGCCCTGGCGCTCGACTTCGTCCCCCTGGCTGCCGGCATGGTGCTCGCCTCGCTCCTGACCGGCCGATGGGTGGCTTCGGTCGGCACCAAGGTGCCGATGACCGTCGGTTGCCTCCTCGCCGGCGCCGGGGTGCTCCTCACCAACGCGGTCATCAACCCGGGTTCCGGAGTCTCGACCGTCGGATGGACCCTCGGCATCGCCGGGGTCGGCTTCGGCATCGCCATCGTGCCGGTGACCTCGTCCGCTCTCACCAGCGTCCCGCCGGAGCACTCGGGCATGGCCGCGTCGACCACCAACACCAGCCGCGAGCTCGGTGCGGTGGCGGGAGTCGTCATTCTCGGGACCATCGTGAACGGCCAGCTCACCGTCCAGCTCGCCAACCGGCTGGCCGCCATCGGCATCCCTCCGGCGTTCCGGTCCGAAGTGATCGCCGCCGTCACCACCGGATCACTCGGATCACAGGCCCGCGGCTCCGCCGGCAAAGGGAACGCCACCATCCAGCAGATCATCGACAAGGTGGTCACCGCCGCTTACGGCGCCTTCGGTCACGGCCTCGATCTGGCCCTCTCGGCTGCGGGTGCCTTGCTGTTGGCCTCGGCGGTCGTCGCCTGGTTCAC